>NZ_JAUBUN010000015.1:0-24917 GCF_036702665.1 Microcoleus sp. Aus8_D2
GCCGCTAAAGCTGTTAAATTGTTGTTTAAAGAGTTGGTTCGAGAGCTGAGTTCGGTTAAGGGATTGCTAGAGTGAAAATTACCGTGTAAATTTTGTGTTGGGTCAACCTCCGAAAGATGCTAAAGTGAAGCAAATTATCGAATTTGCCAAAAAGTCGATCGCTCTAGCAACTAGCAAATCAAGAGTGCTTGAATTAAAAATTGTCACTCAAGGGCAGGAACTTTTTAGCCACCACATTATTCTCAAATATTGAGCCTCTGTGCGCTGTGTCATTTTTATCTACACGCAAGCAATCACCGACGACCATGAACACCTCACTCAACACCTCTAAATTTCGATTAAACCGGATGCTGCGGCAATCGCTGTTGCTTGGCATCATTTCCGCAGCAGCTTTGGCTAGCGGATGGGCCCCTGACTTGTACGCAAAATCTCCAAGCCTCGTTTTCGGAGCGGCCGCCCAAGCTCAAGAAATTAGCAACGCCGAAATTACTAGCTACGCTCGCTCTGTATTGGGAATAGAACCCAGACGGGAGGAAGCTATGAAGGAAATTAAAGGAATGGCTGGTGGCTCGGTTCCCAGAATAGTCTGCAACGAAACTCAGGGAATTAACAGCCTGTCTGGAGGTATGCGCGGCGTGGCCGTGAATTATTGCCAACAAGCTAAAAAAATTATCGAAACCAATGGTTTGACAGTTAGTCGCTTCAATCAGCTCACTTTGCTCCAGCAAGCGAATCCGGCAATCAAACAGCAAATTCAAGCCGAGCTGCTGCGGCTGCAACAAGTGGGCAATCAATAAAATAGATGCGCTTGAGTCTTTCTTCCTCTCCTGTTCTATGGTTCGAGTTGCTGGACGGCAGGCAATATTTTTTGAGAAAAGGGCGCTCGATAAATAAGTGCTTGACAAAGTAACCTAAATATGGTAAGCAAACAAGAACGGGAGCGGTTCAGAGAGATAACTATTTGGCATTGAAATTTAACGGTAGAGGCGGGCAGGATGCCCACCCCACCCATAGTAAATCGCAATTAGAAAGAAAAAAGATATTCCTCAAAAACTAGATGTGAAGTCAATTCCTTTGAGGAATAGAATAGAAAAATGCTAACTTTCACAAAACATTTGCCTGCAAATCCCGATGCTGTTGTCAGCTTGAGTTTGCCGATGACAGCGGACGATCGCACTCGCAGCCGCCACCGATTCGAGACGGAGGCTGGAGAAGTGCTACACTTGGCTTTGCCTAGAGGTACGGTGTTGCGCGATCGAGATTTATTACAGTCGGAAGACGGTAGCTGTTTGGTACTGGTAAGTGCAAAACCCGAACCGGTACTGACAGCGCGGGCCTCGACTGGGCTGCTGCTGATGCGGGCGGCTTATCATTTGGGAAATCGTCACGTAGCTTTAGAAGTTGCTGATAATTATTTAAGGCTTTCTCCTGATTCTGTTTTGCAGGGAATGCTGGAAAAGATGGGTTTGGAAGTAATAGAGGAAATTGTGCCGTTTCAGCCGGAAATCGGCGCTTACGCGCACAGTCACTGAAAAAAAAGTTCGGCAACGGATTTTGTAGCGGATGTAACGGATTAACGGATGGACGTGACAATAGACTGCTTGCTCTAATATCTTGAAATTATCTGCGTTTATCTGCGTTTGTCTGTCTGACATCTGCGGTTGGTCGATCGATCAAAGATTTATGGAATAAATTTAATGATTACAGTGTACTACCGGATTTAATGGATATAACGGATGGACGATCGCAGTAATTCTCTTTTGTGTTTGTTGCAGTTAGCTTTTGCGCCTGTGGGAGCTTATAGTTATTCTGAAGGAATTGAGAGTTTGGTAGCAGCAGGTGCGATCGACAGCGAGAGTAGTTTGAGGAATTGGTTGCAAAATTCGCTGGAATTTGGGGCGGTGCGAGTTGAAGCTGCTGTGGCGGTACGGGCTTTGAGGGCGGCGAAGATTGGGGATTTGAAAGCTTTGAGTTACTGGAATGCTTGGGCGACTGCGGCTAAGGAAACTGAAGAGTTGCGCTTGCAAAGTTGGCAAATGGGACGTACTTTGACGCGGTTGTTGCTGGATTTGCGATCGCCCGTAGCTTCTGGATTGACAACTATTGTAAAAGATTTGGTCGAAGTTGGCGGCAATCAGTGCAATTTTGCGATCGGCTTTGGGATGGCGGCGGCTTGCTGGCAGATTGAAGAGGAAGCGGCCGTGGTAGGATATTTGTACAGTTGGGCTGCAAATTTGGCGAGTGCGGGCGTGAAACTGATTCCCCTCGGTCAAACTGCGGGCCAGCAGTTGCTGTTAGATTTGCAATCTCAAATTAGTTCAACGGCGCAAGAAGTTTTAGTATTAGAAGATGATGACCTTGGTAGTTGCAGTTGGGGATTGGGACTGGCTAGCATGGCGCACGAAACTCTGTACACTCGGTTGTTTCGGAGTTGAAATTTCTATTCATTATACTTGTTCCAAGGCTCTGCCTGGTAACGTAGATCCGGAGGCTCTGCCTCCATTTTCCATTTTACCAGGCGAGGCAGAGCCTCGCTAATATGAGTTCCCAGGCAGAGCCTTGGAACTAGCTAATGCCAGGTGCGCACTGCGCACCCTACAATATAAAAAATCTCAAATCTCAAATCCAAAATCTAAAATCGCTATGGGTGCTTTTCGTGTAGGAATTGCTGGCCCGGTTGGTTCGGGGAAAACAGCTTTGCTTGATGCTTTGTGCAAAACGCTGCGCCAACAGTACCAGATTGCGGTTGTGACTAATGATATCTATACTCAGGAAGATGCACAGTTTTTGGTTCGGAGTCAAGCTTTGGAGAGCGATCGCATTTTGGGAGTAGAAACGGGCGGCTGTCCCCACACTGCTATCCGCGAAGATGCTTCGATCAATTTGGTAGCTATAGAAGAGTTAGAATACAAATTTACTAATTTAGATTTAGTGTTTGTCGAAAGCGGCGGCGACAATTTGGCGGCAACTTTTAGCCCGGAGTTGGTAGATTTGACAATTTACGTGATCGATGTGGCTGCGGGTGATAAAATTCCGCGCAAAGGCGGGCCGGGAATTACTAAGTCGGATTTGTTAGTGATTAATAAAACAGACCTCGCGCCTTTTGTGGGAGCAGATTTGGGCGTGATGGAACGGGATGCAAAAAAGATGCGCGGGGACAAACCTTTTATTTTTACTAATCTGAAGACTCAGGATGGCTTAGCGTCGGTGGTTGATTTTGTCAAGTTGAATGTCGTTTAGGGCGAATTAATAACAGTTCGTAGTGAGGACTTTAGTCCTTTGTGAAGTTGAATGTCGTTTAAACGAATTAATAACAGTTCGTAGTGAGGACTTTAGTCCTCTGATTCTGCGGACTAAAGTCCTCACTACAAACCTTACTTCGCATCTAGTATCATAAAAATAAGCCGTTTAATGATTACCAAGTAAGTTATGCTGAGTTGTGATGATGCTACCAAATACTTTTTGGCTCAGGCAAGTGAAGATGCTGGCGATCTGATATCTAATCTCAAACTTCAGAAATTGCTTTACTACGCTCAAGGCTTTCATTTAGCTTTGTACGATGCACCGCTATTTCCCGAAACAATAGAAGCATGGACTCACGGGCCGGTTGTTCCTGATTTGTACCGTCACTATAAAAAGTATGGTGCTGGTGCAATTCCATATCCTGAAGATATAGACTTTTCGATTTACGACGAAGAAACTAAGAGCCTGCTTGATGAATTTTACTCGGTGTTTGGGCAGTTTGCTGCATGGAAGTTGCGCAACATGACGCAAGAAGAATATCCCTGGAAACTTGCTGCTCAAAATAGCGCTACAATTACTCATCAATCGCTTAAGGAATACTTCAAGACTCAACTCAATTGTGAAGAAGCAGTTTAAGGCAAATCAACGCCAAGAAAAAAGGACAGGGATTTCATAAAACTCGGCGGTTGAAACCGCAACTATACAAACGAAGTCCGCCTTCGCGGACTAAAGACTTGAACTGCATTCATTCGCAAATTATCTTGACACGATCTGCCTTCCGAAGCGTTCATCTGCGGTTTTCTTTTAAATCAAAGCCGTAGGGTGCGGAGCCATCGACAATCCTCAAAAAAGAGCGACAATCCAATAGCGACGAACCTGTTATTTTCAAGGGCTCATGTGAATAAAACTCAATACGGTTTACTTAAGAGATTCCCAGAGAGAAAACCGATGAAAAATAGACATTGCGATTGCTTCGTGCCTCGCAATGACCATCTGCGAGTGAACCGTATTGGAATAAAACTAACATTTTTGTTGTAGTAAACTTTTTTATAAATGCTATAAGGTGCGTCGCCGCTCGAAAAGTTGATTGAATTTAGGGATTTTTCGTGGCGACGCACCCTACGAATACTGTTGCATAAGTTTGGAAAAATGGTATAAATTAGCAGCGGTGTCAAGTTTTCGCTACCGATTCAACAATTCCCTGACCAAATTTGCCAAACGTTCCGTACTGTCTGTTACTGCTAAGCGAGTAGCCGCTTGAGACATTTTTGCTAAATATTCGGTATCTTTTAACAAATAGAGCACCTTGCTTTGCAATACCTCTGCTGTGAGTTCGCTTTGACGGAATACGAAGGCGGCGCCGGCTGTGGCAAATACTTCGGCGTTAAATCTTTGGTGGTCGTCAGCGGCGTGAGGAAACGGAATTAAAATAGAAGGTACTCCGGTAACTGCTAATTCTGTTAGCGCACTGGCGCCCGATCGACTAATTGCGATATTTGCTCGCTGCAATAAACTCGCCACATTGTCGTAAAATGGCATCGACAGATACTGTTCGTGCTTCAAAATTTCAGCATCCGGGTCATTATTTCCGGTGAGGTGAACTACCCAAGCACCCGCATCAAACCAAGCCGGAGCACACTCGCGCACTAATTTATTGACTGCGACAGCACCTTGGGAGCCGCCCATAACTAAAATGACAGGTACGCTGTCAGGAATTGGTAACTTTAGAGGTTGCTGCGCGAGGAATTGCGATCGCACTGGCGTACCTGCAACCACCGTTTTCGCGCCCGGTAAATGCTGGGCTGCTGCTGCAAATCCGATCGCCACAGCATTGCAAAAAGGACTAAACCACCGCGTCACCTTCCCCGGAATTGCGTTAGATTCGTGGAGAATTACCGGCAAACCCAAAGAGCGAGCCGCCAAAATTGCTGGTGCTGCGATGTAACCGCCGGTAGTAAATACTCCCTGAAAATTTCCCGCTTTGAGCAACTTTCGCACCTGAAGGATCGAGCCGAGGAGTCCGCCCAAAATTCGCACTGTACCGAGTCCAAATCGCTGCTGAAAGCCTTCAACGGCGATCGTGTGGAGGGGGTAAAGGGATGAAACTAACTGCGTTTCCATGCGGTCTGGGACTCCCAGCCATTCGATCTGACAGTCGTGCAACTCCGCAGCGGTGGCGATCGCCGGAAATAGATGTCCTCCCGTGCCGCTAGCTGCAACCAACAACCGCAGGGGGGCTTTTGTCAAGGTATTTGTTTCTTTTACAAGTTCCACAGGTCGATCGATTTTAGATTAGAGGTTTTAGATTATTATGCTTATTGTTCCGGCAGTTTCAGCCAATTTTCAATCAGCCATCTAAAATTAGATTGTGCCGTGTCCCTCCTTCCGTTGTCAGTTTTTCGTTGCAGGCGAACAGTTGCCCGCGCCGCGACCCCTGACAAATAACCAAGTTATCATCTAATGCGTAATTTTTTGAATTTAATGCCAAGTGTATCTCAGTATTTTGCCAGCCGTCGGGACGAAAAAGCCGATCCTCTTCGAGGGCTGCGCCAACGGGCGATCGTGTTTGGCTTTAACTGCGGGCAGTCGATCGCTCAAATGTTGTTATGTTTAGCAGTGGTAAGTGCTGGCGTACTGCATCCGAATGCTGTAGGCGCGATCGGGGCGACGACCGGGGCGATCGCCCAAACCCCAGCCAATGCGCCAGCCCCACTCACCAAACTGCTAACAGAAATGGACGCAGCAGCCAACCGGCGCGATGTCAAAGCAGTCATGGCATTTTACAGCCAGAATTTCACTCATTCTGACGGCTTAAACAGCCGCATCATGGAAAAAGCCCTTACCCAACTGTGGGAGCGATATCCGAGTTTGAATTACCGCACCGAGATCAAATCTTGGAAAACCGAAGGTAGCGCGATTATCGCTGAAACCATAACTACAATTGCCGGCACTCAGAAAAAAGATGGCCGAGAATTAAATCTGAAAGCTACCATCCGTTCTCAGCAGCGTTTGGAAGGTGAAAAAATAGTTAAGCAAGAGATTTTAGCAGAAAAAACTCAGCTTAGTTATGGGAAAAATCCTCCCACAATTGAAGTTAATTGGCCGGAGCAAGTTAAAGTGGGCGAAGAGTACCATTTTGATGCCATTGTTCGAGAGCCGCTCGGCAATGACATTCTAATAGGAACTATTTTGGAGGAACCAGTTACCGAAAAAACATTTTTTAAGTCCGCAGAAGTCGATCTGGAGTTGCTGAATTCCGGGGGGATTTTTAAAGTAGGTAAAGCTCCCGCTGCGCCTGAGACTCGCTGGATTTCAGCAGTGTTGATGCGGCAAGGCGGAATAGCAACAGTTAGCGTGCGATTGCGGGTTGTAAAATAATAGATGTTATGGGAATGGGGAATTGGGAATTGGGAATGGGGAATTGGCCCGCGCAGGCCCGCGCAGGGAATTGGCCCGCGCAGGGCATTGGTAATTGGGAATTGGCCCGCGCAGGGAATTGGCCCGCGCAGGGCATTGGTAATTTTCCCTAATGACTACCGACTAATGACTAATCACAACTGACAACAGTCAACTGACAACAGTCAACTGACAACTGACAAAAAATGATTTCTATCCAAAATCAAATTGTTTTCATTACGGGTGCGAGTAGCGGTATCGGAGCAGCCTGTGCCAAGATATTCGCCTCCTGTGGAGCCAAACTAATCTTAGCAGCCCGCCGCCTTGAAAACCTCGATCGACTGGCAAACGAACTTGCAGACACAAAATCGATCGCGTCGGCGAACGAGGTTTACTTGCTAGAATTGGACGTGCGCGATCGCCTGCAAGTCGAATCAGCGATAACTGCGCTCCCCGAAGCCTGGAAAAACATCGATATTCTGATTAACAATGCCGGACTGAGCCGCGGTTTAGACAAACTGCACGAAGGCAACTTTCAAGATTGGGAAGAAATGATCGATACCAATGTGAAAGGCTTGCTGTACATGACTCGCTACATCGTGCCGGGAATGGTCAGCCGAGGCCGCGGCCACGTAGTCAATATCGGCTCCATAGCAGGCCGCCAAGCTTACCCGAAAGGTAATGTTTATTGCGCTTCCAAAGCAGCGGTGAGAGCTATTTCTGAAGGGTTGAAACAAGACCTTTTGGGAACACCGGTGCGGGTGACGGAAATAGAACCCGGTTTGGTGGAAACAGAATTTAGCAATGTCCGGTTTCACGGCGATGCAGAAAAGGCAAAAAATGTCTATCAAGGACTGACACCTCTGACTGCGGACGATGTAGCGGATGTCGTGTATTTTTGTGCGACGCGATCGCCCCACGTCAATATTAGCGAAGTCTTGCTAGTTCCGACAGACCAAGCTAGCGCAACTCTGGTTCACCGCAAATAATTTTTAGTGGTCAATTAAAGACGTAGAAATAGTTAAATAAGTTCCGGTTGTATCATTATTTTTTCTATTGCAACAAATCCCAAAAATCATTGGATTTTTGGGATTTTTTTTATATACAACCATTCCGGACATCAGGATTTTAGCTAGTAAAATTCACCAGAGATCTAAACACTCCCGATAGATACCCCCCCTATGCGAGATGACTGGCCATGTCCCAAATAACAAATCCCACTCAACCGCTAAGCGTTCAACCGAACGCTATTGGCGGTCTAATTATCCAAGGCTCACCCGATATACCAAACAGGATTAACGGTAGCATCGGTTCGGATCAAATCATTCTAGGCTCTGGTAACGATGAAGCTGCCGGTCTTGATGGCAATGACATCATATTTGGTCTAGAGGGCAATGACAGCTTAAGAGGCGGCGACGGAAATGATGTTTTGTTCGGCGGTAAAGGCAATGATTTAATCGATGGTGGCCCTGGCGAAGACCTTCTTTTTGGCAATCAAGGAACCGATACCATCCGCAGCGGAGAAGGCAATGATACTGTGTTTGGAGGTAAAGGTGATGATTTCATTGAGGGCGGTGCTGATGATGACTTCCTGTTTGGCGATCTCGGCAACGACAGCCTTTTCGGTGGCATTGGTAACGACAACCTTTTCGGCGGTGAGGGCAACGATCTTGTCTTGGGCGGCGAAGGAAATGATGCTTTGTTCGGCGGTAAAGGCGATGATTTGGTTGAGGGCGGCCCCGGAGATGACTTGATCGGCGGCGACCTCGGCAACGACAACCTGTTCGGCGGTGAGGGCAACGATATTGTCTTGGGTGGCGAAGGAAATGATGCTTTGTTCGGCGGTAAAGGCAATGATTTGCTTGAGGGAGGCCCCGGAGATGACTTGATCAACGGCAACTTAGGAAATGACACCGTAAGAGGTGGCAAAGGAAACGATATTTTGTTCGGCGGTAAAGGTAATGACATCGTAGAAGGCGGCAAAGGAAACGATATTATTTCTGGCGACAAAGGAAATGACATCCTCAGCGGTGGGCTGGGGGCGGATACATTCCGCTTCGAGTTTGTCGGCGCCGATAATATGGATACCCTGACCGATTTTAATCCTACACAAGATAAAATCCAGCTCGATCGAGCTGTGTTTAATGCTTTGATACCGGGCAATCTAACTCCAAACGAATTTATTGCCGTCCCCAATTTCAATCCCAACACTCCTGGGACTGCGGGCGCGGCTAATGTCATCTACAACCCGGTTGACGGTTTGTTGTACTACCGCAATCAAAACGGTCAAGTTTCGATCGTCGCGCAAGTCGGTTCTAACCTGAATATTGGGTCAAATAACTTTGAAATCATCTAAATTTGAACCCGATTGAGGGTATATCTACCATTCATATAATTTAATTATTACGGGTCATCGATCTGCCCGCCCCAGAATAATCAAATCACTTTGAATAACAAAAAATAAAACTTTTTATGAAAAACAATAAAATTTATTACAGACAGGATTGGTGCTGACAAAATTTTGGCTAAACTATTATATATAGCGCGAAATTGCGGTTCGAGAAATAAAGCGTAAATCCTGCTATAGAACAGGTATCTTTATTGTTACTCACCTTAGCCATTACTTACGCACCGCCACTAAAATAACCAGTTTTTTTACCATAAAAAATTGGTTTAAAGCCGGAACCATTGTAGGGAGAAATTAAAATCAGACTATTCATTCCTCCAATCCTCGGACTTCCCAGTCAAGTGCCCTCAAGCGGTCAACTGTCAAGCGGTCACAGGTCAACTGAACGAGATGCGGGTGGTAACGAAGTAGTGTAGTGAAATACATGGCTGATGATACCATTCTTCTAAAATCCGGCAACTGTAGGGAATATCCAAGCCAATATCCCGTCAATCATCCCCACTCTAAAATCTCAAGTCTCAAATCTCAAATTTCCCATGGTATGACCATCAGTATGTAAGTCTTAATTAGTGTGCAATCTTAGTTATAACTGGCGGTATAAATTCACATTTTAAAATCAGTGATTTAACTATGATTAGTACAGAAGCGATCGCACAAAATACCAATTTAGATGTTACAACTCACTACAACACTGGCACTGCTTTTCAACAGCAAGGAAAGATAGAAGCAGCGATTGACAGTTACCAGCAAGCCATATCCTGCTGGAAAAAAAGCTCTGAAAAAGCACTTTTACCTTGCGCAGTCAAAGCCTACAGCAATTGGGGCTGCATTCTGGCCCAGGAGGGCAAATTTGATGAAGCAATTGCAGTTTTTCAAGCGGGAATAGCTGTTGCGCCCGATGATGCGGCTCTGTACAATAATTTAGGTATTGTACTGTTGGAACTGCGAAAGCCTGAACAAGCGATCGCCCTTTACCGCCGCGCGATCGAGTTGCAACCAGAGTTAGTGATGGCCCATTACAATTTGGGGAAAGCATTCCAGCAGTTGGGGCTGCATACTTTTGCCGGAGAATGTTTCGATCGGGTAATTAGCCAAAATCCCGATCGGGTTGCGGTGTATGGCGATCGGGCTGTTTCCCTGATAGCGCAAGGCAAATTAGCCTCAGCAATGCTATCTTTCCAAAATGCGATCGCTCTCGAAAGCGAGTTTGTTGAAGGTTTTTGTCGCCACGTAGAGATGCGGTTGACTTCTGTAGCAGAACTCAATGAACTCGATCGCTCTCAAATAGCCTGTGTCAGATTTCTCCGGCAACTTCAAGGAAAAAATGGCTCTGGTTCTGGCATTTCTGATCTTACTAAAAATCCGCTCGCTCCTTCATCATTGCTCCTCAATTTAGCAGATACTTACTTTCATCTGGGAAATACCTTGGCTGAGTACGGCGGCTACGAACAGGCGGAACAATATTACCAAAAAGCTTTACAAATTCAACCTAAGAATGCGGATATTTACTTGCGGCTGGCTGATTGCTTGAGTCAACAGCAACGATTTTCGGCAGCGATTGTAATTTACCGCTTGGTGCTAGCAATTGCGGGCGATCGATCGGATATTTGCGATCGATTGCAGGCTGTATTGGAACAACAGAAATTGCAGCAACTGACTCGCCTTTACCCCAGTCTAGATCCCCCTAAATCCCCCTTAAAAAGGGGGACTTTGAAAGTGCTTCCGGTTCCCCCCTTAAGAAGGGGGGCTAGGGGGGATCGAGCCGACATCAGGGGGGCTAGGGGGGATCGAGATATAAAGGTCGATCGTGGAGATAATTCCCCTGCAAAAATCCCTGCCACTCCTCAATCCTTCGGACACCCCAGACTTACCATTTTGGGAGATATTGAAAATTCCAAATTTGACAGATCCTTACCCTCCATTGTCAATGGGAATGAACAGCAGAAATCGAAATGTCATGGTTTAGATTGTCAGCGGTGTCTCAGGCGGATTTTCAGACAGTTTGAGCCTGTACATTTAGGTGATGGCGTATATTCTTGCGATCGCCAGCACAAAACAGCTTTTGAGTCGCCGCAAACCTTTGTGACTTCCCTCCCCAACGGGCGGGCTTGGATTGTACCGCAGAAAAATTCTTGGATGATTTGCAATGCGATCGCAATTATAGATGAACAAGATCGCCTGTTACCCGAACTTTCCCGCGAATATCCGGGCGAGTTACCAGGATGCGACAATCAACATTCTACTCCGCACAGGTTTTTGAATTTAAAACCGGAAGAATTGCCACCTTTAGAAAAGATCGACGGTACCGTGGCGGTATTGGCCGGACTTTCGGGAAATGTCTATTTTCACTGGATGGTGGATATCTTGCCCCGGATGGAAATTCTGCACCGTTGGGGGGTAAATGTGGCAGAGATAGATTGGTTTTTGGTTAATAGCTGCCAGCAGCCTTTTCAGCGAGAAACCCTGAAAGCATTGGGGATTCCTGAATATAAAATTATCGAGAGCGATCGCCATCCTTACATTCAAGCCAAACAATTAATTGTTCCCTCTTTTTCCGGATATTTGGGTTGGCTGTCAACCCAGGGGCTTGAGTTTTTGAGGCGAGTTTTTTCAAGAGAACAATCTCCTAAACTCCCAGAAAGCTTCGCCAGCGAGAGCAAAAATCCTCACCCAGAACGCATCTATATCAGCCGCAGCAAATGTAGCTACCGACGAGTCATCAATGAAGAAAAAGTCATCGATTTTTTAAGCGGATTTGGCTTTGTTCCAGTGCTACTAGAATCTATGACTTTGAACGAGCAGATAGCTTTATTTGCTCGTGCGAAAGTAATTATTGCGCCGCACGGCAGCGGTTTAACAAATATTATTTTCTGTTCTCCCGGAACAAAAGTAATTGAGCTGACCTCCCCGAATTATATCAGGCATTACTATTGGGCGATCGGTCAGCAGCTAAATCTAGAACATTATTACGTAACAGGAGAGAACTTTGAGTGCTACCCAATCCGACAGTTAATGTATCAAAATCCATTGACTGAAGATATTTTAGTAAATTTGAATTATCTCAAAAACATGATGGGGAATATTAATCTAATTCCCTCAAAAAATGCACAAAATTTAATGGCGAGCGAAGAGCATAAAAAACCGAGGGTCATTATGAACCAAGAATCAGCAGATTATTTCCAAAAACGGGCAGAATTATATTTAGAACAAGGCAAGTTAGCTGATGCTGTAGCTGCTTGCGAGCAAGCCCTGAAACACCAACCTGATTTTGCACCAGCTTACAAAACTTTGGGCAATATCAGTGAAGTACAAGGAAATTTAGCCAAGGCAAAGCATTGGTACACAAAAGCTCTGGAACTTCAGCCAAATTTTGCGGAAGTTTATACTAAACTTGCGACTCTGTACGCCCAAGAAAAAAATTGGGATATGGCTTTAGTTTGTTACCAACAATCAACATCCACGCCCCTGAAAAATACAGTAAGTAATCACAATAACATTCCAGGTGTTTTAGCTTTCAACCCCGAGGATATTGAAGTCTACATTCAAGGTGCAGAATCGTTTTATGCTCAAAGGAAATTTGAGCAGGCGGCGACAGCTTGCCAGCGAGTTATCCAAGTTAAACCAGATGCGAGGGTTTATAAAATTTGGGGTAATGCTAGGCAAGCTCAAGGCAAGGTAGAGGAAGCGAAAAACTGCTACGCTAAGGCTATTGAACTCGAGCCAGATTTTGCGGAAGCTTATACTAATTTGGGGACGCTTTATGCTCAGGAACAGCAGTGGCAATCGGCGATCGCATTTTACCAAAAGGCGATCGCCCTTCAGCCGAATTTAGCATCAACTTACCGAAATTTAGCTCGGGTGTGGGCGCAAATGGGGCAGCTATCGGAGGCTGACGGGTGCTGGTTTAAAGCGTATTCTCTGGAACCTGCTAAAGCCACGCCTGAAGAACACATCCAATTGGGCGATAATTTTTTGAGGCAGAATCAGGTAACGCAGGCTATACGCTGTTACTGTCACGCGATCGAGTTAAACCCCAATTTCAACCAGGCTTACCAACAGTTAGGAAATGCTCTAAAAGCTCAAAGAAAGTTGCAGGAAGAAGTTGCAAACTATCGAAAAAATAGCGAAAATCAGGCTAATCTTTCTGGAGATCTGTTGAATACAGTAGTGGTGGGTGCAAACCCAAAAGCTGAGTTACATCAGAATCCCCAAACATCTACTTTGCAGGCAAATGTTGCAGCTAATTCCTTGCAATTGAATTCCACAATTGCTGCCGATCAACCTCGCGTACAGTTGCAGCAGCAACAGCAAACAATTCCTGCTGTACCGCAACTGTTAAATACGATCGCCCATCCGGCAAATTCTGCACCCGCTGTTCCCAACTCTGCGGATGTTTCGCCGCAGGTGACAGTTGTTGACAGCGGTTTTACGACCGATTTTCGGAGGCAAGATACGGCTGATAACTGCATTCAGCGGGCAGAATCCTATTGCGCCCAAAAACAATTCGATAGCGCTATTGCTGAGTGTCAGCGAGCCATTGAAATTCAACCCGATGCGGTGGCTGCTTACAAACTGTGGGGCAGTATTTTGCAAGGGCGGGGGAATTTAGCAGGGGCGATCGAGTGCTATCAAACAAGTGTCAAAATTAATTCTAACGACGTACAAGCCTACGTAAATCTCGGCAGTTTGTATGCCATGAAACAACAGCGAACGCCTGCGATCGCTTGTTACCAAAAGGCGATCGCCCTCCAGCCGAATTTAGCAGCAGCTTACCGGAATTTGGCTCGCGTGTGGATGCAAGATGGCAAGCAGGAAGAGGCAAATGAGTGCTGGTATGAAGCATTTTCCTTGGAACCGGAAAAGGTATCGCCCAATCACCACTTTAAACTGGGAAACATTTTGTTTAGGCAAGATAAAATCACTCAGGCGATCGCGTGTTACCAGCGCGCGATCGAGTTAAATCCAAACTTGAATGCTGCTTACCAAAATCTGGCGAAAGCGCTGACAAAACAAGGCAAGTTGGATGAAGCTGCTGTCTGTTTGCAGAAAGTGGCGGTACTTAACGGTAACTGTTCGGTATCGGGTAGTAAAGCAGTAGATACTGTTGCCGCCGCGACACAGGTAAACGCCTCTCAAAACAGTGGCCAACCTGCTGCTGCGGTGGCAACTGGGGATGCGCTCGCTTCCTCGACAGAGGTAAATAATCCGGGTAACAATCCTGCAAAATCTGCGGCAACTCTCAGATTGTCTGCAAAGGCGATCGACTCTGGCAAACCTCTGACAGTTGTCAATTCTGTCAGTACGGAAGCATACATAAAACAGGCAGAATCTTATTACGCCCAGGGCAAATTTGAGGAGGCTATAACTGAGTGCAAGCGAGCTATTGAAATGAAACCGGAGGAGGCAATTGCCTACAAAATTTTGGGGAATGCTACTCAAGCAATGGGCAAGGTAGATGCGGCTCGGTATTGGTACGCTAAAGCCTTGGAAATTGATCCTAATTTTGCTGAGATTCATGCGAATTTAGGCAGCATTTACGCTCGGCATAAACAGTGGCAAAAGTCAATAAATTCTTATCAAAAAGCCCTCGATCTCAAACCTGATTTAGGATCAGCTTACCGAAATTTAGCTAATGTGTTTTTGCAGTCTGGTCACCCGCAAGTAGCGGCAGAATACTGGTATGAAGCTCTTAGTTTAGATATCAATTGGGCAACGGGTGAGGAACACTTTACTCTGGGCAATACTTTGCTAGAGTTAGGTCAGTTGGAGAAGGCAATTTCTTGTTACCGGCGGGCGATTCAGTTGCAGCCGAGTTATGCGGATGCTTATCACAATTTAGGGGAGGTTTTGAGCGTTCAGGAACAGTGGGAAGATGCGATCGCAGCTTACTGGCAAGCGATTGAACTGAAGCCGAATTATGAGGGGTCTCATTACAGTTTGGGGAAGGTTTGGGCTACTCTCGATCGGCGGGAAGATGCGATCGCCTGTTATCGGAGGGCGATCGAATTAAATCCCAGCTTTGCTCAAGCTTATCAAAGTTTGGGGGAAGTTTTAGACCGTCATGGTCAGTTGGATGAGGCGATCGGGTGTTATGAAAAAACCATTGAATTGAAACCGGATATCTGGGAATTTCACCACAAACTAGGTGATGCTTTGCAAGAAAAAGGTGAAATTGATGGAGCGATCCACGCTTACCACCGCGCGATCGAATTGGCAAAAAATTAGCGATCAACTTTCCGGATACTGATTCAGCGAACAGAAGAATAAGTCACAAGGATTTGACTGTCTCAATTTTTTGCAGGTATAGGATATGAACAGCGAAACCAATAATATCATAGAATTTCCTCTTAATAACCATTCCGATTCATTGCTCGCGCGCCCACCAATTGATCGCCTGTTAAATCCGCAATCTTTAGCTTTAAAAATAACCTCTTCAGAAGGGGACAAAAAAAATAGAAAATTGCCCCATTCCTCTAGCACAGTTAATGCTAGCTTCAGTTCTGCAAAACCTCACTACAGCTTAGGAAAAGCTTTTGCCAAGAAAGGAGAGTGGGAGCAGGCTATTTCCTCTTATCGCCACGCCTTAGATTTAGATTCTACTTCAGCAGAAATTTACCAGAGTTTGGGAGACGCTCTTGTTAAAAATGGCGAGTTAGATGAAGCGGTAATAATTTATCAAAAAGCTATCGAAATTCAGCCGGATTTGTGGGAAGTTCATCACAATTTGGGGGATTTTTGGCAAGGACAAGGCAGATTGGATGAGGCGGTTGCTGCGTATCGTCTGGCGATCGCATTTAACCCGGATTTTTCTTGGTCGCACAATAATTTAGGGGATGTGCTAATTAAGCAGGAGATGTGGGAGGAGGCGGTGTCAGCGTATAGAAGTGCGATCGAGCTAAATCCAGGCTTCCATTGGTCTCACTATAACTTGGCGGATGCTTTGGTGCGGTTGGAGATGTGGGAAGATGCGATCGCTTCTTATCGAAGGGCGATTCATTTAAAGTCGGATCTGCCTTGCGTGCATGAAAAGTTGGGGGAAGCTCTGCAAAATCAAACTCGGTTGTATTCAAAGGAAGCTATTAGTTTGTATCGTCAGGCAATTCAACAAAATCCTGATGATGTCGAACTTTACCACAAAGCATTAGATATTCAGCCAGATGATGCTGAACTTTATTTGGGTTTGGGAAATGCCTTAGTTAGACAAGGAGAGATAAATCAGGCGATCGTCTTTTATCGGATGGGATTGCAGGTTCAGCCAGATTGTGCGGAAATTTCTTTGCATTTAGCAAAATGTTTGCAAAAAAACAGTAGCCTATCTCAAGCTGTTCAAACAACTTCTATTAATACCGATATCTACGCTTTATGGTTGCAGGAAAATACACCTAAACCCGATGAATTGCGACAGATGTCCGAGCGGGTCAATTCCTTCAAGTATAAGCCCGCGATCAGCATGATCATGCCCGTTTACAATACACCAGAAAAACTGCTACGGGAAGCTATTGAGTCTGTACTCGCGCAAGCTTATCCGTATTTAGAACTTTGCATAGCTGACGATGCTTCGGCTCAACCTCATGTTAGGAATATCCTGGAGGAATATAGTGCGATAGATCCCAGAATAAAAGTAGTATATCAAACTCAAAATAGTCATATTTCGGCTTCTTCAAACTCAGCCTTGAAATTGGCAACTGGAGAATTTATTGCCTTGCTAGACCACGACGATTTATTAACACCTGACGCTCTTTATGAAGTGGCTGTGTTGCTAAATCGCCATCCTCAAGCCGATATGATTTATTCTGATGAAGACAAATTAAACGAGCAAGGTCAACTAACAGACCCATTTTTCAAGCCAGATTGGTGTCCCGATTCATTTCTTTCCAGGATGTACACTTGTCACTTGGGAGTTTACCGTCGTTCCTTAGTAAATCTGGTAGGAGGTTTTAGAATTGGCTATGAAGGCAGTCAGGATTACGATCTAGTTCTGAGACTGACCGAGAAAACAGATAAAATATTTCACATTCCTAAAGTTCTTTATCACTGGAGAATTCACTCGAATTCTACAGCAGGAAATCATCATGCTAAATCCTACGCTGAGCGAGCAGCGAAAAAAGCTCTGAAAGATTCGCTAGAACGACGGGGCGAAAAAGTAAATAAGATTGTTACCCCGCCCGAATTCCCTGGTGTTTACATTGTAAGGTATTCAATTACTGAGTACAAACTCGTTAGCATCATCATTCCCACTCGAAACTTAGGAGATGTTTTACATAGATGTTTAAAATCTATATTCCAAAAAACCACCTATGCCAATTATGAAGTTATTGTCATAGACAATGGCTCTGACGAATTAGAAACAAAAGCAATTTTTGCAGACTGGAAAGTGCGCGAACCAAATAGATTTAAATGTTATGAATACAATATTCCCTTCAATTATTCTAGCATCAATAATTATGCTGTGACCAAAGCGAATGGTGATTATATCCTGTTTTTGAATAATGATACAGAAATCATTACTTCAGATTGGCTTGAGGCAATGGTTGAGCAAGTCCAAAGACCAACAATTGGTGCTGTAGGTGCTTTATTGCTGTACCCAGATCATCTGATTCAGCACGCGGGTGTAGTGATGGGGATTGGAGGCGTAGCTGGTCACAGTCACAAAAACTTTCCTGCTAGCCATCAGGGCTATGTTTCTCAGCTTGTCTCTGTGAATAATTACTCCGCAGTCACCGCAGCTTGTTTGATGTGTCGCAGAGAAGTATTTGAAAAAGTTGGCGGATTTGATGAACAGCTTGCCGTGGCGTTCAATGATGTTGATTTATGCCTAAAGATGCTAGATATTGGCTACCGCAATATTTATTTGCCTCATGTGGTTTTATATCACCATGAATCGAAGAGTCGGGGTGCAGAAAATACACCCACAAAACAGCAACGCTTTTTACAAGAAACTGAAATAATGAAGCAAAGATGGAAGGAGATTATAGAGCATGACCTTTGCTATAACCCTCATTTAACGCGGGAACAAGAAGATTATAGTTTAAAAATTGTGCCTGTTGTTGAAATTTTGGCTGTATCCAGGCTGCAAGACAATTCGGAATCGTTATGGGAGTATTCTATAGATTTACCAAAACCTGAGCCACAAGTGGAAAGCAGTTCTATTTTGATTGCGGGTTGGGTCTTAGGAAAAAAATCGCTCGCTGTCGCTATCGAGTTAATAGTTAACGGTCAGTTTCTACTACAGATACCTGTTGATATACCTCGTCCTGATGTTGCAGCTATTTATCCAGATGCTCCAAAAGCTGAATACATCGGTTTTGCAAAAATGTTAGGAGTATTTGAAATTCCACCTGAAACAGAACTACTTTTACAAGCTATCCTCGAAGATGGCACTCGTGCTCCTTTAGGGGTAGTGGAGTTACGGTATCAAATCCTATGTTAATGATATTAAGTAGCTCCATTTAATTAAACGGAAAACGCAAGTGCAGCATACTTTCTCTATGCTGCACTGGTTTCTGTCCGAAACGAAGGTTGTGAATCCATCCCAAAGCCTTGCTATGCCCTCATAATGCGTAATTCCTGTAATTTATATTGTGCAATAAAAAACTCATTCAGATTTAAAAATATCTGCTCTAACTCCGAATAAATCCCATGCCCCCCAAGTATCCTGACTGCTGAGATTGTAAGGAACTCCAAAGGCTGCGATTGGACTTTCTTTATCAACAAAATGACCTTCTCTATTACCACTCATTCCAACATTGTGAGCAAAAGCAGGAAATTTATATTGAGGATAAATAGTCCGAAAATTTTTCCAGTTGATTCCATCTTGGGAATCAGATGCTACTAATGAGGTATTTTTAGTGTGCATTTGCAGTATTTTCAGCATAACAAACTTATTATTTATATGATCGTATTTTAAATCAACTGAAGAAGTGTTGGTAAGATTAGTTGGCACGGGTTCTACACTCCAACTGACTGGATTTGTAGACTTTAAGAAGTATATACGTGGTTCTTTTCTGGAAGAGATTGAGTCGTCAGTGTACCACATATATAACTCACCATCTTTAACCAATACAGTCTGTTGACCAGCTCCGTAACTTCCTGGATCCCCACTCCGCTTAACTAGAGGCAAAATAATCATTTTCGCATCGGGCGGATTCTTTTCCCATGTGCCTCTTTTGGTGTAAGTCAAGTATTGTCCGTCAATCGTGCTAGCACGGGAAACAGAAATATTACCCTGGGTAGGTCTATTTCCACCAACTAAATTGGAACCAGTTTGATGCTGGTTAGTATAGTAAAGATAGTAGTAACCTTGGTAGTAAACTAAGCTCGGATCGCAGGCTGCTCGATTTATCCATTGTCCGGTGTTGGGGTTAATACTCGGATTTGCTCTAAGTACAATCTTGGGAGTAGACCAATTTAATCCATCTTGTGAATAAACGTAGCGAATCGCATCAATACCTGCGGCTAACTCTGGAGTTGAGCAATAAAAAATGTGATAAATTCCGTTTTCTTTGACGATACTTGGAGCATAACCATAGGTATAACCATTTTGGGCAGAATCAGCTATTTTAAATAAGCCAGTATTAATTACACCTATGGCGGGCTGAAATTGAGCTACTTGCATCAAGGGATTTATACTCCCAATAATCCCTGAAAAAGTGCCAATAAAAATTGCTATCGCTCTCTCTTTGTACGATTTATTCATGTCACTTTTTTAGGCCCACTATATAATTTGTACAGGCTAATTCTTCATTGACATTTTGGTTTAATTTGTTAACAAAATCATGTTCTAAGTATTGAATCGGCGATTCAATAAGTTCGCCAATTTTCATTTGTTTGAATTTTTGTGCTACATCTTCTGGTAAGCCACGTATATATGAATTTAGAAACCAACTCAGACACCAAATTGGTACGCCAGATAAAGGAACACCACAATCAACAATATCTAAAAAATTCTCGAATAGATTTTTTAGACCGCTGCTAGTCATGTTGTAATAATGATCGGGATAGCCGTGGAAAG
The DNA here is from genome assembly GCF_036702665.1 of Microcoleus sp. Aus8_D2. NCBI lineage: Bacteria > Bacillati > Cyanobacteriota > Cyanophyceae > Oscillatoriales > Microcoleaceae > Microcoleus > Microcoleus sp. Aus8_D2. The sequence continues at coordinate 20,058 of NZ_JAUBUN010000015.1, forward strand.
GTTGGAGAAAGGGAACAACAGCATAGAGTTTTCCCCCTGGCTTTAAGACTCTGACGATTTCTAGAGCGCATTCAAATGGATTTTTGACGTGTTCTAAGACGGCAAAAGAAAACACGGCATCAAAACTATTTGATTTAAAAGGCAGCTTCTCTCCAATACCTAGAATATCGGTAGTTGGGTAATCAACAATCTCAAAATTTACAACATTGTCATAATAAATATGTCTTAATCCTGAGCCATTATCAAGTATTAATCCCCCGGCAAATTCTTGGATAATATCTAAGGCAATCGGATCGTATTCATTGGCTGATATGTTTTCAGTCGGTTTGATATTACCATATTTAATTAAATCTCCTATCAGAAAGTTATAATTGTTATGACTGTACGGATATTTTGATTGACAATCTTTACATTGTAGTAAATTATCCGTCAAACTTTTTAGATTGTGGCTTTCACAAACTGGACAATGCAGGTATGACTGAATTTTTTTCAGCTTTTTGATTTTATGATATCTGAGCTTTTTAAAATTTGGTGAAATAGATAAAGACAAGGGAAAACTAGATTGTTCACCGTTAACCAAGAATTGAATAGTCCATGTTTCATCTTGGGGTATGTCAAGCACTGAAATGTATTGAGAAAACCCTAGGACGTTGTGATGTGGATAAATAGCTTCCACATCACAACGTTCGATGATATTTAACGGCTGACTAAATGAGTGAGAATCATTACATAGTGTTGGCTTTTGTATACTATTTATACCCTCACAAACTATCCAGCCACTTACTAGAAAAAGAGCGCTGGTAATTTCTAGATTATTGGTGGGTGAATCAATGTGGTATTCAAACAAGTCGAGCGACATAATTCCTAAATCTCCGGTAGGTTAAACAGATAATGATGTGGTTATTACTTTTTTGCCTGCACCCGATCGTAATTAATAATATATGTGATGTTTTACTTAGCTATAATTGTAGCCAAATTCCTCCAAGATTTCACCAAAAGATTCCTGGCATACGGCTTGTATAGAAGCATTTAAGTCTTGCTTCCACCGCCCAATTGATGATTTAGGATCGGATGTAGTGCGATGTTGTTGCAGTTCGGGTGTATCCTGTGAGGATGTTTTAATCATTTTTTCAACTATTGCAGGTGTATTTTCTAATTCCAGATATTCTAAGATATTACTAAGGGTTGTAACTGGAGATAAGATTAAATCTTCGTAACGTACTAAATGTGCCTGTACAGATCGAGATCTCCAAGTATCACGCAACAGGGTAATACTTGGAGTTAAAATTATCCGAACATAATCCTCATCACTTATTGCATCTTGGCGGCCAAAATCACTCCTTTTTCTGCGGAAATTAAAGGCAAGTATTGAACATAACATATCACGGAAATCGCGTACCAGAAATATTTCACGTCCTTGTGGATATAACTCCCACAAAAGTGACTGGACATATTTGGGTACAAATTTCTCCGAGAAGTATATGGGTTTATAAGTATTAACCTCAGTAGAGTTTGAAATATCAGATAATGACTGATTATTTTCTCTGTGACAAACCAGATAAAATTCGTCTATTTTTTGCTGAAAAAAGCTGGCACTTTGCTCTGGATATGTACGGCTCATCCAGGACATAAGCTCTTCGTTATTAATAAGTTTTTTACTAAAAAATGGATTATGACCTGCCCATTTTAAAGTGGAATCAAATTCTGCATCGGGAGATGATTCAAGGTGATCTGCCGGTTCTGATAAGACTTTCAGTACCCACATCCAATATTGTGCAACTCTGATTTCATAAGGATATTGTTTGTAGACACTAATCTGTGGATGTTCTGAGAAAATTCGCATTAGCAAAGTTGTGCCTGTACGACCTCCACTTGTAACCATAAGAGGCTTTAGTTTTGGTTGATAGTGAGAGCGAAGAGGCTGATGCTGAAATTTCACTACTCCCATTAAAACACGACTGTTATCTTGGAGTACCGCATAAATAAGTAGTTCAGCCTCAGCCGAAATTCCGATTACTCCAACTGTTGTGAAAAAACCACAATTCTCAGCTCCGGGTAATTCCGAATAAACCTCCGCTACATCTGGGCGCAAGTCATTAGTAGAAATTATTTTTAACACTCTTCCATCGGTGACTAACTCAACAGCAACAGCCGGAGACTTTTTACCCAACACCCATCCGCTAACATCAATAGTGTAGGTATTGGTTTTGCTTCCTTTCTGGGGATGATCTATAGCAAAACCCGACAATAATTCAGGAGCTGTTGCAGATAAGCAGACATCGAGAATTTCAACTAAAGTATGTGTCGTCATAATTATCCTTTGGTTTTTAGCTTTACAACAAGACAACTCATCACCTGTGATAACTAGGTTTAACTACTCAGAGTCTAGCCATATAGTTGACAACCGCACTCTGAGAAATATCTAAGACTAAACATACTTTTCAATACTTGTAAAATCAAACACGATCCGGACAATTTCAAAAGAGATGGCATCGATTAATATTTGACAAATTTAATTAAACCAAAGTTAACTACCTGGCCATTCGGAAAATTAGCTTGTAATTGTAAATGTCCTTGCTCTGATAGCTCCTTGACATTCAAGAATATCTTAAACCCCCAGTTGTGAGTTTTAGACTCAAGACAATAAGCAGTAGTTACATCTGGACGCGGTACCTGAATAGAAACTTCATCGATAACTGTTTCGTTACTGATTAACCTGATGGTTGGCTGAATATTTTTCCATATTAGCCAACCAGCGATCGTATAAGTTGAGGTATTAATTTTATCCCCTGTCTTTGGTCCATCTATAAATCCTGCCATTATAAATTCATTTTGCTCCAATACCTGGTTGAGAGAGATTAATATTTCAAGAGATTGAATGCCGAAAAATTTTCTAATTTTTTTGACGCAAATGTCAAAAATATTCCCGATCAAGTTTGATGAAAACTCTGATTTTTTTTGTTTTTGTTTCAGTTTTGATAATAACGTGAAATCTACAGTTTTTCTGATTGCAATAGGTAAAATAATCCGGCTACCTTTGTTTATTTTTATTTCGTTTGCCCAAAAATTTACTTCAGAATTTCCAGGTTCGCGATTAAGATATGCTTTATAAATTGCTCGGATAAAATCTTCATCGTTAAATTGCCTAGCAGCATTTATAAACTCAAAATCGCTAATTTCTATTGGATCTAAATTTGATACTAAAGTAAACATTTCAGTGTTGATTTTGTAGCTACTGCCTTGTATGAAGTCCGCGAAAGCCTTGCCATCAAAATTTTGAGAATAGTTTTTGGATTGGAGGGTTTTTGACGGAGATGGCGTCATCGAATTGCGATCGGAAGGACGGTTGTTTCCAGTTAATGTATCCATATTTTTGTTACCTCAATTAAGCACACAATTCATTACCTGTTGCCACTGCACAGAATTAACTAGGACATCCATATCTATAAAAAAGCCATATTCTCTCGCATATCTCTGAAAAGTTTTGACCCAATCCGAAACTGTTTTAGTTCGTGAATAAGGTGTGTAACTCAACGATTTCTTCAAATAGTCAGCCATGCCACCAAAATAGCCAGTGTAGTACAATCTCCATGCAATCCAGACAAGAGTGTGATAGCAATACCGATTTTTTAACTGTCGGATCGGTTCCGGTATGTCCGAGCGAGCAAAAAATTGCTCTCGCACGGCCCAAGATTCTGTTGCTTGTAAAGGTGTGTTCAGCGAATCATTCCGATCGTGTTCTCTATAGCAAGTCAGTATTTCGCGCACCCATTCTGTTTGGCAATTATTCAGTGCTAAACGCTGCACTATATCGACATCGCAAGCCTGCTTGAATCTAGTGTCAAATCCCCCAATATGCTGCAAGCATTCCCGCTTGACAAGCATTGCACTTAGGAGAATTGGCATCCACTGCAACCATCCAGCTAGGTCTAAAATAGGTACATTTTCCCAAGCTGTTACTTCTCCTAAAGCGCGCCCTATTGCATTAATTCGCCGCCAGCCACAGTGCACTATCCCTAATTCGGGTTGCGCGTCAAAACAAGCTACTTGTAAAGCCAATTTATCAGGCAACCAAAAATCATCTTGATCGAGAAAAGCAATGAGTTCGCCTCTGGCCATGTGAATCCCCCGATTTCTGGAAGCAGCTACCCCTTGATTTTCCTGAAAAACATAGCGAATTTTATCAAAATAATATTCTAAAATTTCGCAACTGTTATCAGTGGAACCATCATCGATTGCGATGATTTCATAGTTAGTGTAGGTCTGATTCAGGACGCTTTCTATGGCTTCAGCAAGGAAGCGATCGCCCTGATACACGGGAATAATCACGCTAACTCTGGGTGTCGCAGTCTCAGTTGACATAAGTGGGGGGATAATTAGGTTAAACCGTGATGTGTCAGCGGCAATTGACGAAATTGCCACTTGTTGCCGTTATACGCTATGTTGGGCAGCGACTCCGGAAGCGGGATGTTGATTTTTAGGTTAAGAAATACGATCGCCCTTCAACTGTGTAATTCAGATTTTGCCTATCCTCAAGGGATGGCGCTGTTGAAAAATTTGATGCAACTGTCCGGATTGCTACTGAATTCCCAGGAAAGTGGATTGGTAGATGCACCCTGATTAATTAACTCCCGACCAATTTTGGTTTGGGGTTTTTTTTGTCGATCGCACAGCCAGAAATTCTGGCAAATTCTGCCAAACTGTCCCGAATGATGTGCTGTCGGGGCGGAGAGTAGATTAGTAGATGCACCCTGATTAATAACTCCCGACCAATTTTGGTTTGGGGGTTTTTTTTGTCGATCGCACAGCCAGAAATTCTGGCAAATTCTGCCAAACTGTCCCGAATGATGTGCTGTCGGG
>NZ_JAUBUN010000015.1:25017-25574 GCF_036702665.1 Microcoleus sp. Aus8_D2
GCGGAGAGTAGATTAGTAGATGCACCCTGATTAATAACTCCCGACCAATTTTGGTTTGGGGGTTTTTTTTGTAGAACTTATGTATCACAACAGGTAGCGAGAGTTTGAGGGCTGACGCATCGGGGCCGAGAAACCCGGTTTCTACGAGTTTTGGTTCGGGTTACGAGAAATAAGGGAAGAAACCGGGTTTCTGAAATTATCAATTTTCCGAAACAGTCCGGAACGAGGTGCTGTCGCACCGGAGATTAGATTAGTAGATGCACCCTGATTAATTAACTCCCGACCAATTTTGGCCGGGTTTTTTTTGCGGTATTGAGGCTGATGCTGAAAAAGTTTGAGGTAAGTGTCCGGATTGCGCGAGAATTCTCAGGAAGCTTAATTGGTAGATGCACCCTGATTAATTAACTCCCGACCAATTTTGGTTTGGGGTTTTTTTTTGAGCGATCGCACGCACAGCCAGCAATTCCGGCAAATTCTGCCAAACAGTCCGGAACGAGGTGCTGTCGCACCGGAGATTAGATTAGTAGATGCACCCTGATTAATTAACTCCCGACCAA
>NZ_JAUBUN010000015.1:25674-29196 GCF_036702665.1 Microcoleus sp. Aus8_D2
TGGCCGGGTTTTTTTTGCGGTATTGAGGCTGATGCTGAAAAAGTTTGAGGTAAGTGTCCGGATTGCGCGAGAATTCTTAGGAAGCTTAGTTGGTAGATGCACCCTGATTAATTAACTCCCGACCAATTTTGGCCGGGTTTTTTTTGTCGATGCTTAAGAGAGGTACAAATAGGGTAAGGTGGGCAGTGCGCACCCTACAAATAGAGGAAGAAGCCGGGTTTCTGAAATCATAAATTTCCCAAACTGTCCTGAATGTGGTGCTGTTGAGCTGGAGATTAAATTAGTAGATGCACCCTGATTAATTAACTCCCGACCAATTTTGGCGCGGGAGTTTTTTTTGTAGAACTTACGTATAACAAGAGGTAGCGACAGGTTGAGGATCTAGGTGCATGGGTTGAGAAACCTGGTTTGTACGAGTTTTGCGTACAGGAACCAGAAATCTAGAAAGAAACCGGGTTTCTCAAATCATCGATTTTCCGAAACAGTCCTGAAAGAGGTGCTGTCGGGTGGGAGATTAAATTAGTAGATGCACCCTGATTAATAAACCCCAGCCAATTTTGGCCGGGGTTTTTTTTCGATCGAAAGCTGGATTAGTCTTTCGAGCTACAACAGATCGAAAGACTGCACCTCAAGCACCGGCCCGATCATCGCAAAAGTCATCACATCCTTGCGGATTTCACCTTTGACGCTGACTTTCAAAGCTGCTTTTTTCAACTCAGAAGGAGCATCCTTAAGTTCGTAAGTTTCCCCATCTTCGCCGACTAAAGCCCAAGTACCGGGGCCTAATCCTTTGCGTTCAATTTCGCCTTTGACTGTAATACTCATGCAGACTGCGCCTCTGTTTTAATTGCTAAACGTGCCAATCCAAAACACAACAAAGCATTGACAATCAAGAATGTTTGTGCTACTACACCAGTTCCCAATCCCCAAACTGCGGGAGAGACAACAGCGTTCACGGCTAAACAGCTAGCAAAGCCGATCGATGTGGCGATCGCGATCCACTTCCACTCTCTGTGTCCCAACAGCAAAACAATCAAAATGCCGGGAATCAAAACGCTAGCAAATAAGGGATTCAGCATACTGCTGCCGTTAATTGCACCGCCGAGTTCGGGGATAGAACTACCCATGATTCTCATCGGCCACTGCGGCAAGTCAAAGACAAACAAGTTGCGTAGGAAACAGAACCCTGAACTTCCAGCTATCAAGCCGCCGGAAAAGCCCCAAGTCCATTGGAACGGAAAATAATTCCGCAAAATGAAAGCTAGCAGGTAAGAACCGAGCACCATGGCAATTTTAGGTAACAGGGCGACTGCACCGCCGTCAATCCAGAAGCGGGGGCTGAGATAGCCGTTGTCGCGCAGCCAGCGGAAGAAGTCGCGGAAGTTGATTTGTCCGCGCTGGGCTAGCTGAACTGCTGCGCCTGCGTCTAGGTGTCCCGAACCAAAATGGTTTAAGGGGTCTTCTGTGACATTCCGCGAGGACTGCAAGAGTATGCTGCGAATTTGGTCTGGTTCTGTGATGCCTGATGCTTTGATCAGGGCTGCAACGCCGGCGACGTGGGGAGAAGCCATGCTGGTTCCTTGGTAGGCTTCAAAGACTTCGGCACCTGTTTCTGGGTCGATCGTACTTTGGAGAATTTTGCCCAGTTCGGAACCGCCGGGGGCAGAAATGTCAACACCCGCGCCGAAATTGGAATAATCGGCTTTTTCTTCGTTGGGGCCGAGGGCGGAAACGCCGATCACGTGGGGATAGCGGGCGGGATAGGAAGCGGAACTCTCGCCGGAGTTGCCGGCGGCTGCGATGATGACAACGCCTTTAGAGTGGGCGTAGTCGATCGCCTCTGCCATTAACTGACTTTCGCCGCCGCCGCCTAAACTCATGTTGATGACATCTGCGCCGTTGTCAGCAGCAAATTTAATTGCTTCGGCGATGTCGGAAACTGTACCGCCACCGCTGCCGCTTAATACTTTGAGCGGCATTAAAGCTGCTTCGTAAGCGATGCCTGCGACGCCGTAGTTGTTGTTAGTTGATTGGGCGACTGTACCGGCGACGTGAGTACCGTGGCCGTTGTCATCGTAGGCTTCGGCGCGATCGTTTACAAAGTCGTAGCCCGGTACAAATTTGGTTTCTTTTAAGTCGGCGACGGGGGTAATGCCGGTGTCAATTATCGCTACTGTTGTACCGCTGCCTTTGGTTTCGTTCCAGGCAGATTCTACGTTGATGCTGCGCAGATTCCACTGCTTAGTATACATGGGGTCGTTGGGAATCTCGAATGCGCTGTAGACGTAGTTCGGTTCAATGTATTCGGTATCTTTAGCCACATTTGATTTTTTCAGGGCTGTTAGCAAAGTGCGATCGCCCTTGACAACATACACATTATCTGATGCTGAGAATTCGCTGTTGAGTTGCGGTGCGATTTGGTACTGTTGGGCGATCGCATTTACTTCTTTGGCAATCTCAGCAGCACCGATATCTTCGCGGAAATCCAGCACAATCGAGTCGTAGGTGCCTTGAGTAGCCAGTCCTGGGAAATTTGAAATTGCCCAGCCGAGCCCGATTAAAAATAAGCACAAAAGGAAAAACTTTTTCATGGCCGATCGTCCGTTTAGGGAAGGCTTGTTCACCACAATAACCCAATTTTCAGTGCGATCGCCAGTTTTACGGGTTGTGGCTTCGGTCGAACTGGCGGGCGGGCGTTTGGTATTTTGCAGTGCGGGCTGTCCGTGCGATCGTAAATTGGTGTAATTTCTAGTTTAAATTGCCGAGCAAGTTTGAGGAGTTCAATCAATTGTATCATTAAACCAGATGGCAAACAAAATCGGGAGTATTTTCAACAAGGATATTGCATGGAAAGAGGTTTAATGTGGCTGCCGCTGCTGGCAATTTTTATTTCTCTGGCTTGGGCGGGATGGAACGAGTATCAAAAGCTGGAAGCGTATCGGGTCTGGGCAGAACAATTCGCCAAGGCCAAGTACGATATTTATGCTGTACTCGGTCAGCAAGAAGACTGTTTGACTTGGGGGAAACCTACTCGCAGCGGGCCTGTGAATTTGCAAACTTTTTCTTTGAAAAATGTGGATTCGCTGCGGTTGTTAGTTAACGGTGCCGTGGTAGATTTAGAGTCGCCGCCGAATTCTGGAAATGCGATCGCCCTAGAATTTTTGTTCAAAGAGGCTGCGGCGGTGCAGGTTCCTTTTACAGAAGTTCCTCTAGCGACTAAATGGGCAAAGTATTTGCAGCAGGAATTGCAGCGTTTCCTGTAAAATTATCGAGTCAATGGCATTTCTGAATCCTCTGATGTCCGGTAGATAGATCGCAATCAAATAGGTTTGTAGTGAGGACTTTAGTCCGCATAAAATCAGAGGACTAAAGTCCTCACTACAAACGTGAGAATGGTTTGTAGTGAGGACTTTAGTCCGCATAAAACCAGAGGACTAAAGTCCTAACTACAAACGTGAGAATGGTTTGTAGTGAGGACTTTAGTCCGCATAAAACCAGAGGACTAAAGTCCTAACTACAAAC
>NZ_JAUBUN010000015.1:29296-57487 GCF_036702665.1 Microcoleus sp. Aus8_D2
GTGAGAATGGTTTGTAGTGAGGACTTTAGTCCGCATAAAACCAGAGGACTTTAGTCCTCACTACAAACTTGATAACTGTTATTTTACGGGACGAGAAATCGTTTTTTCCTTCCCTTCCCCTTCCCCTTCCCCTGCGAATGCAAATACAGGAATTTTTACAGCGCTACCAAGAGGGAGAGCGCAACTTTGCTCATATTGACCTCAGCGGTGCTAGTTTAAGCGGTGTCAACCTTCGAGAAATAGACTTAACTGGTGCTAACTTGACGGGTGCTAATTTGAGCTGGTGTTTTTTGAGCAATGCTAAGTTAATTGGGGCTTGTTTGCGCCGCGCGGATCTCCGCAGTGCGGGGATGGCTGGGGCGAATCTGAGCGGGGCAAATTTGAGCGGAGCAAATCTGGCGAAAGCGGATTTGCGCCTGGGTTGTTTGGAAGCAGCGGATCTTAATTGGGCGGCGCTACCTGAGGCGGATTTGGGCGGTGCTAATCTTCAAAACGTTAAATCTGACCAAATTAATTTGGAAAAAGCTAAACTCGACGGCGCGCAGTTGATGGCGGCGGAATTGATGGAGGCGAATCTCAACCGCGCGAGTCTTGTTGGTGCGAATTTGACGGGTGCTAATTTGCGGGAAGCGCATTTGGTGGAAGCGAATTTGCGATCGGCAATTTTGAGCGGTGTAAATTTGATTGAAGCTGACTTGAACGGTGCTCAAATGCGATCGGCAAATCTGACAGGTGCTGACTTGCACCGAGCAGTGCTGGCGGGGGCGGATTTGACTGAGGCGGTGCTAGATCGGGCTGATTTGAGTCGAGCTAATCTGGCGGGTGCTTATCTGTTGAAAGCGAGTTTTAAGCAGGCGCTTTTGGTGCGAGCTAACTTGCAAGAAGTGTATTTGCTGCGGGCGGATTTGAGCGAAGCTAATTTGCGCAGTGCTGATTTGCGGAAAGCTGATTTGAGCGGCGCTTATTTGATGGATGCGATGTTGGCTGAGGCGGATTTAAGAGAAGCTTGTTTGATTGAGTGCCGTTTGATTCGGACGAATTTGGAGGGGGCGCAGCTTACGGGTTGCTGCATTCAAAATTGGCAGGTTCAAGATGTCGATCTGTCGAAAGTTGACTGTCGCTATTTTTTTACTAAGTTTGATTATACTGCGAAAGTTGCGGCAAATCGCTTTCCGGTCGATCGCGATTTTGAGTCGGGGGAATTGGGGCGGCAGCATCAACAGGAAAGCTCGATTGTGGAGGTGTGTTTTGCCCAATCTCTTAATTGGGAGGCTTTGGTTTTTACGCTGCGTCGGGTGGAGTTGGAGAGCTGCGAACTCGAGTTGAACGTGCAATTTTTTGAGTCGGCGGGAGAACAAAATTTACTGCGGCTGAGCGCGAACCGTTTGGTGAATGGCAAGATTTTGGGCGATCGCATATTGGCGCTTTATCCAGATATGTTGGAAAAGGTTTTAGCTAAGGGTACTGAAATTTTGAGTTTGCTCGACTTGGCTGTTGCTGATAACGGTTCGCAGGAGGAGTCAGCAACACCGCAGCCGGCGATGCCGAGCCAAAAGGAGGTATTGCTCAGAAGGCAGGAAATCTATCAGCGAATGGTGCGCCAAATTTCGTTTATTTTGATGTCTCAAACGCCGGATAAATTCTCCGAAAGCGTGCAGCGGTTGTTGGATTATTTGAAGCAGCAAGGTATCCCGACAGAGCAAATTCAGAAGAAAGTTATCAGTCAGGCGATCGTGCAGCGGGCCAAGCAAGACGCGGGTTTTCGGGAACAGTTGCTGAGGTGGGAGAAAACGGCCTCCGCGAGCGTTCGCTGTTCGATGATGGGGGAAGCGGTGCGGTTTGCGATCGCCCTTTTGTGGGAATAAATCGATTTTTGTGGGAGTGAATCGATTTTTGTGGGAATGAATCGATCGCGTATTTCACCCCACGGCCGCGAGCGGCGACGCTCGCACTGTTTCTGCGTACACAAAAGCCCGCGAGTTTCTCGAAAGCCCGCGAGCGGGGACAGCACTGTTTTTGTTCGATCGCGTGTTTCACCCCGGGCCGCGAGCGGGGACGATCGCACTGTTGGTCAGATTAGCTGTTTTCCCAGAAAAAAGGATATTTTTGAGGCGTATCTGACAAGTTAGCTTTGACAGGATTTTGTTTGATATATTCCCATGTATTGATAAAATGTTGGTGGCTGTTAATAATTTCCGCGTGTCGCCCATCTTGCCAAACTTTACCGCTCTGCTTCATTACTTTAGGAATTTCTGTAGAACAGAAGCCTTTAATACTGTGCAGCCGGCTTCCAATTGACCAGTTTTGAGAGTCAGACTTTGGAAAAGGCTGAAGCAAAAGATGTACGTGGTCTGGCATAATAACGGCAGCAAATAGTTGATATCTTTGGTTGTGAAAGTGCAGGGTAGAATCTAGAACAACTTGTCGAGCTGGTGGAGTTAGCTCTAGTCTTTCCCATGTAACGAATGTTATAAAATGGATATTCTTGGGGAGTGGTAATTGAATAAAATCTTGTTTTAATGACATTTATTCACCTCATTTAATTGCAAATTGGATCGAGTGCGAGGGAGCATCTCATTTTTGTAAAAAGCATTTTTTCTTTGAGTGCGAACATCCACGAAGAGCGTATTATACAACAATACGGTTAACTTAAGAACAATCTGACGAGCAAAAAATGCCTGTATTGCCTATAAAATAGCGCTCGGAAATTCGTCAAAAAGCGTTAAGTTAACCGTATTGTATTATACAATACGCGAGCTCGCGACAGCTCGCACTATAAAATGCAAAACTGAGATGCTCCCGGTTAGACGATTTGAGATTTTAAATTTTAAATTTTAGATTTGCACTGATTGATGCTGTATGAGTTTCTAGTTGGCATAAAGTTGCATTCTTTTTTTTAATTGGTGGGTTAGGCGCGGTTGAAGATTTATTTATGGGTCAATACGGTTCACGATCGATTCCTTATACCCGGAGATCCCCCTCGCATCCCCCGAAAGCAAGGGGAGTAGGGGTTGACTTTAAGGGCTTTCTTCTTCCCCCCTTTTTAAGGGGGAGTAGGGGGCAAGTTAAGGGGGGATCGGTCTTAAGTAAACCGTATTGATTTATGGGTGACTTAAGTTAATCGCCGCGCCCAACCCACCCTACAATATGACTGCGGTTGGTTGTTATGTCATTTTATAGTTAAGAGTTTAGATTGGGACTGATAGATTTTGTGCAATCATCAGTCTTTTCAATTCTGCAATTCTTCAATCCAAAATCTAAAATCTAAAATCTAAAATTCCATGATTACTCGGCAAGCAACAAATCGATAAACTTATCCAAATCTTTGTTAGACTTGGAGGCTTGATCCTTGCCAAGGCTCACCAGAGTCGATATTTTCTCTGCCGAGGCATCATCAATTGGCAGCGGTTCTTCCTCGCTCAAATCAGGACTAATTCTTAAATATTGATAGGGTTTTTCAATTGCATCAAAAATTTGGATCATTTGATAATTTACAGTTTCAGCAACTCCCGTCATCATGATATTAATCAAAGGCTGAACCCACTCAACTTTACCCCAATCTTTCACTTCTTCGTAGGGGAATTTTTTCTTAGCTTGTCCCGTCCCCAGCGATAAAATTACCATATCTTTTGCTGTCGGGCCTTTGTCGGAGCGAGGATCGGGAATTTTTAATTTAGTTCTCACTTCCGCATAGGCACAAAGTGCGGGATTGTTGGCGAATACTCCCCCGTCAATTAAAGCGTAGGATTTGTTTGTGAAAGAGTAGATTTTGGGAAGTTCAAAGTAAGAAGGAGCGGCAGATGTGGCTCGGGCGATATCTCTGATAAAATAGTCTGCTGCTAGACATTTTTTAGCATCTATTTGATTGAAAAAGTGAGCTTTTCTATTTTCGACATCGTAACTGGAAATTAAACAAGGTTTCAGCAGTTCGCTGAGTTTGCAATCTTTAAAAGTTTCCAAAAAGAATTTTTCTAACGCATCGCTCGGATATTTCTCATCTATCAAACCGTCTAGAGATTGGAGTTCTTTCAAAAATGAACTCTGAAAAACGTCGATGCCGCTCTTGATGGAAAAATTAACAGCATCTTGGGCAGTCCACCGAGGCCTGCTGGGATTTTTGGCATCGGGACACAAATAGAGGCAGGTTAAAATTCCTCCCGCACTCGTGCCGGCGATTAAATCAAAATAGTCAGCTATTCTGGCATCTGGATTGCCGCTTTTTTGTTGCAGCTTTGACTCAATGCTAACTCCAACTTGCGCGGGGATAATCCCTCTAATTCCGCCTCCATCTATGGATAAAACTCTGGTATATTTAGCCATATTTTTTGCCTCTTTTCGATGTTTGCTCGTTTGGTACAGCCCTGGACTCAAAAAGTGGTTTGACACCATACTTAGCGGCAAGGTGCGCCGAGGCGCACCCTACATATATTAGATTTTGCGTCCAAGACTGTCCTAATCTAACATCTCAAATTTAAATTTAATTGGCTGGCTGCGATCGTGTAGCGAAAAATATATTCTACAATTTCTACGTAATTGTAGGCGGCGGCTGGTGAGTCTGCCCAGACTGTGATGCCGTGATCCCGAATTAACAACGCTGGTACAGAAGGCGCACAAACGGCAAAATATTCGCAAATTTCCTTGGCTATCTTAGGCACTTCCAAATAATTTGGAAATAGGGGCATCGCCACCTGCGGGTTTTCCTCCCACACCCCCAAACCTTTCAGCATTTCGATCGCAGGTAAAGGCACTGAATCCCCCGCTGTTAGCCGAGAAACTAAATTTGCCTCGATCGAGTGCACGTGATAGCAAGCTTTAGCGTCTGGAAAACAATTGTAAACGGCTAAATGAATGCTGGTTTCGGCGGAAGGGCGGCTGTCGGGAACAGGTTGCTCGACGATCGCACCGTCGGAGCTCATTCTGATAAAATCTGAAGGGGTTAACTGCCCTTTGGCGCGGCCGCTCGCTGTTACCCAAAAACTGCCGTCTGGTAAGCGGGCTGAAAGATTACCAGCAGTCCCAGCCATCCAACCGCGATCGTAAAAATGTTTGGCTGCTGCAATTAAATCCGATCTCAAATCGCCACTCATTCTGTGCAAATCCTCAGCTTTTTATCTATTTTTATGTTGATTTGAATTGCGCTGGCTTATCTAAATGTGCTGATGGGTACCATTGGTGTGAACTTAACGTCAAACGTAGTCACAGACTGTTGTTTGGCGACTATGCCCAGATCCCCCCGAATTCTTGCCCCCTACTCCCCCGACCTAAGGGGGGGACAAGAAGCATTCTCTTAAGGGGGGGGGACAAGAAGCATTCAAAGTCCTCCTTTTTAAGGGGGATGCGAGGGGGATCGAGACTCGACAACAAACGAGATACAAAGGACTTTAGTGTTAAGTTGACACCACCCGTGCGCACCTTACCAATACATATAGCCTAGAGTGCGATTTTTGCGCAATTTCTAGTTGAGTTTCAATTCCATTTCAGGGACAAAGTTTCCAACACGTCAAAAAAATTATCCCATTTAGTATACGGCTTTTGCTGTTCGTCCAGATACTCGGCAAGCCGATCGCGCGCAAACACAGAGTTCGCCTGCAAAGCCATGTTAAAATCCGTCAGAGAATCTCCGATCGCCACCTGTTCCTGGGCCGGGTGCAGGCTCATCACCCGCACCTTAGACACCAATTCCGCATCTCCTTCAAACTCAGAATTGACTTGCAAGAGAGGGCCGCTAGCGTCCACATCCACAGCATAAATTGCGATCGCCCGGTGTACCAAATCGCCCATAACCGTCTCTACCATAATCCGAAGGCCACCGGAAACGATCGCAAAATCCACCCTTTGCTCGTCCAAAAAATCCAGCAATTCCACCAATCCCGGCCGCATCAGCTTTCCCCTAGAAAATTCCACAATTTCCCCATAACATTCCGAGGGAATAGACTCTAATAACTGCCGCACGCCCGATCGCAAACTCAGCCTTCTCGCGTACATTTCCGGCATCAGTTGAGACGACAATTCCGGTGCAAAATGCTTGAGCATTGCCACAAAAGTTTCTTCAACAGTTATCGTGCCGTCAAAGTCGCAGAATACCACCCGTTGCTGATTGTTCGCGATTGGAGATTTTTGCTTGTCATCGGTCATTGTCAGTCGCACCGTTCGAGAACGGGAAAAGTTTACACAACTCATCGTACACCGAAGAAGTCAGTTGACAGTTGACAGTTGACAGTTGACAGTTGACAGTTGACAGTTGACTGTTGACAGTTGACTGTTGACTGTTGACTGTTGACTGTTGACAGTTGACAGTTGACAGTTGACAGTTGACAGTTGTCAGTGGGCAGTGGGCAGTAATCATATTTTGCTGTCCCTGCGATCGAACGTTATTAGGAAGGGGGAAGGGAGAAGAAGAAAACAGCTATCTTCCGCAAGAGTTTCGGGAATTAAGAGTGTCCTCTCCTTCAAGGGGGTTGCTATAATAGCTAACCGCTGTTTGTTGGCAATCCCCCGCAGGATTTTTATGCAGATTCTTCGAGGTCGTCATCCAGATCGTCGTCGAAATCTTCATCGAGATCGTCATCCAGAGAATCATTGAAATCGTCTTCGAGGAATGCTTCTACATCCTGCTTTTGATTTTTCGTCTTTTGGGGAGTAGCCTTAGCAGGCAAACAGATTAAATTATCATCCTCAGTATTAATCAAACCTTTCGATCGCAACTTACCCATCAGCCGCGTCACCGTTACCCGCGTCGAGCCGATGGCGCTGCCAATTTGAGCGTGAGTCAAGGCCCAAGGCAACCGATAGCCCCGAACCACATCCGGTTCTCCGTCACCTACGTAGGGTTCGCCGAACTCTTCGATCAACAAAGTGAGAAAACCCAGCAATCTGTCGATCGTCCGGCGCTGTCCCAAAGTGCTTAGCCAGAGCAGTTTTCGCTGGTGCTGGTAGCGAAACGCATCCAAAATTTCCCTGCGAAAGTGAGGCCAATTATCCAAGTCGTGCCAGTACATCCACACTACGTGAGTGTGATCGGCATGGGCGTAAGCTTGGAGAGTAAACGGAGACTGAGCAACCAGTTCAAAGGGCTGACCGGCGCCGACGAAGCCCAAAAAAGCTTCTTCTGTAGTTTTGTCAGTGGATTTTGACGATTTCGAGGTGGCGCTAACTTGAGCGCTGCCTACGAGCCGCACAGAGCCTTTCTGGACTAAATACAGCAGTCCGGGTCTGGCTGGAATCTTCTCGTCTTTGCTAAAAGTTCGGCAGCGGTAGTGTTCCTGGGCCCAGTCGATAATTCGCTGCCAGGTGATAAAAGGTCGATCGATAGTTTCTAGAGGTGTGGAAGTTGATTGCATAAGTGAGGCTCTGGGATATATTTAATCAGTGAGAAAAACAGCTTCTGCCAGCAGTGCGATACAAAGTGAGACAACCAACCCCCGATCGAGCTTGCACGCTTCTTAACTGTGCTGACTCTTCTCTGTTTTACCGAAAAATTCAATGTAGCAAAAAATACATCAAAATAGTATAATTCAGCAAAGATTCGATCGTAAATTATTGTATATTTAGCCCCAAAATCGCTATAAAGCTGATTGCTTCGATATATGCCAGCCGAGAGAAGCCGATAGACTATCTCTGACATCAGCAGTTTAACGTACAAGAATAGCGCAAGTGGTAACAGTCTCTAAGCACTTTTACCGCAGGAGCAGCCGATATGGATACAGCAAATATCTCCCAGTGCCCCGAAGTTACAGTGAAGTGTTTCTTGCTCTTAAGGTTCCAGGGCGCGATCGCCCAGCAGGGGACAATGACCGAAATTCCCTTAAATCGGGGTAAAAATAGCGCGCGGGTGCTGTACGTGTCTGCGATCGCCCTGAAATTGGCTAAAACTTGGCAGCAGACACCGCAGGCGATCGCCGCACAGTTGGCCGAAACTCTCGAACCGCTGTGTTGGCCAGATTTCACCGTTAAAGCCGCACCGGCTGGCATAATTGAGCTGGAGTTGACTGATGCGGGTTTAGCTTTCTGGTTGCAGCGATTAGCTCAAAATTTCCTCCCTGTTCCAGAATATCGAATCTTATCTCCTGTTGTGTGTGCCGATCGGCTGTTTCCCATTCAGTACAGCCACGCGCGCTGCTGTTCCCTGCTGCGAATGGCCCACCGCGATCGCCTAATCTCGATCGCACAGCCGGATGTCACCAGAGCGCCGCAAATTTGGTCGCTGGCGGCCCCAAATCCTATTCCTTGGGTTGACAAGGGCGATCGGCTGCGATTAGTACATCCAGCCGAAAGCAATTTAATTTCGCAACTGTTAACAGTGCTAGACAATTTATCGCCTATTTGGGAGGTAGAAAACCGCGAAAAACCCGTCAATTATTTAAAATTAGCCAATAATTTAAGCGAAGCCTTTCAGACTTTTTACAGTCAGTGCAGAATTTGGGGAGAAGTTAAAACTGAACAGCCAAAACTTGCTCAATCCCGATTGGGTTTAGTATTAGCAACTCAATCTTTGCTGCGATTTATCTTAGAAGAGTTATTGAGCGCCGTTGCTCCCATAGAACTTTGATTTCACTCATAAAAAATGTTTGAGCGTTCGGAATGCAAGTCCTCATAAAAATCAGAGGACTAAGGAATGGCAATTTAATAACTTAAGCGACTTGCTCGTTACTTTCGCAGAGCGAAAGTAACGCTTCTGGGGCGAGGAAGAGCCTCCCTTTAGCTCGCAGCTTATAGGAGAGAGGACTGATTGAGGTGTTTAAGTTATTAAATTTTCATTCCTAAAGTCCGAACGATCAAACCATTTGAAAACTAGCGCTACTGCGATCGCCGGATGGACTAGCGCGATTACATCTGCGACTTCCATACTGAATATCCCAAGATCGTTCCTGCATCTAGTTTAAGGCGTTGCAGGCGACAGTTGCGGTTCTTCCAGTTTGGCGATCGGCAGCCTTACAGTAAACGTACTACCCACGCCTTCTTCACTGCTCAATGTAATTTCGCCCCCGTGCAAGTCCACACATTTTTTAACAATGCTCAGCCCCAGTCCAGTACCGGGAATTATACCGACATTTTTCGCCCGGTAAAACGAATCAAACAGCCGTTCTTGGTCTGCTAAAGGTATGCCAATTCCGGCATCTTCTACCGAAAAAATTACCTCTGTTTCAGTGACTTTTAATTCAAATATTACTTGAGTATTAGGAGGAGAATACTTAATAGCATTTGACAGCAAATTGCTGAGAATGCGCCGCAGCAAGCTTTCCTCCAAACACGCCATCGCCGATTGACTGCGATCCACAAAAATCAGCTTCACCACATCAGTTTGAGGCTTCAATTTCAGGCTGCTTTGAAATTCTGCTACCAACTCATTACAAAACTTTTTTAAGTCTAGGGGTAGCAAGCAAAACACGATTTTTCCTGACTCCGATCGGCCGAGCAACAGAACGTCATCTAATAACTGATCGATGCTTTTTGCTGCAACTTGAGTTTTGTCAAGCAGTTCTTGTGTTCTATCATCTGATAATTTCGATTTGTACCGGGCAAGAACTTGCGTAGTACCGATGATGAAGTTTAAAGGATTGCGAACGTCGTGGGCAATCATGTACAGCAAAGAGGTTTTCATATCGTTGAGTTCTTTTGCTGTTTGCAGGCTGCGATCGAGTTGGTCGTGAGACAATTTAAGAGTTAAAGACAACTGGCGCGATCGCAGCAAAATCTCCACCCGCGCTTGCAATTCTATCTTCTCGATCGGAGCGATAATTAGATCGTCAATAGTTTGCCAAATAAATCGCGTTGCCATCCCGACATCCGAGCGGGATGTAATCAACAGAAAAGGCAAGCACACCGGGTCTTCTGCCTGTTTTTGAGCGGCTACCCATTTCCAGTGGCGTTTCAGGGCAAGACCGTCAATTATCCCCAGGTCAAAAGATTGATTAAAAGGTAAAATTTCATCAATATTTTCCGTTGAATTGGGCAGCAATACCTCATAGTAAACTGCCAGCCATTCTAATAACAGGCGGCGATTTTCTTTCTGTTCGACAAGCAATAAAATTTGACTCACGCAGGTTCTCCTAGCAAGCTGTGAACAATGGACAGCAAATCTCTAACGATCAAAGGTTTTACCAACATACTCCGAGCACCGCGGGAGAAGCTTTCGTGCTGAATGACAGCGCTTTGTTTGGGCGAAAGTATCAAAAAAGGGATTTGGTGATTTCGCAGTTGTTCGCAGCAGTCCCAAATCCGGCGGTCAAAACCAGAAATATCTACTAAAGCCATCCCGATTCTAGCAGGCTCGCCGATCGCTTGTGCAACCTCTTCCAAGCTAGAAGCCGCGCTCGTCTGGTATCCTTCTTTGTTGAGAAATTGTGCTAGGAGTTGCAAGTTTCGCTGATTGCGGTCTACCGCTAAAATTATTGAGTTGCAAGTCATCGATCAGCGTCCTCTGACGATTTTAGATTTTAGATTTTAGATTTTAGATTTTAGATTTTAGATTTTAGATTTTAGATTTTAAATTTTAGATTGGGGAATGATTGATTATATATGAGTTTGGAGCAGTCGCCTACAGTTGTATTTTTTTTCAACTGGTATTGGCTTGCTTTTCGGCGAGCTTGCCAAAGTTGCGACTTCAGAAACCCGGTTTCTTCCTAAATTTATCGTCAATAAACGCAAATTTTTCGCAGAAACCGGGTTTCTAGCCCCCGTGCGTAAGTTCTGTCAAAGTCCTCAAATACAGAATTTTACCAAGAGATTTAACTTTCCCAGAAATTAAGCTATTGGTGAGGCGCACGGTGCGCGCTACTTACTGTATTAGTCGATTCACAACTCCCAAATTAGCCGCCATTGACCAAAAAAAGCACCGCACACCCCGATTCAATCCTCATCCGCTCCCCCCTCACCCCACATCGGCGCCGAGCTCAAAATGCCGCGCAGCCCCCGTATCGGTTTGCTGACTTTGATGCCGTAGCGAGTAATATCGAGTTCTCGCAGAGTTTTCTCGAAATTGCTGACTCGTTTTTTAATTACGCCGATCGCCTTGCGGATTTCTGTTCTATTATGCAGTTGGCGTTCCAGATAGCGGATAAACAGAAGATTGTCCGCCAAATAACTAATCCCAATCTCGGTCAGCCGAAAATCTCCGCTAATCCCTTCTATCTCATTAATCAAGATCACCGTAACTCCCATATTCTTGAGATACTTGCACAAAGCGTGCAAATTGTTCACCAAATCTTGCCCCCGCATCGAAAGCTGATAGCCAGAAATACTGTCAATCATCACAATCCGCGTCTTTTCCTGTTCCACCTCTCGCCGTACCATATTCGCAAACTGATCCGGCGAATACAGCAAAGGTTCCACAGGTATCACCGACAGGCTTCCCTGGGCTATCATCGCCCCAACCGGGATGTTAACTGATTCGCAGCGGCGCAGCAGAGTAGAAATTGACTCCTCAAAGATGTAAACTACCGATCGCTCCCCCCTTCCCGCCGCCTCCTTCATAAACTGAATCCCCACCGTCGTCTTACCCACACCGCTAGGCCCGCTGACGACAGTCACAGTCCCCCGTTCCAGTCCTCCGTGCAGCAGTTCGTCCATTTCTGGAACCCCAGCAGAAATCGGTTCAGCCACAAAATCCTGTTGGTAGTTGTCCGGAAGCAGCCGTGGAAACACCTCCATCCCAGCCTGAGTCAAGCGCAGCGAATGGCGGCCGTCGCGGAAGTAGGAACCGCGCAGCTTAGTGACAGACAGAGTACGCCCTTCCGGCCGCAATTCCAAGTAAATTACACCGTCGCTGATGAATTGCAAATCGTCGTCGGGAGCGCTTAATGTGCCTTCTGAGGTGAAAACCACCGTCGCCCCCCCTTCCACCAAAAACCGCAGAAAAGACAAAACCTGCTTGCGAAACTGAAACTCATCCGCAGCCAAGTAGCGAAATTGAGTAATCGCATCCAAAAACACCCGTTGTGGCTTGACAGCTTGGACTCGCTCAATAATTTTTTGTGTAGTTGGTTCTCGCTCAACTTCCGACGGCGAGAAAATATCGTAGGTTTGAACTTCAGTAAAAAATTCAGAGGATGGGCTCAAATCGAGGAAGGCGATCGCCTCGATGTCAAAACCGAGACTTTCAGCATTGGCGCGCAATTGCGCTTCCGGTTCTCCTAAAGTAATAAACAGGGGCGTTTCTCCCAGAGCCAGACCAGCAGCCAAAAAATGAAAGCCCAGGGTAGTCTTACCAGTACCCGGGCCGCCGCGTACCAGATAAGAGCGCTGAGCAATCAGGCCGCCGTCAATCACTTCGTTGAGACCGGTAACTCCTACTGAAAGTCGGTTTTGAGACATTTGTTTGTTCATGTTTAGAATATCGGGCCCGTATTAATATTTAATGGTTTTAGGCGGTGTTTTGATAATTTTTTTTACCGGGCGTCCGATAACCTTCATGAAATCTTTTTCTACCGACAATTACGTTAGCATACAAGAATTAGAAAGCATTGTAGGCAGTTCTGGCATCTGTCCGCAGCAAGACACAGAGGCATTTTGGCAAGAACGGGTAGAAAAAGCAGTTGCCCCCGGTACTTCAATAGCCTGTACCGTTTATCCCAATACTCAGGAAGAACTCGCGGCGGTGATTGCTTGGGCCGCGCAAAATCACTGTGCAGTCTTGCCTTGTGGTACTGGCAGCAAACTCGATTGGGGCGGTTTAGTTAAATTTGACCCCGATCCCCCCCAGCCCCCCTTAACAAGGGGGGAGCAAGATGTTGTCAAAGTCCCCCGGGAGGGGGATTTAGGGGGATATCCTGATGCAGGGGGGATCGCGGCTGTGAGCACGGCGCGCCTGAATCGTCTGGTAGAACACGCTGTGGGCGATTTAACCGTGACTGCGGAGGCGGGCATGAAGTTTGCCGATTTGCAGGAAATTTTAGGGGCATCAGGTCAATTTTTGCCGATCGATCCTGCATATCCGCAACAGGCAACTTTGGGCGGGATTGTCGCTACTGCTGATACGGGTTCGCTGCGGCACCGCTATCGGGGCGTGCGCGATTTGTTGTTGGGAATTAGCTTTGTGCGATCGGACGGTAAAATTGCTACAGCCGGAGGTCGAGTTGTGAAAAATGTCGCCGGTTACGACTTAATGAAACTGTTTACCGGTTCCTACGGCACATTAGGCGTCATCAGTCAAGTAACATTCCGAGTTTATCCGCTGCCGGAATCATCGGGAACTGTCATACTGACAGGAGAAACTAATGCTTTAGCCGAAGCTGCTCAAATCTTATTATCTTCTGCTCTGACACCGACGGCCGTTGATTTGCTGTCACCGCAGTTAGTAGAAAAACTGAGTTTGGGTAAAGGTTCGGGATTGGTTGTGAGATTTCAAAGCATCGCCGAAAGCGTTAAACAACAATCAGCCCGCTTGCTGGAAGTAGGCGAAAAGTTGGGCTTGCAAGGCACTAACTGCGGCGAAAATGATGAGCATCAATTATGGCAAAGATTGCCAGAAACAGTCGGGAATTCTGGGAATAATTCAGCAATTATTTGTAAAATAGGTATCAGACCGTCGGAAGCTGTCAAGGCAATTAACGAGTTGCCGGTACAGGATGCTTTGATTCATGCGGGCAGCGGTTTGGGAGTTTTACGGTTTGAGACTGCGACAGCCGAAACGCTGTTGCAGGTACGCAGGGCGTGCGAAGCTAAAGGCGGTTTTCTGACGGTTTTGGCTGCGCCAGCCCACATCAAGCAAGGGTTAGATGTTTGGGGCTATACTGGAAGTGCGATCGATCTAATGCGCCGCATCAAGCAAGAGTTTGACCCGGAGAATATTTTAAATTGCGATCGCTTGATCTTAAAAGGTTCGTAGTGAGGACTTCAGTCCTTGTTAAATCCCTGTCTAAGTCTTTTGTGAACCAGATTTTTTTTAACGAACCGCGAAGGCGCAAAGAGCGCGAAGGAAGAGAGGGGAAGAGAAGAGAAGAGAAGAGAAGAGTGTGTGTTCGCTTGACGGACTTCTATCCGTTAAATCCGTTAAATAATCCGTTGCCGAACTTCTTTCTACCATATATGCAAACTTCAGAAACATCTCAAATTCCTAACGAAGATTTCAAACCCGCGAAAGAAAGCAATTTCCTAGCCCAAAATCCCCACTTACAAACCCTTGAAATCCCAGGTTTTGACGCCAACAATCCGCCCGATCCCAAATTAATCGATACTTGCGTGCACTGCGGCTTTTGCTTGTCAACTTGTCCGAGTTATCGCGTACTCGGAAAAGAAATGGATTCGCCCCGAGGTCGCATTTATTTAATGGATGCAATCAACGAAGGCGATGCACCTTTAAATGAAGCAACTTCGCAGCATTTCGATACTTGTTTGGGCTGTTTGGCCTGCGTCACAACTTGTCCGTCTGGCGTGCAATACGACAAGTTAATTTCTGCAACTCGCCACCAAGTTACCAGAAATCAAAAACGCACTTTTTCTGACAATGTAATTCGCACTCTGATTTTTAATCTCTTTCCTTATCCTCACAGATTGCGCCCGTTGCTGGTACCGCTGTTTATTTATCAAAAATTAGGACTGCCAAAACTAATTCGCCAAACAGGTTTGCTGAAAAAAGTATTTCCTCGCTTGGCGGCGATGGAATCTATTTTACCGAAGGTAACAGTCGATTCTTTCCGGGATAATTTGCCAGAAGTGATTCCCGCACAAGGGGAGAAACGCTATCGAGTTGGCGTGATTTTAGGCTGCGTGCAGCGGTTGTTGTTCTCGCCGGTTAATGAGGCTACGGTGCGTGTTTTGACGGCTAACGGTTGCGAGGTTGTGATTCCCAAAAGTCAGGGATGTTGTGCTGCTTTACCGGAACATCAAGGACAAGCCGAACAGGCGAAATCTTTGGCGAGACAAATGATTGACAGCTTTGAAAATACGGGGGTTGATTTTGTAATTATCAACGCTGCTGGGTGCGGCCACACTTTGAAAGAATACGGTCACATTTTAGCTGATGACCCGGATTATCGGGAGAAAGCTGAGAAGTTTGCTGCTAATGTGAAGGACGTGCAAGAGTTTTTGGCAACTGCGGGAATTACGGCGAAACTCAATCCTTTGATTGATGGCAATTTGACAATTGTTTATCAGGATGCTTGTCATTTGTTGCACGGACAAAAGATTAGTTTGCAGCCGCGTCAGTTGTTGCTACAAATCCCTGGTGTGAAGTTAAAAGAACCTGTGGATGCTGCTTTGTGTTGCGGGAGTGCGGGGGTTTATAATATGCTTCAGCCGGAGGTGGCTGATGATTTGGGGCAGCAAAAGGTGGAGAATTTGCTGAATACTGGAGCCGAGTTGATTGCTTCTTCTAATCCTGGTTGTTCTTTGCAAATTAAGAAGCATTTGGAGTTGCAGGGGAAGGCTGTTACTTTGATGCACCCGATCGAGCTTTTGGATTATTCTATTCGTGGGGTACAGTTGCAGAGGAAGTAGTTTGCTCGGGCGGGCGGTGTCCGCCCTGCTTTCGCTGCTGAGTGAGATTGGTTTTAGGAACCGCAGCAATTTACAGGCGAGACGCCCGATCGCACTTTTCAAGTTTACCAAAAGTGCGATCGGAACCACGACAACTGACAACTGACTACTGACAACTGACTACTGACTACTGACTACTGACTACTGACTCTTCCAACTTCAAAAAATGCACTTGTCCCGAAGCTTCCGCCGCCACAATTGTCACCCCATCCGGTGCAATAGCGCAAGCTTTCAAAGCACTATCTCCTCTGAAAGTAGCAACTACTTTTCGACTCAACAAATCCCAAACTTTCAGAGTATTGTCATCGGAAACTGAAATCACCTTATTTCCTACAGTCGCCAGAGATGTTACCGCATCCGCATGACCTGCCAAAGTAAAAACTTCTTTTCTACTTGACAAATTCCAAACTTTCAGAGTTTTTTCCCGCCCACCCGAAATTGCCCATTTGCCGTCCGCCGTAACTGCCACAGCATTGACAAAACTCTCATGACCTTTGATAGTAAAAAGTAGATTTTTGACGGCGAAATTCCATAAATTTGCCCAAATATTCTTGGGTTTCCCCAAACTCCAAACTTTTAGGGTTTTGTCACCCGCAGCCGAAATAATCCGTTGGCCGTCGGGAGTAATTGCCACAGCTTTTATACCGTCAGTATGACCTGAAAACGTAAAAACTTCCTCTCCTGTTTCCAGATTCCAAACTTTAATAGTTTTGTCTCCGGAACCGGAAATCACCAGCCTGCCGTCCGGGGTAACAGCAACAGAATTTACCCAATCTGTATGACCTTTTAAAGTAAAGATTTCCTCTCCTGTTTCCCGATTCCAAACTTTAACAGTTTTGTCACCGGAACCTGAAACTATTCTCTTGCTGTCCGGGGTAACAGCGATTGCTTTTACCCAATCTTTATGACCGGGAATAGCAAAAAGTTCCTCTCCGTTTTTGAGATTCCAGACTTTAATGCTGTTGTCTCCCGAACCGGAAATCGCTTTGGTACCGTCCGCCGTCACTGCTACAGCATTTACCCAGTCATCGTGACCGGCACATGATACATTTTCTTTACCTATTTCTAAGTGCCAAACTTTCAGAGTTTTGTCAGAGGAACCAGAAACTATCCGCTTACCGTCGGGGGTAACAGCTACAGCATTCACAGGGGCGATATGATTGGTAAAAGTGAAGAGTTCTTCTTTTCTTTCCAAATTCCAAACTTTCAGCGTTTTGTCGCCTGCTGCCGAAATTACTCGTTTTCCGTCGGGACTGACGGCTACAGCTTGGACGAAACTGCTGTGAATTCCTAAAGTAAAAAGTTTTTCTCTCGCACTCAAACTCCAAACTTTGATTGTGCCGTCGTAACTGCCGGAAATTATTTTTTCGCCGTCGGGAGTTACTGCTACTGCTTTTACCCAATCTGCGTGACCGGTAAGGGTAAAGAGTTCTTTTCCTGTTTCTAGGTTCCAGACTTTAATGCTGTTGTCGCCTGACCCGGAAATCAACCGCTTGCTGTCGGGAGTTACTGCTACGGACTGGACAAAACTGCTGTGACCTTTGAGGTTGAAAATCGCGGCCCCTGTTGACAAATCCCAAACTTTTATGCTGCCGTCCCAGGAACCAGAAATTACTCGCTTGCCGTCGGGAGTTACTGCTACAGCTTCTACTGCAAAAGTATCGCCGGCAAATGTCAATATTTCTGTTCCTGTTTCTAAATTCCAAATTTTAATAGTATTGTCCCAAGAACCGGAAATTACTTGAGTGCCGTCTGGGGTGACTGCTACAGCATTGACGTAGGTAAGATGACCTTTGAGGGTGGAAAGTTCTGATCCTGTTTCTAAGTGCCAAACTTTGAGAGTGTGGTCGGAGGATGCAGAAATTGCTCGCTTGCCGTCGGGGGTGATTGCTACAGCTTGTACCCAATCTGTATGTCCGGTGAGGGTGCGCAGCAATCTGCCGCCAGGAGGAGTAAAGCTGGGCGTTAGCGGCCGCAGCCAGGGGTGTTTCTGCTGTTTTGCTTGTGCTAGCAGTGCTTGAATTTCTGGAATTTCAAAGCGCATTAAGCGGGCAATTAGTTGGGCTGCTAGTTGCGTTCGATCTTTGCTTATAATGTGGGCAGAAAGCCGGATTGCTTCTTGGATTAATTTTAGTTGGTCGGCTTTTTGGTCGGAGGCGATCGGATCGGGACTTGTTGCTAAATCGTAATCTTCTATTAGCGCTTGTACTCCCGATGCTGACAGCTTGGCTTCAATAAAATTGTAATCTGTTAGTAAGCTGTATAATTGATCTGAGTCTGAAGTCGCTGCTAGCTGACTTGGCAGGATTCCCAAACAGTGCGTCTGTTCTGCGGCCTGCATTTTATCCAGCCCTTGTGTAAACTCGCTCATAAATTTGTGGATGTCTTTTTTAAATGTATGCGATCGCTAGCTGCACCTTGCCCAAAACTCGAACGAGAAAGTTTTATCGCGTACTTTGCTCGCTTACTTAGCATGGCATATTTGAAGGCTATTTGCTACCGGGCTGCTGCCCTCGGTTTGGTGATGCTTCGATGAATCGCTGGTTTTTTAGTCTGAGTCTACTTTGAGAATTTTCCAGACCTGCGATTACCATCAACCGCCGCCAATATAATTCAACTCTACAGCGCCAAATCTGCCGATCGATCGACAACCATCTGAGATATATCTTTGTTTTTCTTCACAGATCTGGTGTTTGGGGAATGATGGTCGATCGACCAACACTCTCAAGCTAAAATTTTTGAGCGATCGCAGAAGGAATTCGAGAAATGGAAGTCCCAATCGAACGCAAGGGTTTCAGCAATGCAAGAACGTCTATAGCGTCGGGCGCGGTTGCTATTTCGCCATCCTGTTTGATGTGCAAACAAGACTTTTTTAGCGAAATACAATGCCGGATGCTCTAATTTGCTGTCAATTCCGTCGCATCTGCGAGGCTGATGTCCCCCCGGTTGGGTTTCGTACCTCGGCCCCACCTGCAATCTGCTGCACCCAAACCCAAACCTCTCGGAAAGTTTTGCAGGCGCGCCCCATTCCTTTAAAATATAGAGTGGGACTTGCACTCTTAAACCGGGTTTATAGCTATAATCATTGGTTTGACGGCTAGGTACGCAGGAAGAAACCGGGTTTCTGACTCGATAGCGCGCAAGTCGCGATCGAAAATAAAGAAGTATTTAAGTTTAGAGACAAATTTCATGGATGTTATCGAGTTTTTTGAGTTAAGTGCAGGCAAATGGTTTTCCCAGCGCACCGTACACAATCTCAATTCTGGGGAATTGCAAGCAGGTAAATCCGACCTCAAAATAGAAATACTGACAGCTAGCGATGCAGCAGTCGTTAAACTTTGCCAACAGCACTCGATTAACCCGGCCTCAACTGGCCTCAAGGGCGTTCGGATTTCTTGGGATGGTACTCCCGATCGCAACCAAGCTAAACAAATTGGTTCTACAATATTAGCGATCGTACCCAATCCCGACAATCCCAGCGAAGGCCAAGTATTGCAAGAGAAGGGAAACAGCCGCTACATCATGGGCGGCGACGATGTGCTGACATTGATTACAGAATCAGATACCGTCCATGCTGAAGAAAGGCTGTGGTATCTCATCCCCAATCTGCGGCTGCGGACTAGCGTTGTTAAGCAAGCTAACGGTACGGAACAAGCATCTTTTTGTTCGGAAATTCGGATGGGAGCAAGTCCGAAAAGTTAACTTTCGTTGACCTGGGACAGTTGACAGTTGGCAGAGAAGCAGTCAGATTTCATTGGGAATTGGGAATTGGGAATTGGGAATTGGGAATTGGGAATTGGGAATTGGGAATTGGGAATTGGGAATTGGGAATTGGTAATTGGTAATTGGTAATTGGTAATTGGTAATTGGGAATTGAGAATTGGGAATTGCTTGCGCTTGACAAAACTCAAACTTTTTTTGTGCTATATAGCGGTTCTCATAAAGATGAGGTATGCCAAATTTTGCTACGATAACCAGGGAGAAGACACGCATGAAAGAGCGTCTTTACTCCCAGAAACCTCAGAAATATATAGGAACTATCAATTACCGATTACCGATTACCGATTACCGATTACCGATTACCGATTACCGATTACCCATTACCAGACATACTTCATCTTTGTGAGAAGGGCTATATCTCATTCCCAAAATTCAGACCTTATTTGTCCTTTCTCCCTTCTTTCTGCGCCCTTCTCGAGCAACGGCTTTTAATTTGGTGTGAAAATCAGTGTGTTTGACGCCTGGGAATGATTTTGGTACAGGTTTGTCGGTTAATTGGCGATCGACTTCAGCTCGATCGGCTAGGGCGGTAACATCCACATCTTCATATACTACAACTTCTGTATTTTCTTTGGTGCGATCGTCCGCGGCGGGCAGTTTTTCTGTTTCCTGGGCCTCTGTATTCGGGACTTCTGCATCTGGCGCGCGATCGACGAATGCTTCTGACTGCTCGAGCAAATCTAATTCTGCGACACCGACTTCCGATTTTGGGTGCGATATAATTTTCTCGTCCTGCGGTAGTTGAGCATCACTTTCAAAGGTTAAATTTTGAGGAAAATTGTTGCACACTAACCGTTCAAACTCTCGATTGAAATGATAAAGCGGTTCGCCTATCCGCTGCCACATACTCAATAGCTGTCCGACAGAAACAGCCTTGTAGCGCCCTTGATAAAGCGCTTCAACCACTGCTAAACGCACCCAAGAGCCGGGATACTTGGTCAGCCATTCACCCGCCAATTTCTCTGCTTTTTTGCCACCTAGGTCAAAACCGTAGTGAACCAGCAGAGCCGCTGCTTGTGCAGATATTGCCGTCACTTCTGTCATGGGAATTGGTAATTAGTCGGTTGTCAGTTGTCAGTTGTCAGTTGTCAGTTGTCATTAGTCCTGCCGTCATTAGTCAGGAGTGGTGTCCCCCCCGAGCGAACCTGATTATTAGTCCTTCTTCCTTGGGAATTGAGAATTGGAGAATTGAGAATTGGTGAATTGAGAATTGGTGAATTGAGAATTGGTGATTTTTTTTTGCTTCGTTATTACCAATTACCAATTACCTTTTTCCCCATTACCAATTACCAATTACCAATTACCAATTACCAATTACCAATTACTAATTACCCATTACCCATTACCCATTACCAATTACCCAATTGAATTAATCGGATAAACGCACGCCTCCTTCTACTGTTCGCACGTCCCCGGAAAAAGGTTGGGGTGTACCGTTCCAGTTGAAGTCGCTAATTCTAAATGTCAGGCTGCCGACTTGACGATCAGGATTAAAACGCAAAATAATTGCGTAGCTGCGACGGCTGTACTCTAAAGTGTAGTTCGTACTGATTGTTTCCCTGCTCTCTAAATTAATAGCACTTTGAAATCCGACTCGAAAGCCTCCGTAAACTTGCTGCACAAGTCCAAAAGACAGGACTTTCAAATCTACTAGCCGATCGAACAAATAAGGCGATACCCCGTCCCGCGCTACCTGAGTGTAAGTCACGTTAAATCCAGTGTAGTCGAGGAAAGGGCGGGAGAAATGGCCGAACTGCCCTTGAAGCCCGATGCTGCTGGCGAGCGAATTTTGTCTGTCGCCGCTACTGTAATAAGAGCCAACTCCCCGGACTCCCAAGGCTAGTTGCAAGAAAGGAACCACCGGCGTGCGCGTGTACTTCAAACCCTGGGTGGGAGTGCGGGGTAGCGGTTGACCTTGCCAGAGGTTGAAGCCGCGGCTGAGGGCGATGCTGGCTTGGGCGCGGCCTAAATCGATGCGGTTGTTTTCGCGCACTGGTTCGAGCAAGTCTGGTCGATCGGTGTCAGCATTGATAAATTGATACCCGGCTTGGTAACTGAAATTGATGCCCGTGCTGCCGATTTGCATCTCTGGGGAAGTGAGGACGGCCCCCAGGCTGCTCTGCACGGTTTGATAGCCGAGAGAACCGTTGAACAGTCGATCGCGATAACTATATTCTGCTGCTAGAGAGTGAGTGCCGATCGACTGTCGCAGGCGCAAATTACCCCGAAAGCTGTTTTCCGGCAAATTCGGGAAATTGTCGAAACTCAGAAATACCGCCGAGCCGTCGATGCCCGTGCGCGGGCCCAGAGTCGCACCCAACCTGGCTTTCAGCCCGTAGCTGTCGGGGAAAAACGGATTGCCGCCGTGTTTTTCGACGACCCGCTGGAGGTAAACTTGGGGCGTCAGGCTCAGCCGCACGGGCCCGTTTTGCAATACCTCAAAAGCGCACTCGGCGAACAAACCGCCCCTGTCGGGCACGTCGTAGCCAAAAGTCAAACAGGGGCCGTTCTTCTGTTTGCTGTCAAACACTTGTCTGCGGGGATAGACGGGTATTTTGATGCGGTTGTCGAACACCAAGCGGGGCGAATTTGTGACTAATTCCTCAGCCGTGGGCGAAATCCTTCTAATCGTCGCTCTCCGGGCCCTGTATTCGAGTTCTGGCGGGGAAAACGGGTCGTTGGTAATCCGAATGTTGGTTGCTACTCTAGCGCCGTCTGGTAGGAGTTCCAGGCGTTCTGCTTCAAAGCGGATGCGGTTGACGGCGCCGGTAATTTGGGGGGCTGCTAGCTGTCCGCCGCCCCCGATGGTAATATTTGCGGCTCCGGAGGATTTGACTCCGCGCACGGGCTGCTGGCTGGTAATTCGATCGCTCAGGGGCTGTTCGAGAATGGTTCCGGCGCTGATATCTGTGGGTAATGTCGGCGTTAACTCGGTGCTGGCGGAGGGGAGGAATATTTCGCCGCTGGCTTGTTCGACTGCGCCGGAGTTGAGGCCGAGATTGAATTCCATCTGTCGGCCGCGGACTACTTGTTGGCCGCGGGTATAGGCGACATTGCCGGATGCTATCACTTGGCGGGTGACTAAGTTGACGATCGCGCGATCGGCATCTATCACAGTTTGCCGGAACCGCACCACAACCCTACCAACCGCCGTCACAATTTGCTGCTTGTCGTCAAATTCTTGGCTGTCGGCCTTAATTTCGATCGTATCGGCCGGACTCACCGGAAAAGGCACCGTCCGCTGAGCAGGCGCAGTGCGGGTTCCCGGCGGTGGCGCGGGTTTGGGCTTCGGTTTGGGGGCTGGGGGCGTGGCTGGTTTGGGTGTCGTTGGCGTCGTTGGCGCCGTTGGAATCTCCAACTCTTGCTGCTTGGTGGAAGGCTGTTCTGGCGCGGGTTCGGGAATGGGAATCTCCGCAGGTACGGGGGAGTTATCTTCTAACTGTCGGCCTTTGGCCTGATACCAACTTTCCTGCTGTCGGAGCGCATTCTTGTCCTGTTTTCCTTGCTCCCCGGCATTTCGTTGCCTGTTCCCAGCGGCAACAGCATTTTCTACCGAACCTAACTGGTAAGCAGTAAACGAAACATCTTTCTGGGCTGGCGCAGTTTCGGGTGTTCCCGCAGGAACCGGACGCTGAAATCCCACTACTGCGTCGCCGTTTTCCACGGAGGTTAGGGGGTCGGCGATTTCTGGAGGCTGACTGGTGGCTGGGGTGGTGCCCTGGAGTGTGGCTCCTTCTGATTGCGGGGCGGGTGTTGGTTCTGGCTGAACGATTTCTGGGCTTGGTTCCGGTATTTCTGCGGAGTTGCTGCGAGTGTCTCCATCGCCGGCCGCGACAGTGAGGGCGACTTTCTTTGGTTTCGCGATGTAGATGATAGCAGGGGGTTCTGGCGGTACCGGATAGGGCATAATTACAACAGGTGAGTCATCCGAATTTTAGATTTTAGATTTGATATTTTAGATTTTAGATGGTTTTTTATAGCGGACAATTTATCATCGAAATTTTTGCATTTAACAGGCAGCGTTTCCAGCTTAACCAGAAATCTTCGGGTGCGCTCTGCACCTAACCCGCTCATCCTCAGAAACCCCGTTGCTTGGGAGACTTTTCGTGGCCAAAGCTAATATTTTCCTCGCCACCGGGTTTGTTTCGCCACAAGATAACCTCGCTGGTGGTGCGAGGTCAAGTTTTGTTGAACTAATTTTTGCGGGTTTGGGGGCTGCGGTGGCGTGCCCCCGAGTCAGCGACGGAGATAGCTGGTTTATTCCATGTCTCTGCGGTTGGGGTTCCGGGCTGGGTCATTGGACAAAAATCCAAATATGAACAGGGAAACAAAAAATAGAACAACTACATTAACTACGATTTTGAGGGTTAGCACTGTGGGAGTCTCCAAAAATGGCATAATAGCGAGCTGATTTGCTGCTGTTGCGGCAACTTTTTTATCATAAGCTAAAGATTAGTCAATTTTATCTTTGCTTTTGAGGATTGTTGGCAAGTTGATTTTTGCCCAATTCCAGAGTTGCTCGACGATTTTTTCGACGCGCACCATGATTGCATCGAGCCATTCGAGCACTTGTTCTAGTGGGTGTTTAATGTAACCCATCGATTCGGCTTTGGTTTCTAAGTATTGGGCCTCGGGTTGGACGCCTGCGATCTGATTTTTTGGTTGTGCGGGGTTGGTGGCGGGGGTGTATCTGCTGGTTTGCTGGGTGATGGCTGCTGGGGATTGGTTGTTTTGTGGGGTGTTGGGGTTTGTGTGTTTTGGCACTTGGGTGTCCTGTGCGCGTCCTGGGGTTGATTCTGCTGCGAGTGCAGAGCTTTTTTCAGGAGTGACTGCTAAATTTGAACCTTTTTGGGGTTGACTTTGTGGCACTTTTGCCATCAAGCTCTGTTTGAGCTGCGCCAGCAGGCGGTGAATTGCTTCTGGGTAAGGCGATCTTGAGACTGCGGTCGATCGACCTTCTGGCAATTCTACTAATTCTGCAATTTCCTCCTTGACTTTTTGGCTGTTTTGTGATATGAGGCTTTGAGCTGTGGCGTCGGCTTCGGAACTTCCTGCGATTAAGTGCTGCGGTGCTGATTCCCCGAATAAGTCTTGCCAATTCAACCAAGGTCGATCGACCTTTGGGCTGTTTTGCCTTTTCTCTTCTTGTCGCTGTTTTAAATAATACTGAATTGCGACCGCTTTCTCGGTGTTGTCACTTGCCGCTGTTTCTTTGCCCAAAAGGTGGTCTACTGACGACCAAATCATTTTTTCGATGCTTTGAGCGTATTTTTCGAGGATTTCGCGGGCTGACAGACCTAAATTGGTTTTGGAGGCAGATGTATCATTTTTTACCTCTGACTTGGTGGCGGTGGTTTTGGTGGCTGGGGGGAGGGTAAATTCTTCGAGGTTGACGGCGGCGCGATCGAGTAATGTGACAAATGAGAGCGGATTGCCAGAGCGATCGAACTTGCTGTTAAAATTAGTTTCTAATTTTGGGATATTGTGGTCGATCGAATTCGATGCAGCAATCGACTGCTGCGCGGTGTTCGCAGGAGCGATCGGCATGGTAGCTTTTTGGACTAGGATGGAATTGCGGTCGATCGCGCCTTTTACCGCCAGGATTGATTCTCCAAACTGATTTCTTTTCACAGCAACCGGACTCGACTGGAGCCAGGCCATCAATTCCCAAAAACGACGCACCGGGGGAAGTTGCGCTTTTTTAGCAGCAGATTTTAAACCAAGATTAAATTGTAATTCTTTTTGAGTAATTGCACGACGTTCCGGCCCGCAGTTGGCGACTTCCCAAGTTATGCGACTTTCCAGCAATTCTTGCTGTTCGGGTGTCAAAATATCTAATATCTGATTTTCATCTCCCACCAAGACTAAAGTGCGGGCCCGGATCAAACTGGCGATTCCCTCAACTTTCGGTTTGGTGTCTGATGGAGTTTTAGCCAGCGGATGTTCTAAAACGGAAGTTGTTGGATGAAGAGCGATTTTTCCGCTAAAATTTAGAGTCGGAGGTAAATCGGTAGTAGCCTTCCCAGTTGCAGGACTTGTCTGGATTAACAGCGAGAAGCTGGCTAAAGTTGTAGCGGTTTGCGACGAGTTTAGCAAATTTTCGGCAAGGTTTAAGATTTGGTCGATCGAGCTTACCTCGGAATTTTCCCCAGGATACCAATTTTCAGACCAATCTGGATTTTCCTCGCCGCCATATTCTTGAAGTTCCGGTAAATCTACTTTTTGACTAGATTCCCGCAACTGTCGGCTCAACATTCGGGAACTTTGGACGAGCAAGTAAGCAGGATAAAGTAGAATTTGGGTAGCATTGAGAGTTGCAGCTTGAATTTGTCGCCAAGTGCGATCGCAATTATCAGCAACGTGACGGGACTGTTTCGATATAAAATTTAATAATCGGCTTTGGTATGGGCCAGAGTAACCGTTAGACATAAGTTTAATTATTGAATTGCCTGATTTTAGATTAGCGCCGGAATAGCTGAATTTTGCCGTAAAATCAAACCAGAATATTAATCGCAGTTTCAAACCCTCTGAAACCTTTATTTCTTCGCGTCCTTCGCGTCTTCGCGGTTCAATGCCGAACCCTGATTCCTACGCAAATCCTATTTTAGCCAAAAATGAACACTTCCGTGCCACCTGCCAGCAATAATATTTCTGAAGTTGTAGAGAAGTTGCGCCGCCTCAGCCAAGTGGAGGTTCAGTCTGGTTGGAGGTACTGCGATGCTGACTCGGCTGCTGTGGGTTCGGTAGGTATTTCTAACGAGCAGGTTGCCGAAATTAACGAAAAAGGACATATTGCTTGGCCGTCTGGGAAACAAGTTGTTTATTTAGGGCAGAAATTTGTCATTCCTGATAATTTGCACGGCTATCCTGTGCTTGGTTTGCGGTTGCTGCTGGGCTTGACTTGGTGGGCGGAAGATGCGACTATTTTTGTGAACGGTGAGTTAGTTGGACAAGGTGATTTGTTCGATTGTGCCGATCGCGTTTTGTTGAGCTCGTCGGTCAATCCGGGAGATGAATTTTTAGTTATTTTACGCTTGGTAAGTCCGGGCCACGATCGCGGTGCTTTAGTGCGATCGATTTGTTTGTACGAAGCTGCGGATTCTGCTTGTTTCGATCCGGGTTTTGTGGCTGCGGAATTAGAGATTTTGCAAAATTCGCTGACTCGAAATCGAAAAAATAAAAATTTCCCATACCTGCCCACCGAAATTATAGCAACTCCCCCCGGGTTTGTCAAGGGGGAAGTGCTGAAATCTGAGATTGATTTGGCCCTGGGTTTGATTGATTGGTCTGCGGTGTGCGATCGCCAAAAGTTCGATCGATCTTTGTCTGTTTTGCGGCACAATTTACTGCGATGTCTGCGGGCTTTTTCTGGGGAGTTAGATGATGTAACCGCAGAGAGCGCAGAGAGCGCAGAGGGAGGAAGAAGGGAGAGTTTTTTTGAGGTTGCGGAAAATCGTGACACTACATCTATATATATAGGAGAAAGTGGCAATCTGACATCTTTTTCTGGGGAGTTAGATG
The DNA here is from genome assembly GCF_036702665.1 of Microcoleus sp. Aus8_D2. Classification (NCBI taxonomy): domain Bacteria; kingdom Bacillati; phylum Cyanobacteriota; class Cyanophyceae; order Oscillatoriales; family Microcoleaceae; genus Microcoleus; species Microcoleus sp. Aus8_D2. The sequence continues at coordinate 56,072 of NZ_JAUBUN010000015.1, forward strand.
ATGCAACCGCAGAGGACGGCGATCGCACAGAGAGAGGAAGAAGGGAGAGTTTTTTTGAGGGCGCAGAAAATCGCAATCCGACATCTATATATATAGGAGAAAATGGCGAGAGTGATTTTTTATCTGGGGAGTTAGATGATGTAACCGCAGAGGACGCCGATCGCACAGAGAGAGGAAGAAAGCAGAAAGTTTCTCAGGTTGCGGAAAATCGTGACACTACATCTATATATATAGGAGAAAGTGGCAATCTGACATCTTTTTCTGGGGATTTAGATGATGTAACCGCAGAGGACGCAGAGAGCGCAGAGGGAGGAAGAAGGGAGAAAGTTTCTCAGGTTGCGGAAAATCGTGACACTACATCTATATATATAGAAGAAATTGGCGATATAGCTTTTCTCAATCAAGTGAGGCACTCGCCAGCCAATCACCAATTACCAATTACCAATCACCAATTACCAATTACCAATTACCAATCTAGACCTGACTCACTTGAAACTTACCATACATCTATATACGCAGCTAAAATCTATTTGGTTGGCCACGCTCATTTAGACTTGGCTTGGCTGTGGCCTGTCCCGGAAACTTGGGAAGCAGCAGAGCGAACTTTTGAGTCGGTGTTGAAACTACAATCGGAGTTTCCCGATTTGATTTTCTGTCATTCAACTCCAGCGCTTTATGCTTGGATGGAAGAGTACCGCCCGGACTTATTTGCAGCGATTCAAAAACAGGTGGCGGCTGGTTGTTGGGAAGTTGTCGGTGGGATGTGGGTTGAACCGGATTTAAACTTGATTTCGGCTGAATCAATGGTGCGACAAGTTTTTTACGGACAGCGTTATGCGAAAGAAAAGTTGGGGGAATTGATGCGGGTGGCTTGGCTACCGGATACTTTCGGTTTTGGATGGCAATTACCTCAGATTTTGCGGCAAGGTGGAGTTGATTATTTTGTGACGCAAAAGTTGCGCTGGAATGATTCGACGGAATTTCCCTACGGTGCGTTTTGGTGGGAAGGGTTGGATGGTACTAAAATTTTTAGCATGATGTCTGGTGCGATCGGCGAAAGTGTAGAATCTGTCAAAATGGCAAGTCATGCTTTTGACTGGAAATTTAAGACTGGTTTACAAGATGCTCTTTGGTTACCTGGAGTTGGCGACCACGGCGGCGGCCCGACTCGTGATATGCTTGAAGTTGCTAAACGCTGGAAATTGTCGCCTTTTTTCCCCAGGATGGAGTTTGCGAAGGCTGTTGATTATTTGTCTTTGATTGAGAGTCAGTTTTTACCGGAAGTTGCGGAATCTGAGTCTCAATCTGATGTTTCACAGTCGCCAAGTTTTGAAAATTTGCAAATTCCTGAAGTTGTCGAAACTTTATCAGATGTCGCACCGGGAAACTTGCTCGAAAATTCAGCAACTTTATCCG
>NZ_JAUBUN010000015.1:57587-149477 GCF_036702665.1 Microcoleus sp. Aus8_D2
GGATGTCGCACCGGGAAACTTGCTCGAAAATTCAGCAACTTTATCCGAAACTCGAACTTCAACTCCCGAAACTCCCGCAAGTTGGCAAATTCCTGAAGTTGTTGAAACTTTATCGGATGTCGCACCGGGAAACTTGCTCGAAAATTCAGCAACTTTATCCGAAACTCGAACTTCAACTCCCGAAACTCCCGAAAAATTGTCGTCGGGGAAAGTTGTCGAAACTTTATCAGATGTCGCACCGGGAAACTTGCTCGAAAATTCAGCAACTTTACCCGAAACTCGAACAAAGTCGCCGGAAAACCCGGAAAGTTGGAAAATTGGGAAAACAGCCGAGAATTTGTCGGAATTAGATGGTAGTTTTTCCGCCAAAATGTCGGAATCAGAACCTGAATACCTTGATTCCTCAACAGAGATTGACAACCAGAAATCCCAACTAAAAAATCCTCCCCCTCTCCCCCTCTCCCCCTCCCGCACTCTCCCGATTTGGAAAGACGAACTTTACTTAGAATTTCACCGGGGTTGCTACACGACTCGCGCTGACCAAAAACGCCAAAACCGTCGCTGTGAAGATTTGCTCTATCAAGCTGAATTGCTGTGTTCGATCGCAACAATCTGCACCGCTGCGGTTTATCCGAAATCTGAGCTAGAATCTGCCTGGAAACAGGTGTTGTTTAACCAGTTTCACGATATTTTGCCCGGTTCTGCGATCGCCCAAGTCTACACTGATGCTAATCTAGCCTTTGCTGAGGTCGATCGCACTTGCCGCCAAATCCTGCTACAATCTTTAGATGCCATCGCAACTCAAATTTCTCTGCCGAACCCACCCCAGCCCGACGCTCAACCGATTTTTGTTTTCAATCCTCTCAATTGGTCGCGCTCGCAGGTTGTCGCCGTAACCCTTCCCGATTCCCCCGATGTAGCTTGGCAAATTTACGATTTTTCGGGACAGCGGTTGATTTCGCAGATTGTCACGGGCGATCGGCTCCCACCGCAATCTACACTGTTATTTTCTGCAAATCATGTTCCGGCGATCGGCTACCGCGTCTTTTGGCTCTGTCGCGAAGATACTCAAACAGTCGATCGTCCCTCAGCAAGCTCAACTACCGAAAAACAGACAGACTTATCGAAACTTACATACGGTATAGCACAAAAAAACACCCCTTGTCAAGAAACGCATTTTGCAGCCCAAGAAATCGTCTTGGAAAATGAGCTGATTCTGGCAAAAATAGACGCAGCAACTGGTAACTTATCCAGCATCTGGGATAAAATAAATCATAGAGAAGTCCTGAATGCAGCCGGAGGCAATCAACTACAAGCCTTTCAAGACAGCGGTCAATATTGGGATGCTTGGAACATCGATCCGAATTACCAAAAACATCCATTACCCGCGCCGATACTCAAACAGATTTATTGGATAGAGCGGGGAGAAGTGTGGCAGAGTTTGCGCGTAGTTCTGCAAATTGGTAAATCCGAGTTTCGCCAAGATTATATAGTAGAAGTAGGTTCCCCACTGCTGAAAATCAAGACAGTCGTAGATTGGCAAGAAACTCACGTTTTAGTGAAAACAGCCTTCGGGTTAAATGTCGCAGCAGATTTTGCGACTTGCGAAATTCCCGGCGGCGCGATCGCACGCACGACCAAACCGCAGACACCCGCAGAAAAAGCCAAATGGGAAGTACCGATTTTGCGCTGGACTGATATCAGCAACGACGGTTTTGGAGTAAGCTTGCTCAACGATTGCAAATACGGTTGCGACATTCAACCAAATCAAATTAGACTGACTTTGCTGAGAAGTTCGACTTGGCCGGACGAACAAGCAGATGTCGGAGTTTCCGAATTTACTTATGCCGTCTATCCCCACGCTGGAAATTGGCAAGATGCCAACACAGTTCGTCACGGGTATGAGTTGAATTTGCCACTGTTAGTCAAGGTGTTGCCACAGTTGCAACAAAAGCGCGATCGAACTCTGCCGGCAGTTGGCAAGTTATTAGATTTATCCGCCGAAAATTTAGTGTTAATTGCTTTCAAACAGTCGGAAGATGATGCGAATGTCTGGATTTTGCGGTGTTGCGAATCAGAGGGCAAACAGTCTGTGTTAGCGTTGGATAGCGATTTGGGATTGGAAATTTTAGAGTCAGTCGATTTGCTAGAAAGACCTGCAAATTTGTCCGAAAAGTTGCCCCAATCGGGAAGTTTTAAGATAGAACCTTGGAAAATTGCGAGTTTTGCCGTTGTCCGCAAAACAAACACTAAAAAAATTGAGACAGCAATCCGCAAACAATTATAAACGAACCTCTCCCCTCTCCCCTCTGTGCCATCTGCGTCCTCTGCGGTTCATAAAAATCCATTGCTTACAGGCAAGAGAGCGAGACTAGAATTTAATTGTATGAGCATCATAGCACCATTTTAGTACAGCCAAAAATATGCAATTCCCAAAGTAACGCCAGTTAGCGGCAGTCCGAACCGCAAATGCTCTTTAAAAGTCAAATGATAGCCTGATTTTGCTGCAACTTCCGCGACAATCAAATTAGCCACAGAACCCAATAAAGTTAAGTTTCCCGCTAGAGTAGAACCCGCCGCTAACAGCAGCCAAGCTGACGTATTTGTTTTGACAATCACCGATTGTAGAACTAACACTGCGGGTACGTTAGAAATTAAGTTAGACAGAATTACCGTTACTCCCAACAAACTCAGTGGCGTACCTGTCAAATTAGTGAGATTATCCAACAATCCCAGTTGTTGAGTTGCCTTAGTTATCACAAACAATCCCGCAAACATGACTAGCAAATTCCAGTCAACGCCCTGCAAAATGCGATCGGACTTGACGCGCCTAGTAATTAACAATATACTGGCAGCTATCCAGGCAGATTCTGCTAAAGGTGCTCCAGCTAAAAAAGCTATTAAAAGTCCTGCTGTTACCAACAGACTTTTTGCCAGTAATGGCTTAAACAAGCGATACCGAACTTGGGCAATTTCTGGCAAAGATTTGCAAGAACGCACTTCTGGATAAAGCAACCACAGCCAAACTACTTGCACCGACAAACAAATTAAAGCTATCGGTGCGAGAGAGCGGGCAAATTCTAAATAACTAATCCCCGAAAAAGTACTGACGAGAATATTTTGCGGGTTGCCACTGACAGTTGCTACGGAACCTAAATTAGTACCTCCCGCTAAAGCTAAAAGATAAGGGATGGGATTGAGAGACAAAGAGCGAGTTAAGCTCAGGGTTAAAGGGGCTAGTAATATAGCAGTAGTGTCGTTGAGAAAAAATGCCGACAGAATCCCGCTGCCAAAAGTAACGGCGACTAAAATGCCGAAAGGAGAACGAGTGAAGCGAGTTAAAAAGTCCAAGGCGATTTGAAAAAAACCCGATGCTCGTAAAGCCGAATTAACGACCATCATTCCTAGCAAAAAAACGATCGTACTAGGGTCGATCGCCTGCCAAGCAGTTTTGAGGTCGAGTATCCCTAAAGCCACCGCCAAAGCTGACCCAACAATAGCCAGCGCGGCCCGGTTCATCCGCAGACCGGGCAAATATCCCAAGCCTAAACCTAAGTAAGTCAGTCCCAACACTAGATATTTGAATGTTATCATAGATACTTAAAACCATTGATTGCTGATTTTTTCTATTGTCGAGGATGCTAAAAGTACAGGGGGATAATTGCAGCAAACCTGCTGATACCGCAACTAGCGGGAAATATCTCCCCTAAACGGTCTACCAACTACAGCACCGCTAAGACGGTTAGGACGTTCTTAATTGCTGAAACATGGTCGATTGCGCCTTCGTCCAGGACTTCTTCCTTGCTTCGGCTACGCTAGCAGACAAGTTTTCCTGACATTAGTTACATCCGTTACATCCGTTGCATCCGTTATATAATCCGTTGTCGAACTTCCTTCAACATCTGCTATACAAACAAACACGGGGGTTGCATTGCAAGCGAAAACCAGCGCGCTGGACAAGCTGTAATTATGTTACAAATTGTAACTTTTTTCCCACAACAGGTTTAATTTAGTTTCACAAAAAAGTTAAATTCCAGAAAGTAAAAGTAATTGCAGTCGAGTTAAGCTAAAAGTGTTTGCTAAAAAAAGTCATTCAAGCAACCCAGAAACCAACAATTCTCACTTGACCGGCACGGGCGATGAGCTGGCGACAGCGAAAGTTTCGTGCAGCAAACAAGTCGAACAGGATTGGTATCGAACTCTCTACGACAATTTTCCGGGCATTTACTTCGTTGTAGACGCTTTGGGAAGAGTTTTTTCACTCAATCAATACGGCGAGTCTCGCCTCGCCTACAGGTCGCAGGAATTAATTTGTCATTCAATTTTTAACATATTTTACTGCCAAGATCAAGAGAAAATGCAGTCGGAATTTGCTAGATTGGTACACCCGCAAAACTGTACGTCAACTCCAAAAGTTGCCTGTTGGGAAGGCTACTTGACTCGCAAAGACCGCAGGATTATCTGGGTAAAAGCAACTGCGCGCGCTTTGCCTGGGGTAGAGTGGAAAATAGAGGAAAATAACGATGCTCGCTCAGTTGCTAATTTCCAACGACCGATTATTCTGTTAGTTTGTGAAGAAATTAAGACTACTCCGCCTGTACCAGCACCACCCAACTCTCAGGAAAATAGGCCCAGTCCAACTTGGGCGATCGCAAAATTAGCCAAAAGTCAACTTAAAGAACGCAACAATATAGAACTATTCATCCGCGAAGTAACAGAAACTGCTGTCAGTATTGTCAACTGCGATCGAGCCAGTATTTGGCTGTACGGGGAAGACAAAACGCAGCTTCATTGCATCGACTTTTACGAACAAAATACGAAACTCCATTCCGTACAAATAATCATCACAGCAGCCGACTGTCCGGCGTATTTTCAAGCCTTAAAATCTGCCAACTCCATCGCAACGGTGTCAGCCGAAAATGACCCGAGAACGCGAGAACTTGCCAGTCTTTATTTTGCCGGTCGGGGTACGACTGCCCTGTTAAACGTACCGATTGTGCTGGCCGGTCAAAGGTTGGGAATAGTCAGCGCCGAACGCCTGGGTTCCGGCAGCGAGTGGACGGAAGAAGAACACGAATTAACCAAAATATTAGCAGACTTTGTATCTTCAAGTTTGTCAGCAAGCGAAAGCTTAAAATTAGAAGCAATGCGGCGCGAACAGCAGCAAAACTTGCTGAGCCAATACTACGATAAACTAGAAGAAAGAGTAGAAAGACGCACGCTCGAACTCAAAAAAACTAACAAAAAACTGCAACAAGAAATAATTAAAAGAAAACAAGTAGAAGCAGAAATGCGCCGACAGCACCAAGAACAGCAAGTTATTTTTGATTCCCTGCCGGCGATGATTTGGTACAAGGATACGGAAAGCCGCCTGCTGCGAATTAATCAAGCCGCTGCTGCATCGAGAGGTTTGCCCGCCAATCAATTAGAAGGAAAATCTTTTTATGAAATCTATCCAGACGAAGCAGAGCAATATTATTTAGAAGATTTGGAAGTAATCAATTCCGGTGTTCCCAAACACGGAAAAATAGAATTGCTGCCAACTGTATCCGGTCAAAAATGCTGGGTGCGGACAGATAAAATACCTTGCCGCGATGAATCAGGTCAAGTGACCGGTGTCATCGTGTTTGCAGTAGATATTACAGATTTGATTAGAGTCGAAAGAGAACTGCGAGAATATCGCGATCGCCTCGCCGAAAAACTCGAAAAACGTACTGCTATGTACCGACAGGCAATGGCAGCTTTGTACTCGGCAAATACGCAAATGCAACAGCTAATGAATAACAGCTATTTGGGCGAAAATGGCAGCAGCACAGCAGCAGCGCGCTTGCTCGAATGCGAAGCTTATTTTGAAGCAGTTGCTGTCGCTGACCGGGACACAATTTTGAGCGTCAGCAGCGATTTTGCCGAGCTGTTCGGTTACGAACCTGCGGAAATGGTGGGAATGAGCTTGCTGGAACTGCTGTCGCCAAAATCTTACAAAGTGGCGCCGCAAATGATTTCTGCTGCCAGCAATACCGTCTGTGAAACTATTTTTCTGAGGCGGGACGGAACTTCTTTTCCTGCTGACGTGCGCAGCAAATTCGTAGTTCGCGAAGGTCGTTTGGTGCAGGTTAAAGCAGTGCGAAATCTCACGGAACGCAAATTAATGGCAGCAGAATTAGAACGCTCGCGCTCTTTGTTGCACGCTACCATGGAAGCAACGGCAGACGGCATTCTCGCTGTTACTAACGCCGGAGAATTGATTAGTTTTAATGAAAAGTTAGTTCAAATGTGGGGAATTCATGAAGAAGTTAGAAACTCAATGGATAGAACGGTGAGGCTGACATTTCTCACCACGCAAGTTAAAGATCCGAGGGCTTTTTTGCAGAGAGTTAAAGAAATTTATAGCGATGCGGAGTCAAACGGCTGCGATATTCTCGATTTTAAAGACGGCCGGACTTTTGAGCGCTACACGCAGCCGATTCGAGTCGGACAAAATATTATTGGCAGGGTGTGGCGCTTCCGCGATATTACTTCTCGCGAAAAGGTGACGGCAATGTTGGGAGATTCTCAACGGCGCTTTCGGGCAATTTTTGATTCTTCTTTCCAATTTGTGAGCTTGTTGAAACCGGATGGTACTCTGCTGGAAGCTAACCAAACTTCTCTGGATTTTGCGGGAATTAAGCTGCGGGATGTGGCAAATCGCCCGTTTTGGCTCTTGCCTTGGTGGGGAGTTTCTCCGGAAGTTCGGGAACAGTTGCAAGAGGCGATTTCTCGATCGGCAAAAGGTGAATTTGTCCGCTATGAAGTGGAAGTTCAAGGGGCAAACCGGACGGCAACTATCGATTTTTCTCTCAAACCGGTGGCGGACGAAACTGGTAAAATTGTCTTGCTGCTGCCGGAAGGTCGAGATATTACTGAAAGCAAGCAGGTACAAGTCGCTCTGCGGCAGCAAGTTGAGCGGGAACGCCTGATCGCGCAGATTCAATCGCGCATCCGTTCTTCTCTGGATCTCAAAGATATTCTCAACACTACAGTAGCTGAAGTGCGGGAGTTTTTGGCAACGGATCGCGTGATTATTTTCCGCTTCCGGCCAGATTGGAACGGAGATGTGGTGGTGGAGTCGGTTGGGGAAGAATGGATGCCGCTGATGGGTATGGCGATCGAGGATTGCTGTTTTGCTAATACTTATGTGGGACAGTATTTGAAGGGTAGAATTCGCGCCGTAGAGGACATTCACGGTTCTAATTTTGCTGAGTGCCACGTCAATTTTTTGGCCGAGTGTCAGGTGAAAGCGAATTTGGTGGTGCCCATCGTGCAGCAGGGAATCGAAAACCGCAACGGCAATCCTACTTGTCAAGTGCCGAAGTTGTGGGGTTTGCTGATTGCTCATCACTGTTCGGCACCCCGCGAGTGGCAGCAGTTTGATATGGATTTGCTGAGTCAGTTGGCTACTCAAGTGGCGATCGCGATCGAACAATCTTTACTTTACCAGCAGCTCGCTGCTGCCAACCAGCGGTTGGACGGGTTGGCGAATTTGGACAGTCTGACTCAGCTAGCCAACCGCCGCCGGTTTGATGAGGTGATTAACCGGGAATGGGAACAGTCGAGCACTGCGGAACCGCTATCTTTGATCATGTGCGATATTGACTGTTTTAAACTTTATAACGACAATTACGGTCACCAAGCCGGGGATGCTTGTTTGCAGCAAGTGGCGCGGGCGATCGGGGATGCTTGCGCCAACGCACCCGCAGAACACCTTTATTTGGCTGCTAGGTACGGTGGCGAAGAATTTGGGGTAATTTTGCCAAATACGGATATAGCGGCTGCAAAGGCTTTTGCTGAGGGAATCCGGCGGCGCGTCAAAGCTTTGGCAATTCCTCACCTCAAGTCTGTTGTCACTGATTGCGTGACTCTCAGTATGGGGGTGGCGACGATTGCTGAAAATCAAAATTCGCCGAAAATGCTGATTGAAGCTGCTGATAAGGCGCTGTATCGGGCTAAGTCTGGCGGGCGCGATCGAGTTAACAGTCATTAGGGATGGGGCATGGGGCATGGGGCATGGGGCATGGGGCATGGGGCATGGGGCATGGGGCATGAGGTTACTAGAAAAACGATCGCGCCAACCGGCATAAGGTTAGGGCGATCGTAATATCTATGAATCAGCATTTATTTATCGGACTCTGTGCGGAATTTTACGCATTTTTGCTGATTTTGTTACAAAACTTTAATGAGTTGCGTACAAATAGCGTGAAACCGCGCTTCTATAGCTGATATCGCTTTTTGAAGCGCAGAGGCCGCATAGAACACAGAGAAAGAGAAGGCACAAAAGAGTTCACAACTAATGACCAATGCCCAATGACCTGTTTGGCCAATGCCCAATGACCTGTTTGGCCGATGCCCAATGCCCTGTTTTGCCGATGCCCAATGCCCACCTATTTCGCTAACAGTTTCTGAAACACCTCATACATATCTTGGGCTAACTGTTTAGGATTCCACAAAGGCGCGAGATGTTCCGGCTGCTTAGACTCGATCAAATGCTCTTTTACCGCATTTCTCAAGCCAGCATCGCGCCCAAACTTAACTCCCCACTGCGTGTATTCTTCCCAAGTCCAAGCCGCACCCACATCAAGATTTGCACTTTTCAGAAAAGCGTAACCCATCCGCGAAAGATATTGATCGCCGGATCTAGTTACTACTGGCAAATTCGCCCACAAAGCTTCTAAATTGTGCGTCCCGCCATTATAAGGATAGGAATCTAACAACACGTCAGCTACATAATAAATAGCGCGATGTTCTTCTTCGCTTCTGGTTTGGCCGATAAACTTAATCCGTTCAAAATCTACTCCCTGAATATCGCATTCTTCGCGGTAAGTGCTGTGAATCACATCGGTGTCGCCTTGACCTTTGCGAATCAACATACTATCTGGTACTTGCTTAAGTATTTTAACTTGAGCTTGCACCATTTCAGGATTAGTTTTTCTGCCCGGAGCAACACACAGATAAGCCATTTGATCTAAGCCAATTCCGAGGGCATTTCTAATCGCCTCTCGATTCACAGGAATGCTTTGCAGTTCCCCAATTGCTACGGAACAATTAGGCAATCTCACTAACTGTTCTAAGTAATTTTTTTCAACGCCTGGGGGGTGAGTGTGTTCGTCGCAGAGAAAGTAGTGATTTTCAGAAATGTATGGCGCGTCGAATCCCAGCCAAGAAACGCAAATTCCCGCCGGATATTGGTGCAGCACTTCAACATTTGTCGGGACTGTCATTGAGTCTAAGTCTATTAAAACATCCAAATCGTCTTGTACTACTTCGGCGAGGATTTCGCCGCCGTCAGCAAAGCCGTTGGGATATTTTTTAGGCCAGTAAAACTTGCCGGCCATTTGTTCAAATCTTTCTGTAACTTCATCTCGGTTGAGTTTACCTGTGACGTAAAGGTGAACGTGGGGTGTAATGCGGCTTAATTCGCGAATTAAGGCTTCGCTGCACCAACCTACGGAGTGGCGGCGGAAGTGTTTGGAAAGGAAGCCGATTTTTAAATGCTGTTGTTTTGTTGGGTTGTTTGTGCGCTTAATTCTGTTGGCTTGTTGCCGCGGCGAGACGGCTTTTTGGTAGTATTCTTTGGCAATTAGTCGGTAGAAACTGGCATTTTTTTCGCGGTTGTCTCGCAGGTGGGAAACTGCAAATAGGAAGATTTCGTAAAGCAGTTTGAGTTCGATGACGCTAAAGGTTTCGACTTTTTCGTAGCAGAGTTTTTCGATTTCTTCGAGTTTCTGAATAGCCTGTTTGCTGACACCTGATTGCAGGTAGGAAAAGACGTAGGCTGTGGCTGACATGACTGGGGCATTGTCGCCGCAGAATTTGCAGTATTTATCGGCGACGCTGCGGGCTCTGGCTAGGTTGGTGGAGTGGCTTAGCAAGTCGCACAGTTGTTGGTGGGCTTCGCTGTATTGGGGGTTGCATTCGATCGCCTTTTCAAAATGTGCGATCGCCTCCATCGGGCGATCTTGCTTCTGAATGTGTCCCATCCGGCAGTAAACCTCTGCCCAATCCGGTTTTAATGCCAAAGCTTGCTGATAGCTGGCTAAAGCTTCTTCCAGCCGCCCCTGCATGGAAAAACAACTGCCGAGGTTCGCGTGAACTTCCGGCCAATCTGGCTTAATTTTCAGAGTATTTTGGTAATTAGTAACCGCTTCTTCGTACTTGTATTGCTGCATGAAAGAATTGGCTAAATTGAAGTGCAAAACTTCTAATTCCGGCTTTAAAGCTACAGCTTTTTGATAGTAAGTGATGGCGGCTTCGACATTGCCTTGTTGCGATCGCGCGCTGCCGATGTTAGCATAGGCTTCTGCCCAATCTGGTTTAATGGCGATCGCTTTTTCGTAGCTTTCGACAGCTTCGTCGCGCTTGCCTTGACTGAAAAGTCGGTTTCCCAGGTTAAAGTGGAAGTCGGCACCGACAAGCTGGGGGTTGAGTTCGGATGTTCTCTGAAAACAGGCGATCGCTGCTTCAATGTTGCCGTGTTTGTGATATACTTTGCCTAAATTCCAGTGAGCGCCCGCCAAATTAGGACTCAGGACAATGGCTTGCTGGTAATGTGCGATCGCCTCTTCCAAACGATCCATTTTGAAATACATACTGCCGATATTGGCGCGCACTTCCGCAAAATTTGGCTGCAATTCTAAGGCTTGAGAATAGGATCTAATCGCAGCTTCAATTTTGCCTCCCGCTTGCAAAGCATTGCCTAAAGTTACGTAAGCATGGGTGTAATCAGGTCGAATTTTGATGGCTTGGTGGCACGCTGCGATCGCCTCTTTAATTTTACCCTTAATTAAAAAGTTTTCTGCCAGTTTTTTGTAATGTTCTACTTCTTGAAAATTAGCAACTTGTGTGCTATCTGGAACATTCAGCGAGGTAACTTGTTGAGCAACTTCAGCGGGGTTGGTAAACGGAGTATTTAAATTTTCAGGAGGGGGCGCTGGCGGCAAATTGATACTCGAAGGCTGCAAGCCGTAGCCTTCATCTTTGTTAACAGATACTGGTTGTTGTGCGCCTGATTCTGTTTCTAATTCGATAAATTTGCTGTCGGCAGTTTCTTGCTGTTTTTGTGCGATTAAACTCGATAGTTTCTCAGCAGCGCTAGCATCTCCCGGTTGCAGTTGCAGCACTTTTTGACAGCAAACAATTGCTGCATCTAACTTTCCTTGCTGCTGCAAAACGCTGCCTAGCATCAAATTTACAGAGCACAAACCGGGATTAATAGCAAGAGCTTTTTCGTAATAATTTGCCGCCTGTGCCAATTCCCCTAACTTGTAATACATACTGCCGAGATTCGCGCTGGCTTCTGCTAAATGTGGCTGAATTTTTAAAGCTTGCAAATAAGCTTTAATTGCCATTTCTAGCTGGTTTTGACCGTGCAGGGCATTGCCCGCTGTCAAGTAAGCGGGAGCAAAATTCGGTTGAAATTTAATCGCGAGGTTGCATTGGGCGATCGCACCAGCAAATTCTCCTTGCAAAACATAAACCTCCGCCAACTTTTTATGAACTTCCGCATCTTTGGGGTTAAACTCTAAAGCTTTCTGATAATTCTCGATAGCGCCACCGAGATTTCCTGTATCTTTCAGGCGATTTCCCTTGACAAAATATGTTTGAGCTGATTCTAAATCCACCAAAAACTCTGCGATCATTTGCTCTGCCACTCTTACAGGTTTTACACTAATACTATTCAGCCATTCTACCCACTCTCGGGCTCGCACAGACCAAGTACACCCTCGATTTATATATTCTACCTGCTGTCTCAGATGAGTTTCAGCAGTGGCGCTGCCCGCACCCGTACAATCTTTTAAAACTGCGACTGTCGCCTCAACAAACCGCCTTGTATATCCCTCCCAATCCGGTGTACCTGCACGCTTCCAATTACTTACCAATGCCAAATTTTCCACCCCTGACATTGAAACTAGACGCGCAAATCCAGCAGTTGTTTCCGGCAAAGCTGCCAATTCACTCGTCACAATCCGGCAACCGCTGGCCATCGCCTCCATCACCGCAATCGATGACGTTTCCAGATAGGTATTCGGGTAAGCTAAAACCGCGACTGAACGCAGTTGCTGGACGAGTTCGGGTTGCGGTAAGGAACCGACATACTCGACTCCTTCAGTTTCCTGACACTCTTCGTAAAGTCTATCGAAAAAAAGCTGGTTATTCTTGTCGTCTATTTGGTGTACTTTCATGCTAGAAAATACTTTCAATCTCGTGCCGGGGACAGCTTGACGAATTTCTGGAAAAACTTTTAATAAAATATCGAGTCCGCGAAAGGGAGTGCTGGTGTAAGCGAGAATTGGCGGTTGAGATTTTTGCGATCCGATCGAAATATTATCTGCAAAAATGTTAGCAAAACAAGGGGCGATCGCATTTCTTAAAACATAACTGCGATTCAAGTCAATCCCAAAACACTGATGAAATTGATCGCGCTGCCAGTCGCTGACAAAAACCAAAGCATCACAAGCATTAATTTCTCGCTCATCCTTGAAATTCTCAAGAAAGACAAAGCCAGGTTCGTTATGAATCCACAAAATTAACTTAGTCTGTTGCCCCAAAAACGGCTTAATTTCCAGCGCTTTACCGACTATATTTACTATCACTAAAAAATCGAGCGATCGCAGTAATTCCAAATTAGCACTGTCCCCGACGCGCAGCCTGCAATCAACACCGCGCGACATCCCCGGTTCCGAAGTATTGTTGAGTAGAAATACCTCGTTTCCCAGTGCTGCCAAAGCCTCAGCTAAATAACAAATAGCCGACTGAGTGCCGCCCAAAGGTTCGCGGTAAGGAGTTTCTATGTTGTAATCCCAAGTGTAGGTATCGAGAAATCCGATTTTCATTAAATGGTATAATCTTAAAGCTATTGAGGAGTACCGAACATGACTACAGAACAAGACCCCGTAAAATTGATGAAACAGCAAGTTGGCTTTGCTGCTGCCGATCGCGTAAAATCTGGTATGATTGTCGGACTCGGCACGGGGTCAACTACAGCTTATACTATTCAAGCCTTGGGCGATCGCATAAAATCAGGCGAACTCAAAGATATCAAAGGAGTTCCCACATCCTTTCAATCAGAAGTATTAGCCAAACAGTACGGAGTACCGCTGACAACCCTCGACGAAATTGACAGAATTGACGTAGCCATTGACGGCGCCGATGAAGTAGATCCGCACCTCAACTTAATTAAAGGTGGTGGCGCCGCCCACACCCGCGAAAAAGTTGTCGATTGTCTGGCTGCTCAATTTATTGTAGTAGTTGACAGTTCCAAAATGGTAGATAAATTAGGTTCGACTTTTCGCGTCCCCATCGAAGTTATACCGATGGCAATCGCCCCCGTTACTCGCGCCATCGAAAAATTGGGCGGTAAACCAGAACTTCGCATGGGAGTCAGAAAAGCAGGCCCGGTAATTACCGACCAAGGTAATATGGTAATCGACGTTCAATTTGATAACCTTGACAATCCTGCGGAATTAGAAAAGACTTTGAATAACATTCCCGGCGTGTTAGAAAATGGTTTGTTTGTCAACTGTACAGATTTAGTTTTAGTTGGCGAAATTCAAGACGGCAAACCTGTAGTCCGGGAAATTTCTAAATAGTTATTGTAGGGTGCGTCAGGACTGAATATTTTAGCGACTACTCAACAATATTAACCCTGACGCACCCTACGGTTAATTAGTTACTCGCCAATTACCAATTATATCAAGTCCGATCGATTAACCGCATTAAGATTCGTTCGTAGTGCGGACTTCAGTCCGCAACAAAAGAGCGGACTGAAGTCCGCACTACGAACCGTACCGCTGCATATAAATCAATCTCTCTTTTTATATCATGCAATATCGCAGATTCGGCCGCACAGAATTATCCATGCCCGTCTTTTCCTGCGGCGGCATGAGATATCACCACAAATGGCAAGACGTGCCAGCAAATGAAATTCCACCAGACAATCAACAAAATCTCGAAGCGACAATTCGTTACTCGATTGAATGCGGCATCAATCACATAGAAACTGCTCGCGGTTACGGCACTTCCGAGATGCAGTTGGGGTGGATTTTACCGCAGTTTCCTCGCGAAAACTTGATAGTGCAAACGAAAGTTTGCCCTCAAGCTAACTCCGAGGCATTTCGAGAAGAGTTTGATAAATCATTAGCTTATTTGCAACTAGAATACGTCGATTTATTTTCCATACACGGCATTAATACCTGGGAGTTGTTAGAAGATTCTATGCGCCCTGGCGGCTGCTTGGATGTGGCGAAAAAGTTGCAAACAGAAGGCAAAGTTAGGTTTATTGGTTTTTCAACTCACGGCCCTACGGATGTGATTGTCAAAACAATTGAAACCAATCAATTCGATTATCTGAACTTGCACTGGTACTACATCAATCAAAATAATTGGCCCGCAATTGAAGCTGCTAAACGTCACGACATGGGCGTTTTTATTATCAGTCCTTCCGACAAAGGCGGTCAACTTTACAACCCGCCACAAAAGTTGGTAGATTTGTGCTATCCGCTGAGCCCGATAGTGTTTAACGATCTGTTTTGTTTGTCACATCCTGAGGTACACACTTTGAGTTTGGGTGCGGCAAAACCAGAAGATTTTAACGAGCATCTAAAAGCTGTAGAATTGTTAGATAAAGCTGATGAAATTTTGCCACCGATATTAGCAAGGTTGGAAAATGCAGCGATCGACAAATTAGGAGAAGATTGGTTTAAAACTTGGCACGTCGGTTTGCCAACTATCGAAAATACTCCCGGAGAGGTTAACATTCGAGTGATTTTGTGGCTGTGGAATTTGGCGAATGCTTACGATACGATCGACTATTGCAAGATGCGCTACAACCTCTTAGGTAACGCCAGCCACTGGTTTCCGGGCAAAAAAGCCGATCGCCTCAATGAATTAGACTTGCGCCGCTGTCTCGCCCACAGCCCCCACGCTGCCAAAATTCCCGGTATTCTGCAAAAAGCCGATCGACTGTTTGGAGGCGAAGCCGTACAGCGCTTATCCCAAGAATAATCGAAAAAACCCGGTTTCGAGACAGAAACCGGGTTTGTGAGCCGGAACACGTGAGACTTATGTACACGTACATCATTAGCCTATACTTGAGGTGTTCTCACCAACATCACCCATCCGTCTCATCCATTCGGGCGATAAGTCATTAGTCATCAGTCATTAGTCATTGGTCATTGGTCATTAGTCATTAGTCATTAGTCAGCAGTCATTAGGAAGAAGGAACGAAAGAAGGAAGGAAGGAAGAAGACATATACAGCAAGCTTTTTTGCGAGTTGTATTTTACGTTTAATTAAGTGGGTTTACGATTTTATGATTTTTTTCTAAACTCGCTCCCATTTTGATTTAATCTGAGATAAAACAGTTAATAATCCACTTACGTGTATTTTATGACTCTCAAACGCCGAGATTTCTTGTATATGCTAACCGCCAGCGTCGGAGCTATTACCGCAGGTGCTTGCCAAGCGTCAGGAAATAATGTAGCACAAGCCAGTCCATCCCCGGGAAGCCCAAAAGTAGCTCAAACTCCCGGGCCTTTTACACTACCGCCTCTACCTTACGAATACAACGCTTTAGAACCGCACATCGACGCGCGGACAATGCAATTTCACCACGACAAACACCACGCCGCCTACGTTAAAAACCTCAACGATGCTGTCAGCAAATACCCTGCCCTCAAAAACGTGAGTGTTGAAAATATGCTCAAAGATTTGAGCAAAGTGCCCGAAGATATTCGCACAACTGTACGCAATAACGGCGGCGGACACCTCAATCACAGTATGTTTTGGGAAATTATGAGTCCCAAGGGCGGCGGCGAACCCACAGGGGCAATTGCCACAGCAATCAAGCAAAGTTTCGGCAGTGTTGAGGATTTTAAAACCAAATTCAACGACGCAGGTACTAAGCGTTTTGGCAGCGGTTGGGTGTGGCTGGTTCGCAATAAAGCTGGCAAGCTTGAGATTACAACTACTGGCAATCAAGACAGTCCTTTCAGTGATGGTAGCTATCCCATTATGGGCAATGATGTTTGGGAACACGCTTATTATCTCAAGTACCAAAACCTCCGCGCTGACTACTTAAAGGCTTGGTGGAACGTTGTTAATTGGCCGGAAATTAACAAACGCTACGAAAAGGCGATCGGTTAGTTTCAGATTTTTTGTAGTTGCGCTGTTTTTACTTCGGCGCAGCTACATTTATGGGTAATTAACCAGAATTTAGTATAAGATAGGTTTTGGAGGAAGTTCCAATGATTCAAGTCGCAATTCCACAAAATAATCTCACCTTAGAACTGCCACAATCGATCGCGCTACAGGTTACTTACGAACAGTTTGAAGCACTGGCAATTGCCAACCGCGATTTGAGATTGGAAAGAACAAGCCAAGGAGAATTAATTGTGAATCCACCCGTAGGATGGGAATCGAGCCGCCGAAACAGTAGTTTAACGGGACAACTCTATTACTGGCATGAAGCTAATGAAGAATTGGGAAACGCATACGATTCTTCTGGAGGCTTTACCTTACCTTCGGGAGCAATTCGATCGCCCGATGCGTCATGGGTAAGCCGCCAGCGCTGGGATGCTTTAACTCCCGAACAAAGGAGAACGTTTCCGCAAATTTGCCCGGATTTTGTGGTGGAATTGCGCTCTGGATCGGATAGTCTGCCGGCATTACAAGCCAAGATGCGCGAGTATCTGGAAAATGGGGCAAGATTGGGATGGCTCATCAATCCTCAAAATCGACGAGTGGAAATTTATCGTCCCGGTACTGAGGTGGAAGTTTTGGAGAATCCGGCAGCATTATCGGGAGAAGATGTGCTGCCGGGATTTGTTTTGAATTTGCAGAAACTTTGGGGCTAATAGCTGAATGCTTAGGTTTCGGTTAAGGCAATGATGTCTTCATAACAAAGGCGATCGACTAACTGGTTAAGGGCATTTTTCAGGAGAGAATGCTCTTGCGGAATTTGCTCGATTAACTGGCAAATTTGCTTGCTATTGAGTTTAATTGCAGCTTGATGTAACTGCTCGATCCATGTGGTTGGCATTACCATCAAATCTGAAGGAGTTAGCTGTAACGGGGCGATACTCTCAGTGATTTGCTGCCCGATCGCCCCTGAAGATAAAGTATCATTCGGCAGATATTCAGCATCGCCCGCACAAATATAACAAACACCCAAATATTCAGCCATTTTAGCAAAGATAGTGTCAGTCCGAAAGGGTTTGCGTACGAAATCGTCAAACCCAGCGGCTAGAGCAACTTGACGCTCTTCTTCAAAGGCGCTACCCGTCAGGGCTATAATAATAGGAGCAGGAACACCGCTAACTTGAATGCTGGCTTTGATTTGCTGGGTGGCCGCAGATCCATCCATGACAGGCATCCGAAGATCCATCCAAATGAGATGGGGTTGCCAACTTTGCCAAAGCGCGATCGCCTCTTGTCCGTTATTAGCTGTTTGCACCTCAAATCCGATCGGGATTAATAATTCTACCAACAGTTGGCGATTTTCGAGTCGATCGTCAACAACTAGAATGCGATAGGTAATTTGTCCGTCAGCCAATCCGACAATCGATCGCTCTTGTTTTGGTAATTCGCTCCTTCGATCTGCCGCCAATCCTACTTGAATTTCAAACCGGAAGGTGCTGCCTTTACCAACGGTACTCTCAACGGTAATTTCGCCTCCCATGAGTTGTACGAACTTGCGACTGATGGACAATCCCAATCCCGTTCCCTCTTGAGATTGGACTCCGGTTGCAGTTTGGACGAAGGGCTCGAACAGGCGATCGCGTTCCGACAGATTGATACCTGCACCAGTGTCTGCTACAGTAAATTGGAGAGTGCATTCTTCACCTCTTTTTACTTGTAGCGCCACACTTCCGGTTTGGGTAAACTTAACCGCATTGCCGAGCAAATTGATTAACACCTGACGCAGCTTAGCTTCATCGGTGCGAACGAACTGAGGCACATCGCTCGATCGTGTAAACTTCAGTTGCAAACCTTTTGACTCGGCTTTCAAACGGAGCATTTGTTGTAGCGTATCTAACAGCGCAAACAAGTCAAAATCCGTCGCTTGAAATGCAATCCGTCCCGCTTCGATCTTGGACATTTCCAAGACATTGTTAATCAACGCCAGTAAGTGTTCCCCGCTGCGATTAATCGTATCCAAATATCGCTGTTGCGTCTGCGGCGAGAGAGTATTGCTTTCTCCGGCAGAACCGCTTGGCGATCGCAACATCAACTGTGTAAAACCGAGGATAGCGTTGAGTGGAGTCCGCAACTCGTGACTCATGTTAGCCAAAAACTGACTCTTCGCCCGATCGGCAGCTTCGGCTTTGGCTTGGGCTTTCTCTGCTTCCTTCATGCTATCCGCCAACTGAACCGTGCGCTGTTCGACGGCTTGGCTGAGATTGCGTTCGCGGGTGCTGACTTCGTGGGCCATATCCTGAAAAGTGCGGGCCAGTTGTCCCGGTTCGTCGCCCCGTTGCGCCACTTTGGCAATTTCCGGCGCGTCAAAAGCACCCACTTGTTCAGCAGTAATCGGACTCATGCTAACTCGACCGGCGATCGCAGTCAGTTGCCTGAGGGGTTGAATCACTCGCTGCTTCAACAATCGGTTAATCGATAATACCACCACTGCAAACACAGCCGTAAAAATGCTCATCATTGGCACCATATTGCGGCGGCTGTGGGCAAAAACTTCATCAGCAGGAACGTAAATCGTTTGGGCGGCAACCACTTCATCTAACTTCCAGCCAAAACCAGTGCGATCGCCGTAGATAGCAATTTGACCTTTGGGTGCATCCGCTGGTTTCCCGTGACATTGCAAGCAACTAACTTCTTTCATCGCCAGGGGTCGGGCGATGTAAAATAGGGTCGAACCGGCGGTTTTTCGGTAGCCAGAAAGTTCTGAAAGGTCAGGCTGACGGCGAAACTGTTCGACGAGCTCGGTTTCAAAGCGATCGGCGCGATCGCGGATATTCGAGGGATTGGGGGCTGCTTCTTTGTAGAAAAAGCCGTGGTAGTCGGGGAGATCGCGAAATCGTTCAAAAATTTGTCGCGCCGCAAAGGCGGGAATGGCTTCCGGCACAAAAGTGGACTTGGTATCGAGGCGATTTACCAGCAACGGATTGACGTGATGGCTCGTGTAGTTCCGGGCAGAATCGATCGTCTCCATCAAAATACTTGCCCGCGTGGTAATCTCTTCTTCCGCCGCGCGTTGCAGCGTACTCCAAAGCGTTATGCCACTCAGCAGCATACCTGCGAGAAAAACCAGGGCGAGTAAGAAGGTAAATTGCGGTCCGAGTTTGAGTCTGCCCATCGCGATCGACAATCTCCGTTGCTCTGAAAAATTTCTCTAAACCTACATTAACTTTGAATTAGTAAAATGTAGGTTGGGCCCTTGGAACGAACCCTCCGTTTCACTCCGCCCAACACCAACTCCTGGTAAATGCTTGGTTTTGCTACGCTCAACTCAACCTACGCGCTATCGCTTGAAGAGGTTCTTATGAATGCTCCATTTTCCGGTGGCTGCGTATGCGGCACCATACGCTACGAATGTTCTAGTAAGCCACTGGCAATGCTGAATTGTCATTGTCGCGATTGTCAGCAATCTAGCGGAGCGCCCTTCGCCTCCGGCGTGGTTGTGCCGAGAAATTCCGTTGAAATTATCGGCTCACCAAAGAATTACTCCGTTCGCGCATCTAGTGGTGCCTTGACAACGCGAAGCTTTTGCTCAAACTGCGGCAGTCCCTTGTTCACAACGGGCGAAGCGATGCCAGATTTTATGTCCATCCGCTTCACAACCTTTGATGATAAGAGTGAATTTCATCCGGCATTAGACATTTGGACATCAAGCGCGGCATCGTGGATTTGCTTGAATGAAGAATTGCCGCATTTTGCGCAGTCGCCGCCACCAGCTTGAGAAGAGTGAAAATATGCACATACGGCCCAACAAGGCGCTGCCGCCAACTGCCAACCCGCTTGCGCGGGCAGTCGGCTGCTGAGTTTAGGCGTTATACAGTTAAGATCGAGCATTCTATTATGTGGTGGGTGACATGATTAAAAATGTAAGATCGCAGCAAGAAGTGCTGGAGTTAGCTCATAAGAACGGTTTGACGATCGAGGAATATTCCATTCAATTCAATGAATCGGGTCTTGATTTTCAAGTAGTGTTAGCAACGGACGTAGATGGAGCACGCTGGATTTTACGTCTTCCTCGACGGGAGGATGTTCTGCCATCAGTAGATAAGGAAAAACGAACGCTGGAACTGATTGCTCCGCTTCTGGGCGTTGACGTGCCACGCTGGACGGTTTGCACCAATGAACTGATTGCTTATCGGGCATTAAACGGTGTACCAGCAGGCACGATCGATCCAGAAGCAAAAGCCTATGTATGGGAGATCGATCTAGCGAACGTACCCGATCGATTTCATGAATCGTTGGCAAGGGGAATCGTTTCGTTACATCAAGTTAGCATTGAGAAAGCACAAGCAGTGGGGCTTCCTGTTAAGACTGCCGAAGAAGTCCGTGTTGAGATGAAACATAGAATGGATGCCGTCAAGAGCGAATTTGGTGTTGGTCAAACGTTATGGGAACGCTGGCAGTCTTGGCTTCATAATGATGAAATTTGGATGCGAGAAACGGTTTTAACTCATGGTGATTTACACGCCGGTCACATTTTGATTAATGCACAAGCGCAAGTAACTGGACTTATCGATTGGACTGAGGCATCTGTCGGCGATCCAGCGAAAGATTTTGTTGCTCATTACCGCACGTTTGGTCAAGACGCTCTCAATAAACTGATCTCGGCATATGCAGAGGCAGGTGGGCGCACGTGGTCGAGGATGGCAGATCACGTGATTGAACTGAACGCTACTTTTGCTATAGAAATTGCTGAATTTGCGCTAAAGTCGGGTTTGGATGAATACATACAAATGGCTGTGCAGTCGCTCTGTATGGGCGAAGCAGGGTAATAGATGTCTGAATACAGGTAGAACGCATTCATTCAGTTGACAGTTGACAGTTGACACCAAACAGGTTGACATTTGACAACACTTTCCCGGTCGGTTCGATGATTGAAACAATCTCTCGATCCTTATTTAATTTCCCCTTCAACGGTGAGGCGATCGACCGATCTTCTTTGGTAAATGTTGGGCGGAGTGAAACGGATGGTTTGCTACGCTCAACCCAACCCACGTGCAATTCATTTAGACGCGCTATATATGAATACCTCTCAACATCCAAGTGCAGATATTCTCATCGTAGACGATACTCTAGAAAATCTCCACCTGCTGTCAGAAATGCTGACGCAGCAAAGTTATGACGTTCGCATCGTCAAAAGTGGGGCAATGGCATTAAGAGGAGTGCAAGCGCAACCACCCGATTTGATTTTGCTGGACATCATGATGCCGGAAATGGATGGATATGAAGTGTGTCAGCTTTTGAAAGCCAATCCTCAAACTCAGAATATTCCGGTAATTTTTATCAGCGCGCTGCACGAAGTATTCGATAAAGTGAAAGCATTTGCAGTGGGTGGAGTTGACTACATTACTAAACCCTTTCAAGTTGAAGAAGTCTGTGCCAGAGTAGCGCATCAATTGACGATTCGCCGCCTGCAAATGCAGGTGGAAGAGATGGCGAGCGTGCAGGAACGCAATCGGATTGCTCGCGATATTCACGATTCTTTAGGTCACGCCCTAGTAGCGCTCAACCTGCATATGGAAACGGCACTGGCGATGTGGGACGAACATCCAGATAAAGCGCATCCGTTTCTCGTGAAAGCCAAACAACTCGGTTCCGAGGCACTGCAAGCCGTGCGGCGATCGGTGTCGGCCATGCGAGACGATCCGTTGCAGGGGCAAGGATTGACAGAGGCGATCGCGCATTTAATCCAAGCATTCCACCAAACGACAGGCGTAGAACCAAACTGTCAGATTCACCTCGATCGATCGGTCTCCCATGCTGTCAATATAGCCATCTATCGGATCGTGCAAGAAGGGTTGACTAATATCTGCAAGTATGCTTCAGCAACAGCAGTACAGCTTCAGATTGAATCCAATCCTGCCGGAATTTTCCTCAAACTTGAAGATAATGGTAAAGGCTTTCAAATGGGTGAGAGTCGATCGGGGTTTGGAATTCAGGGAATGCACGAACGAGTTGCCGCTTTGGGTGGGTCTTTGGAGATTGTCAGCGCGTGCGATCGGGGATGTTGTATTAATGCTTATTTTCCAATAATTAGTCAGTAGTCAGTAGTCAGTTGGCAGTTGGCAGTTGGCAGTTGGCAGTTGTCAGTTGTCAGTTGTCAGTTGTCAGTTGGCAGTTGGCAGTTGGCAGTTGTCAGTTGTCAGTTGTCAGAAGTTCTCTCTTATTTCTCTGCTCTCTCTGCGTCCTCTGTGGTTCGATCGAGCTGATGCAACTGCAAACAATATAAATTATAACTATCACCTCTTATGCTAAATCCGGATATCATAGCCCCTTTCTTTATGACACGGCGGTTGAAACCGCGTCTATAGAAACAAAGCCCCTTGCTTTATGACACGGCGGTTGAAACCGCGTCTATACAAACAAAGCCCCTTGCTTTATGACACGGCGGTTGAAACCGCGTCTATACAAACAAAGTCGGCCTGCGCCGACTGAAGAAATAAATCCGGTTTCAAACCCAAATTTGAGATTACATCTCAACTGCCAACTGCCAACTGCCAACTATCAACTGCCAACTGCCAACTGCCAACTGCCAACTATCAACTATCAAATATTATGATTCGCATATTATTGGTTGAAGATCGAGAACTCATTCGCAGCGGATTAAAAGCCTTGTTGGAAACTCAGCCCGATTTACAAATCGTCGGGGAAGCAGACAACGGACAGCGGGCGATCGAACAACTAGAAGTATTGCATACTCAATTTTTACCGCCCGATATCGTGCTGATGGATATCCAGATGCCGATTATGGATGGGGTAGAAGCAACTCAACACATCTGTCATCAATATCCGGAGACAAAAATTCTGATTCTAACGACATTTAACGACACGCAATATATTGCCGAAGCGATTCGCTATGGAGCCAAAGGATATGTCCTGAAAGATACGCCGGCGGCCGAATTAATTGAAGCAATTCACTGCATTTATAAAGGTTACACCCAGTTTGGCCCTGGCATTTTGGAAAAGATGGTCGCGCAAGTGAGTGCGCCCAAATCAAACAAACTCGAACTACCACCTGGCATGACCGAACTGACTGCTAGAGAACGAGAAGTGTTGCTGTTAATTGCTAAAGGGTCGAGCAATCGCGAAATTGCTGGATCGTTATTCTTATCGGAAGGAACGGTCAGAAATCATATCACTCATATTCTGGCGCGATTGAATTTGCGCGATCGGACTCAAGCCGCCCTCGTCGCGAATTCCTTCCTGTCTTGGCTGGAAAATCCGCTCCCGTGACAAATGTCATGGGTGATACATGACAATTCTCAGGTCTAGAACATCTCTCCTTGGCAATAACCTAGAACTATACAAACCGAGGGAAACCTCACCGACACACTCTAGAACTCAACCAAAGGAGAAAATGAGATGAACAATGTTTTTGGAACCGCAGGAAACGATATCCTGACTGGCGGACAAGAAGCAGATTACATCTGGGCACGATCGGGAAATGATACCGTTTATGGCGGAGCCGGCGATGTTCTCAATGGTGAAGATGGTAACGATGTTTTTATCGCTACAGAGGCGGAGGAAATTATCGGAGGTGCGGGCACTAACACCTTAATATCCAACTACAGCCAATCTAATTATGGTGTTGGAATTCACTTAAGGGCAAAACCTAGCCCGACTTTTAATATAATCAATCGGCTTGATTCTGCTCACAGCCGCCTGCTTAACTTCGACAGTATTACTGCGTTAAATGTCACAGGAACTCAATACGATGATATTCTAGATGGCTGGCTGTACAAAGTCACCCTGGAAGGCGGCGCCGGAAATGATGCTCTGTTGGGACAAACAGGTGTTTTTTCAGGAGGTTCGGGCACTGATACACTCACGGCTGAGTACAATCAACCCTATATTTATAACTACGGGGTTCATTTAGGATGGCAAGGAGAAAACACCGTCCGGCGGCGCGATAATGGCAGCGTTATCCTCACTCACAATGGAATTGAAACGCTCAATTTCACGGGAACGAATTTTGCAGATTACCTGAGCGGTCAAAATGGTGATGATGTCCTCGATGGTCGTGGTGGCAATGACGTTCTCGAAGGAGGTGCTGGCAACGATCGATTATTGGATGTCAGTGGTTCTGATACTTTGAATGGGGGAGAAGGAGATGACTATCTGTATACAGTTGCTGACGTGCAAGGTGCAGTCAAACAACTGTATGGAGGTCGGGGTGCAGATACATTCGTCATCGATCTCAAAAATCAGATTAATCTTGGCTTTGACTTTGATGTTGCCAAATTAGGTAATTTTGTCAATGCGATTACCTTGCCTGAAAATAACGGTCCCGATTGGAAGCGATTGGGTATCGACGTGGCTTTTGCTGCTGTAGGTGCGGGTGTGGGTGCAGTTCCGGTCGTGGGGTCGCTCTTCAATTTTTGGACTTCATTAGCTCAAACGGGTGTCGATACTTATTTAGACCAAGAGGAATTGCAAGCTCAGATCGACCAACAGATTACCAAGACGAACCAAGCTGTCAAACACTACGGTACTGCCGATTGGGGCAAAGTTTCCCCCCAAGGAAAGCGAGATGTCATCTACATTAATGATTTTCAGATTGGTCTAGATAACATCGTGTTGCCCCAATTACCTGCTGCCAATTATTTTTATCAGGTCGATCTCGTTGAGGGACAAGGCGGTGGAGTCTTTTTGTCCGTTCGCAATCCAGGACTCGAACAATTCAAGAATGTTGCTTTTATTGCCAATACCTATACGAATGTTGGCATCACCGATCTCCAATTTAAAGGGATCGTCGCAGACTTAATTCAAGGTTCGACGATCGGCACGTTTACAAAGACTCCGATCGTTGGAGACAACAATACTTCTGTCGCAGAGATTATCGGTGCGGGACGATCGACCTTTGCTAACGATAATATTCAGGCGAACGGCGGTGATGACGAAGTTTTTGGCTACTATGGCGACGATGTGATTCAAGGTGGGGATGGAAATGACACGATCTTTGGAGGTTCCAACCAAAACCCATCTTACATAACATTAGAGCCGGACTATGGGAATGATGGAAATGATATTATCAATGGTGGTGCTGGAAACGATGTCATCAAGGGTGAATCGGGAAATGATTTTATCAATGGTGATTCTGGTAATGATATTCTCAATGGTGGGCTGGGAAATAATACCTTAGTTGGCGGTAATGGCAACGATGTTCTCAGTAATGCACGTGGTACTGCCGATGGTGGTGATGGTACAGATACTTTAGTTGCAGACTACAGCCAGTTGAATAATGGTGCTGGCGTACACGTAGGATACAACAACCAAAATGCTATCTTCAGTCGCCTCAACGGTAGTATCGTACTCAATTACAGCAATATCGAACGGTTTAACGTAACAGGCACGCAATATGCCGATGTGTTGCTGGGTGGTTCTGGTGGTGATACCCTCACGGGTGGTGCTGGTAACGACATCCTAACGGGTGGTGCGGGTGCTGACAATTTCCGTTTTAATGCTCCCAACGAAGGTGTTGACCAAATTACCGACTTCTCAGTTGTCGATGATACGATTCAGGTCTCGGCGGATGCGTTCGGAGGTGGATTGACCGCAGGAGGCGCGATCGCCGTTACCCAATTCGTCGTCGGTGCTGCGGCTCAAACGACGAGCGATCGCTTTATCTACAACCAACAAACCGGAGCGCTGTTCTTTGATAAGGATGGTGTGGGTGGCGCGAATCAAACCCAAATCGCTACCTTATCAACGGGTCTGGCTATGACCAATAATGACATTTTCGTTGTCGCTTAATCGGTTAAATTTGTAGGTATTTTGTAGGTTGGGTCGAGGATTCGAGACCCAACCTTCATCTGCTTTGTTGAGTCTCGCTACGTTTTGGCAAAGCATTCAGGAATAGATTTTCAACTCTTCGATCGCCTGAGAATCAGAATCCCAGCATCACCAAAATTATTATCCCACCCAGTGGGGCGATCGCCCGTGACATTTGTCATGGCTCGATCGTGACATTTGTGTGATGCGATCGACCCAGCTCGAACGATATCTTCAATATATCAACTGCAACAAGCAATTATTTACATTCTGCACCTACACTTTCAGACCAACAATTCAACAAATAACGATCGTTCAAAACTATTCAGTTACAACTATTAGGAGAAACGATTATGGCTGCTGGAACCAATGGTAACGATGCTCTTTATTCCGATCGTCCTTCGACAATTCCTGGATGGCGTTTTGTCGGTTTGCAATACGATCCATATCTATCTGGACTCGGAGGTAATGACAGCCTGTATGGTGGAGCGCGCAATGATTTTCTGTCTGGAGGCGATGGTGACGACTTTCTGTTTGCCGCAGATGGCAGCGATTTTTTAAATGGAGATGCAGGCAACGATTTTTTGGATGGGGGTAATGGAAACGACAGCTTAAATGGTGGTACGGGTAACGACACGATGGTTGGTGGTGCAGGCGATGACTTTTACTCTGTCGATCGCCCTGAAGATCGGGTCATCGAAGCCTTGAATGGCGGCATCGATACAGTGGAAAGTTCGATCGAATACTATCAGTTAGGAGATAACGTCGAAAATCTGATTCTGACCGGAAATACGGCAAACTCGGGTATCGGTAACTCCCTTAAAAACCTGATGGTTGGCAATGGAGAAAACAATGCTTTGTTGGGGCTAGCTGGCAATGACACCCTATTGGGAAATGCAGGCGACGATCAGTTATCTGGTAGCGACGGCAATGACTCGATGGTAGGCGGTATTGGTAACGACACTTATGGGGTAGATGATATTGGCGATCTAGTCGTCGAAGATGCTGAAAGTGGCACTGATTCAATTATTGCCACTATCAATTACACCTTGAGGGCTAACGTAGAAAATCTGTACCTCGATGGTAATGCCACAAGCGGGGTGGGAAATAATCTCAATAACTTCATTGGACTTGCAAACACGGGCTCCGATCGTCTGGGTGCGAGCGAGCGAAACCTGGCTTTACTCGGAAAGGATGGTGATGACACCCTCGAAGGCAGTTCGGGAAATGACCTGTTACATGGTGGCACAGGTAACGATTTGATGCGAGGCAATTCGGGTGACGACATTTATGGAGTAGAGAGTGCGGGCGATATCGTTATCGAGCAGGCCGATAATGGCATTGATAAGGTTGTTGCTGCTATCAGCTATACGCTACCCGATAACGTCGAAAATCTGACACTGTTCGACAAAGAGGCGATCGCCGGTAGTGGCAATTCTCTAAACAATGTCATCATCGGTAACGATGGCGATAACAAACTTGATGGTGGTGATGGAGATGACACTATCTACGGTCAAGATGGTAACGATAATATTTCGGGTGGCAACGGCAATGATGTTTTGTTAGATATTTTAGATCCTACTGTGACTGCAACATCCGCAGCATCAAAAACCGATGCCGATATTCTGACAGGAGGTGCGGGGGACGATCGCTTTGTGTATACCCGCTTCAACGACGCAGGGGATATCCTTACCGATTTTGGCAATGGCAACGATGTATTGGATTTACGGCGAGATTTATTTGCCAATACAGGCAACCTTATCGGCGATCCCATTGCTGAAGGCTACCTGCGTCTGGTAAATGTAGATGGCAGTACACAAGTGCAAATCGACCTAGATGGAACTGAAAAAACCAGAGAATTCGCCACATTAGTCACCATTAAGGGCATGACACCCGACGGGTTGAAGATCGGTCAAAATTTCTTAGTTCCTACAAGAATCGGATTCATCGCACCAGCTCCTCAACCAGCTCCTCAAAGTGCAATGGGTATTGAAAACATTGCGAACTTGTTAGGCTGAGGCGATCGCAATTCGGTGCCAAGCGATCGACTTCGATGGTGTTGCGATCGATCGCCAATAGACAAGATTGCAAAAACAGGTAGGAACGGGCAAGATGCCCGTTCCACAAAAATATTTTTTTATATATAACGGGCATCTTGCCCGTTTCAAAATTTGATTGAAAAGACTTTTGCAAGAGTTCTAATCTACCGAAAACTTTTCCCTGCTGCGATCGCCCGTGACAAATGTCATGGGGCGATCGTGACATTTATCGGATGTGGAACATCTGGTTCGATCGATACCTTAAGACTATCGATACTCAATCGATCGCTACAAACCACACAACAAATAACTCAGGAGTAAAAACAATGGCAACTTTTAATGGCACAATTTCCAATGACACCATCGTGGGAGGATGGGGCGACGATCTGATTAACGGCAACGATGGTAACGATCTCCTAGATGGATTTTATGGCTTCGATACGATAAATGGTGGTAAAGGTGACGATACAGCCACCTATGCTCTGTATTTAGATGAAAATGGGGCTGGCATCCTCGCCGATTTGAAATCGGGGATCGTGAGTTTTCCAGGGAATTCCACTCAAAGTGAAACCTTAATCGATATTGAAAATCTGATTGGTTCTTGGGGTAACGATGGTCTCTATGGCACCGACCTCAATAACTCACTGATTGGGGGCTACGGTAACGACTGGCTCGATGGTCGGGACGGAAACGACAACTTACAAGGCGGTGGAGGTAACGATCGACTCCTTGGTGGAACAGGCAACGATACGATGATGGGGGAAGCAGGTGATGATTCCTACTTCGTCGAGAGTGTTCGAGATGTCGTCATCGAAGCCGTAGATGGCGGCAACGATACTGTTTTCACCTCACTTGAATCCTATACGATCGGGGAGAATGTCGAAAACCTGAACCTGGGATATATGGGAATTGCGGGTACAGGCAACCGCCTCAACAACCAAATTATCGGGAATGCTCTAGATAATGCTCTTTACGGGCAAGAAGGAGACGATATCCTGTACGGCAATGCTGGTGATGATGGTTTAATTGGCAACAGCGGCAACGATACGATGCAGGGCGGTATTGGCAACGACAGCTATTGGGTGGAACAGAGCGGCGATGTCGTTGTCGAAGCAGCGACAAGCGGCACGGATACAGTTTTTGCCACAGTCAACTACACCTTGGGAGATAACGTCGAGAATCTATACCTCATGCCCCACAGTAACGCTAGCGAAGGCATTGGAAACGACCTAAATAATGCGATCGGACTGGCGAACACTAGCTCCGCCGATCGGCTGGGGGGAAGTGGCGACCAAAATCTGATTCTCAGCGGTATGGGTGGTGATGACACCCTCTCAGGAGGTTCTGGGAAAGACTTGTTAACAGGTGGTGTAGGTCGCGATTTGTTGACTGGTGGTGGTGGGAACGATCGCTATGTATACAGCCAACTCAAAGATGCAGGGGATACCATCACCGACTTTGCGAACGGCGACGATGTGTTGGATTTACGCGACTTGTTCGCAAGTTTTGATGCGATCGTTGCCGACCCAGTTGCCACAGGCTATCTGCGTCTGACCTCCGTTGGTGGCAATACGCAAGTGGAAATCGACCCCGATGGCAAGAAAGGAAAAGCTGGATTTACCACGTTAGTCACGGTGAATGGGATTGCACCAGACCAATTGGGGATTGGGAAAAATCTTTTAGTGCCGATGCCACTTGCGATCGCCCCTGTAGCGCCACCATTGAGTTCGATCAATTTCCCGAGTTTGAGTTTGTAAGTTGTAGTGATGATTGATTGCGAGCGATGAATGAGATTTGTCATGGGGCGATCGTGACATTTGTCTGATGCGATCGACCCTGCTCAATTCGTATCTTAAAGATATCAACAACAACACGCAATTATCTACATTCTCTAACCGATAGGTCATTAGTTATTAGTCCGTAGTTATTAGTCATTGATATCGGTAATCGGGGCAATCAAAATTACGATCGCGCCGGGTTTAAAGGAGTTTAAAAATAACAGGAGTTTGGGATAGTGGGGTAGAGGTTTCGGATCGCTTGGTCGCATCTGTAAATTTACGTAACAGTCTTGTGTGATACGTAAAAAATTAGCTAGTTTTGAAAAATAGACAAAAATTATTTCAGGGCGATCGCGGATTGTTAAGTCAGAGTGACGAACTTGTCTGGGCTGAGTGTACGGATATTTGACCGATCGGCTCGGATTGTGAATAACAAGCAATAGGTTACGAAAAACTCAAAAAGCAGGCTTCTCGAACAGAAACTCCAGATTTATTCAAGAAGTTGAGTTCTGTATTGTTTAAACCAAAGTAAAATTATAGCGCAAAAATTATGGCTACTTTCACCATCACCAACGCCAACGACAATGAAAGCGATCCGGGTTCCCTGCGATATGCTATCAAACAGGCTAATACTCAAGCTGGTGCAGACACAATTATCTTCGACCCAAATTTCTTTGCCGTACCCAGGACGATCGTCCTTTCGGCACAACTAATCGTCAACGACAGCCTCACCATCAAAGGCACTGGGATAAATAACCTAACGATTAGCGGCGATGCCAACAACAGCGGCATCAACGAAAATGGCGATGTCCGCCTCTTCTTTGTCAACCAAGGCACCATTAACTTCAATAACCTCACCCTGGCAAATGGTCGGGGAAAAGGTGGTAACGGCGGCGGCGGTGGCGGCGGCATGGGTGGCGCGCTGTTTATTAACGGCGGTACTGTCGGCGTAAATAATGTCACCTTCTCAAATAACCAAGCAGTTGGCGGCAATGGCGGCACGAACAACAATGGCGGTGGAGGCTTTGGTGGTAGCGGTGGCTACGGCATTGGTGCTGGTGGCGGTGGCGGTAGCTTTGGCGGCAACGGCGTCAGGCCCTTTCTTAACACTAACACTGGTGGTGGCGGTGGCGGCTTCATGAGCGATAACGGTACTCTGAAGGACTACGGCGGCGGTACTCAGAAGGGCGGTAGCGGTACAGGCACCATATTTGGCGGTAACCCAGCAGGTAACGGAGGCAGTGGCTTCACGAACGGTATCGATCAGCAAAATGGTAGCACTGGTGGTGGTGTTGGTGGCGGTGGTGGCGGTGGCGGTGTTGGTAGCTTCGCGGGTGACGGCGGCAACGGCGGCGTTGGAGGCGGTGGCGGTGGCGGTGGCGTGAGCGACGACAATTTTGGTGGTTTTGGTGGCACAGGTGGCGAATTTGGGGGTGGCGGTGGCGGGGGTTTAGGTATTGCTGGTGGCATCGGTGGCAGCGGTGGCTTTGGCGGCGGCGGTGGCGGTGGCGGTGACGCTTTCGGTGGTGCCAGCAAGAGTCCCTTCAATTTTGGCGGATCGGGTGGTAACGGCGGCTTTGGCGGCGGCGGTGGCGGTGGCGGCGGCAGCAGCTCCGGCTCTGGTGGCATTCCCGGTAGTGGGGGAAACTTCGGCGGTAACGGCGGCAAGGGCGGCAACAACGCCGTGGGCAATTATGATGGCGGCGGTGGCGGCGGTGCTGGACTGGGGGGTGCGATTTTTATTCGCAATGGTTCCCTCGCCCTGGTCAACAGCAAATTTGTGAATAACACGGCAACAGGTGGGTTGGGCGGTATTGTCGCTGCCAATTCCAACGGCTCCTCAGGCGCAAATGGTCAAGGAAAGGGCGGGGCAATTTTTGCTGTGACTCCCAACCTCGCCAGTGCGGCTGGGGTGGTGGCGGCTCCAACGGTGACAGCGATTAACACTCTACCCAGCTTCAGCGGCAGCAGTGCGGGCAATGCTGCGGGGAGTGCTACCGACAACGGGGATGTGTTTGGCAGCATCAGCGTGGCAATTCCCGCACTGCTGCCGCCAGTAGCAGAAAATGATACCGCGATCGTCCGTGCGAACAATCCCGTCAATATTCAAGTCCTCTCCAACGACATCGATCCCGATGGCAACCCCTTAACGATTAGCCTAGTTACGAAGCCTACTCAGGGGACGGCTGCGGTGAACGACAACGGCACGCCCAACAATCCCAACGATGATTTTATTACCTACACTCCCGGTGCCAACTTCAGCGGCGACAGCTTCACCTATCGCGCCAGCGACGGCAAAGGATTCAGCAGCATTGCTACCGTTTCTGTCCTGTCAGATGTGGGAGTGAATTTTTTAGTGACCAATGCCAATGACAGCGGGAAGGGTTCGTTGCGACAGGCAATTCTCAATGCGAATGCTCATCCAGGTGCAGATACTATCCAATTTCAGATTCCCACTTTCTTGCAGATTCCTCGGTTCCCATTCCCGATCTCAACCCCGATCGCATTTAACAATCCTCAGACAATTAATCTTACTTCCGCTTTACCGATAATTACAGATAGCGTGACGATCGACGGTTGGAGTCAAGGCGGCCCCGGTTTCCAGGGTGCGCCGCGAATTGAACTCAATGGTGCAGCATCCAATTCGCCGATCGGACTTGACATTCAGGCAAATAATTCGATCGTCCGAGGACTGGCAATTAACCGCTTTTCCGGCGAAAGAGATCGGGATGGCATCAAGCTGTCGAACGTGGCTGCTGGCATCAAGCTATCGAATGGTGCAGCCAAAAACTGGATTTACGGCAATTATATCGGCACTGACTTGACTGGCAATATCGCTCGCAGCAACGGTGGCGATGGTATTGCGATCGAAAACGGGACAAACAATACGATCGGCGGTATCGGTACGGGACAAGGAAATACGATCGCCCACAACGAATCTGCCGGAGTTGCTGTTAACAAAGGCACGGGCAACGCCATTCTCAACAATTCGATTTTCAACAATAGCGGCTTGGGTATCGACCTCGGGACAACAGGAGTCACCCTTAACGATGCGGGGGATGCCGACACGGGCGCGAACAACCTGCAAAACTTCCCCCGATTGACCTTTGCCTCCTCCGATGGCAACAAAACGACGATCGCAGGAACTCTCAACAGTACCGCAAACGCCACCGTCCGCGTCGAATTCTTCTCTAACCCCAGCCCCGATCCGACTAACTACGGCGAAGGCAAAACCTTCCTCGGTGCCACTACTGTCAATACTGATGGCAACGGCAACGCCAATTTCACCTATAACTTTGGCAGCGGTTTATCCGTCGGTCAAATCATCACTGCGAGTGCTACCAACGATAACAATACTTCGGAATTCTCTCAAGGATTGGCGATCGTTTACCAACCACCAACGCCTTCTCCAACACCATTTCCGACGCCGAGTCCAATGACTCCGAAACCATCTCCGACACCATTTCCGACGCCGAGTCCAATGACTCCGAAACCATCTCCGACACCGACTCCAATCACATCTCCGACACCACCTCCAATCACATTACCGACACTACCTCCGCCACCACCTCCAATCACATTACCGACACCACCTCCAATCACATTGCCAACACTACCTCCGCCACCACCTCCAATCACATTACCGACACCACCCCCAATCACATTACCGACACTACCTCCGCCACCACCTCCAATTACATTACCGACACCACCTCCGATACTGACTCCGACACCATCTCCGGCACCAACTCCGACACCTTCTGAGGGCACCAATCGATCGCCCGTAGCAGCAGGTGACAGCGCTATGGTCATCTCTAAAAATCCTGTCAATATTAATGTCTTGGCCAACGACAGCGACCCCGATAGCGACCCTTTGCAACTGAGTATTTACAAACTTCCCAGCCACGGGAAAGCAACAGTCAACGATAACGGTACGCCGGACAATTTGCGAGATGATTTTATTACCTATACTCCGGATGCAACTTTTAGTCAAGGAGATATTTTTCAGTATCAAATCGCAGATGGTCGGGGCGGTGAGGATGTTACCAAAGTTGAGGTGAATGTTCCCACCAATCACTTACCAATAGCTAGAGGTGACAGTGCTATGGTCACATCTAAAAATCCTGTCAATATTAATGTCTTGGCCAACGACAGCGACCCGGATGGCGACCCTTTGCAACTGAGTATTTACAAACTTCCCAGCCACGGGAAAGCCACAGTCAACGATAACGGTACGCCGGACAATTTGCGAGATGATGTTATTACCTATACTCCGGATGCCACTTTTAGTCACGGAGATATTTTTCAGTATCAAATCTCAGACGGTCGGGGCGGTGAGGATGTTACCAAAGTTGAGATAAATGTTCCCACCAATCACTTACCAATAGCGAACGGTGATAGCGCGATCGTCAACTTTAACAGTTCCGTCGATATTAACGTTTTGGCAAACGACACAGATCCCGATGACGACCCCCTGACCATCAGTCTGGTAACGAATCCGGTGAATGGGACAGCAGTGGTGAACAACAACGGTACGCCTAACAATCCTAACGATGATTTCATTACTTACACTCCTGGTGCCAAATTCAGCGACGACAGTTTCA
Organism: Microcoleus sp. Aus8_D2; assembly: GCF_036702665.1. NCBI lineage: Bacteria > Bacillati > Cyanobacteriota > Cyanophyceae > Oscillatoriales > Microcoleaceae > Microcoleus > Microcoleus sp. Aus8_D2. Next base: position 92,003 of record NZ_JAUBUN010000015.1, read on the forward strand.
CCTATCGCGTCAGCGACGGCACAACAAATAGCAACATTGCTACCGTCACCATCCTGCCAAATCTTGTAGTTAGCAATATCAATGACAGCGGGCCTGATTCGTTGCGGCAGGCAATTCTCAATGCTAATGCCTGGTCGGGACCTAACACGATTACTTTTAATATTCCCGGTAGTGGCATACAGACGATTCAACCGCTTTCGGCCCTCCCTACGATTACTGATGCTGTCACAATCGACGGCACAAGTCAGCCAGGATTCGCCGGCACTCCTTTAATTGAACTAAATGGAAGCAAAGCAGGGGCGGGCACGGACGGCTTAACGATCGCAGCGGGAAACAGTACCGTACAGGGGTTAATTATCAATAGTTTCCAGGGCAATGGCATCATTCTCAAAACCAAGGGCGACAATACTATCCGAGGCAATTACATTGGTACGGATACTCAAGGCACGATCGATCGTGGCAACAGTTTAAGCGGAATCGCGATCGTTGACTCTCCTAATAACAAAATTGGGGGAACGGCCCTTAGCAATCGCAACTTGATATCAGGTAACGACGGCAACGGCATCACCATCAGCGGTAACTCTGTCGGTAACTTGGTGACAGGAAACTACATCGGCACTGATATTACAGGCAAAGTAGCTTTGGGCAATACCCTCGATGGTTTGAGTATCAATGCCCCCGGCAATCAAGTCGGAGGGAGGACTGCCGATACACGCAACATCATCTCTGGTAACGCTGGCAATGGCATCACGTTTTTGGGCAATGGACTCGGTACTCACCTCCAGGGCAACTACATCGGCACGGATGTCAGTGGCCAAGCAGCTTTGGGCAACCTTGGGGATGGTGTATTTATTCGCAACACTTCGGAAATTACGATCGATTCTGGCAACGTCATCTCTGGCAATCAAAATAATGGAGTACGGATTTTAGGTGGAAGTGGCAACACTATCTCTGGCAACTACATTGGCATTGATTCCCTTGGCATCACAGACTTGGGCAACATCCAGAATGGTGTATTCATTGACAACTCGGGAGGCAATGGAATATTAGGTGGCAACGTCATTTCTGGCAACGATCGCAACGGCATAAAAATTATTGGGGTAAATGCCATCAACAACCGCATATCTGGCAATTATATCGGCACGAATGTCGTCGGCGACCCCGATTTGGGCAACAGCCAGAATGGAGTTAGCATCGAAAACGCCTCTGGCACTTTTGTGGGTGGAGATAGCTTGCAGACTGGCAATCGGATTGCTGGCAACCAGCAGCAGGGGGTATCGATCTCTGCCGCTACAGGAAATCAGATCCAGAACAACTCGATCTATAGCAACCATCAAAACGGGGTATCGATCATCGGTGCAGCATCTAGCGGTAATTCAATCCAAGGTAACGCGATCGAAGGTAATGCTAAATTGGGCATCGACTTGGGAAATGATGGTGTCACTGCTAACGATTCGGGCGACGCAGATTCGGGGGCGAACAACCTGCAAAATTTACCCACCCTCACCTCTGTGGTACGCAGTGGCAGCAATATCACGATCGCAGGTACTCTCAACAGTACCGCGAACGGCACTTTCCGATTGGAATTCTTCTCTAACTCCAGCCTCGAACCCACCGGATTTGGTGAGGGGCTGATTTTCCTCGGTTCGACTAATGTTACAGCAGACAGCAGCGGTAATGCCAGTTTTACTTATGCAGTCCTCGCCAACGGGATTAGCACCAATGAATTCATCACGGCAACAGCAACAGATGCCAAGAATAACACCTCCGAGTTTTCCAAAGGAGTCTCCGTCAATCGATCGCCCATAGCAACAGGCGACAGTGCGATCGTCAACTCTAACACAACCGTCAATATTAACGTCTTGTCCAACGACAGCGACCCCGATGGCGACCCTTTAAAACTGAGTATTTTCAAACCTGCAAATCATGGCAAAGCAGTTGTCAGCGACAACGGTACGCCGAACAATTTCAAAGATGATTTCCTTACCTATACCCCAGATTCTAATTTCAGCGGAGACGATATTTTTCAGTATCAAATCGAAGATGGTCGAGGTGGTTCGGATGTTACCAAAGTTGAGGTAACTGTTAAAGGAATTATCCCATCTATTCTGAACGGTACTCCCGATGCAGATACACTCACGGGCACCGACAGCAACGACATCATTAATGGCAACGGCGGGGATGATTTAATAGATGGTAAGGGAGGCAACGATTCCATCAACGGCGGTGCCGGCGATTTCGATCGCATTTTTGGAGGTGCAGGCGACGACAGCATCACCGACTCCGACGGCGTTAATCGTGCTGACGGGGGTACAGGCAATGACACCATCAACATCGCTTTTGCTGCCCCCCCGAACAACAACACCAATCCTAACTATATACCGCCTACTGAGGCTAAAATTATTGGTGGCATTGGTAACGACACCATCACCGTTACCATTAACAACAACGACTTTGCGATCGATCTCAAAGGCGATGAACCTACCAGTTCAAATGCTGATGGCAATGATGTAATTACCTTGTTAGGAATCTACGCCAGGTCAGTTGTGGACATGGGAGGTGGCGACGACACATTTCAGGGTGGTTTAGGTGATGACAATGTTACCGGTGGCGACGGCAATGATACATTAATTGGTGGCGGCGGCAGCGACCAACTCGCAGGCAATGCAGGCGATGACCTCTTGACTGGCGGTGCTGGTAACGATATGTTTTTGTTCCGAGCGAACAGTGCTTTTAATACTGCTGATTTCGGGATCGATCGCATTACTGATTTTGCGATCGGTAGCGACCAAATCCTCTTATCTCAAACCTCATTCGGCACAATTACGTCGGCTAATATTGCCTTTGTAAATAGCGATTTAGCCGCGGAAACCAGCGATGGTCTAATTGTGTACAGTCGCGCCACTGGCAACTTATTCTTCAACCAGAATGGGGCAGCAGTCGGTTTAGGAACTGGTGCGCTATTTGCCAAGCTTGACGGTGCTCCATCTCTGACAGCTAGCGACTTCCAGATTGTTATTTAACCAGGCGATCGTATAAGGTTTGTAGTGAGGACTTCAGTCCGCATCCTTCCATGGTATAAGGTTTGTAGTGAGGACTTCAGTCCGCATCCTTCCAAAGACTGAAGTCCGAACCCTCAAACCGATTATACTGGTGACTAGCGAATCGGGCGATCGAACTGCTGTACAGTTTTCCGCAAATAAACGCAGTGCCGCGCGCCCTGACTCGTCGGCGTGGTGAATGATTCGACTGACTCAAGCGTACCGCCCAAACGCTCGATCGCACTTTGCAACTCCGTCTCTTCCTCCACCGTCCAATTCCCCCGGTAAAGTACGGCCAAACCCTCATTTTTTAGAAAAGGCAGCGCGTATTTAGCACAGATAGAAGCTGCACCAACGGCCCTGAGAAATGCGATATCGTAAGCTTGTCTGTGCTGCGGTTGTCGGGCAATTTCATCAGATCTGCCCAGCAAAGTCGCAGCATTTTCTATGCCCAAAGACGGCAAAACCGTGTCCAAGAAAGTGATTTTCTTGCGAGTTGAATCCAGGAGAGTGACTGATAAATGCGGAAGGGCGATCGCAATTGGCAACCCTGGAAAACCGCCACCAGTCCCGATATCGATCGCTTTGAGCGGGGAGTCAACGGGAAAATCGTTATTTTCCGCCGAATTGTGATTAACCCGCAGCAATCTCGCAATTCCCCGCAGAGAATCCCACAAATGTTTTTCCCAAAACTCGACTGGCTCAGTAATTCGAGTTAAATTCAAGGAACGATTGCCTTCAACAATTAACTCATAAAGCCGCTGAAATTGTTGCTGCTGCGACTCATCCGGCTCCCAATTCAGCGTTTTTTGCCACAATTCATTCATTTGGGGCAACATCATAATTTCTGTCTGGTTCATCTTCTAATAACTATCGAAAGAACTAATGACTCATGACTAATGACAAGGTTTGCTAACGAGGACAGCAAGCAAGGCAGGACGTTCGCGAGCGGGGACGCTCGCACTTCTAATGACTAATGACTCATGACTGGTGACTACTGACTACTGCCTACTGACTACTGACTACTGACTTACACAACTTGCTTCCTTAGCCTCTAACTTCGTGCGATCGACCTCCTGCAAATCCCCGTGATCCAACGTCCAAAACTTATCAGCAACGCTCAACAAATCGCTAGCATCGTGAGTAACAATCAACAAAGTCCAGTGATTTTTCAACTTACCCAACAAGCTTACCAACTGTCGGCGCATCGACCAATCCAAACCCGCCGTCGGTTCATCCAAAAGCAGCAAATGCGGCTGGCGAATTAGCTGCACCGCCAGGGCCACCCGGCGCTGTTGTCCGCCGCTCAAAGCGTGGGGAGAAGCGCGCAGCGGCAAATGTGCCAACCCAACTTCTGTCATCGCTGAGTTAATTTGTTCTTGTCCCAATTCGGGATGTCCCAGTCGCAATTCTTCTAAAATTGTGCCCCCACAAAAATGTCTTTCTGGAAACTGGAACACTAAACCTCCTAACTGTTGCAAGTGTTCCGGTGTTAATTCTTGTTCGCGCCAGCGGATGTCGCCGCTAGTTTTTTCGGCTAAACCTGCTAATATTTCTAAAAGCGTACTTTTTCCAGAACCGCTGCGGCCCACAATCAGCCCCATTTGCTGCGATGGCAGTTCTAAGTTGATGTTTTTCAGAATAGCATTCGGACAGGCTGTAGGATGATAGACTAAGTTTTTTAGATAAAGCATTAACGTAATAGGGAATGGGGAATGGGGAATGGGGCATCGGGAATTGGGAATTGGGAATTGGGAATCGTGTCTCCCTCAGCTCTTGGTTGTGCTATTAATAGTTAAGGTTGTTTTTGGCTGGTGCCGCTCGCCCAAATTTATTTTACATAAATCTTTACAAAAAATTTGGTTTTTTTTCAGCCTTGGCGTTTGATATTTGACATTTTTTATGGTATATTTTAACAATGGAAATCTGTCCCTTCATATATATGAGAAGTCACACTCCCATTATTAAAATATACCGCAACAGCCACAAAAAATCAAGCAAATTTAACTCTTTTTTGCTAGCGGCCCGATAGTCTGAGAACGTAAATCTCTTGTTTCTAGTTTACAATATATTTCGTTGAGAAAATTGACAATGACGAAAAACCCTTTAGCATCGCTTGGCAAGCAAATGTTAAGTTATAAACAGACGGTGCGGGCGATATGTGCAAGTGCGATCGCCCTGGGCATCTGCATCAACTCGGCAGTAGCGGGCGATCCCTTCCGCACAAGCAACCCGCAGGCGATCGGGCCCAACACCGAAACCGCCTTCAGAACAATGTTTCAGCAAGGAAACTACAAACAAGCCAAAGCCCAAGTTCAACAAGCACTATCAGCCGAACCAAACGAGCCGCTAGCCTATGCAATGGCAGCCTCATTATCCTACATCGAGCAGGACTTAAACTCGATGAATACCTACGCGCAAAAAACCCGCGAAGTCGGTGAAAAATTAACTAAGACTAACCCCTTGCGCGGCAACATTTACACAGCAGCAGGTCACTTTCTAGAAGGAGCAAATGCCATAGCCAAAGAAGGAACAGCTAAAGGCGCGCCCCAAGCACTCAACAAATTGCGAGTCGTATTTCAGTACCTAGATGCCGCTGAAAAAATAGCGCCCAACGACCCCGAACTCAACCTGCTCAAAGGCTACATGGATTTAATGCTAGCCTCAAACCTGCCATTTTCCAACCCCAGCGACGCTATTAAAAGACTGGAAGAAAAAGCCTCGCCCCGCTACTTAGCTTATCGCGGCATCGCTGTAGGCTATCGAGATTTGAAAAAGTACGATCGCGCTTTAGAATTTGCCAACAAAGCACTCGCAGAAACACCCAGCAACCCCGAAATTCTTTATCTCAAAGCACAAGTCTTATTTGCTCAAGCCAAGACTCAATCCAACAACAAAACCCTACTTGAAGAAGCCCGAAAAAACTTCGATGCCGCCTTAGCAAAACCAGACCAACTACCGCGCAGTTTAGTAGCCGAAATCTTCTTTCAGCAGTGCAAAACCCGCAACCGTCTCGACAGCAAATCTCGCGACTGTGACCCGATGCGCGATAAAATTAGAGATGCAGATGGCATCTGGGGCCCGACGGCTTTACCACAATTATAGAAACACCAAAAAACTATGCAAGTACAGTTTCGCGAGTTTAACCCCTTTGACCTCTGGATTTGGCTGAAGTTCAGCAACGTGCCTTCAAACGGTGAAAAACAGTATGTTGAAGAAGTGTTTGACTCTTGGTTTTTCTTGGGAAAACTAGGAGGATTTAATGCGGAAAATTTGCAAGTTCAAGATGAAGGCTTAGATATCAGTGACATGGATTACGATACTAATCGAGCCGACCAAAGCATGATGGCTTTGATGCACAATATGGGAGAAATGGAGTATCAAGGTTCTTGGGCTCGCTGTTGGTTCGATTTGGGGACTAGCGATGCGATCGCGATCGATGTTTTAATTAATGTTTTCCAGCAACTTAGCAAAGAATTCGTCACGATTGAAAAACTGATTATTGGCGGGGAGAATAAAAATTGGCCTGTGGAAAACAGTCGCAGTCGAGAGGCTTTTGTTGATAATTAGTCATTGGGTATGGGGCATGGGGCATTGGGCATGGGGCATGGGGCATTGGGCATGGGGCATGGGGCATTGGGAATCGGGAATTGGGCATGGGGCATGGGGCATTGGTCATTAGTTAGACGGAAGAATCAAGCAGTAAGCAAGAGCAGCCAATTACCAATTACCAATTACCAATTACCCATTATCCATTATCTATTATCCATTACCCATTACCCATTACCAGATCTACCGTCAGTATAAAGGCTATAAATCTTTGATGCAAAGAAGATGAAACCCCAGGCGTAGGGTGTATCGCCACCGACAATCCTCAAGAAAGAGGGACAATCTCATAGATCCCACCTGACAAACAGGGCGAGAGTGAAATAGACGGTTGTTTCGTATACCTAATATGTAAGGTACGTCGCTGAGATTTTCGATTAAATTTAGGGATTGTTCTTTCTTCGATGCACCTTACAAATACTGTTCGATGATTTTGGTAAAATGGTATAATTATGCAAAAATCACCTAAAATTCGTGTAATTGTTCTAGGATTAATTCGATCGCGCGATCGCATTTTCGTTTCCCAGTTCCAAGATCCGGTAAAACAAGACACATTGTACCGAGCTCTGGGCGGCGGCGTAGAATTCGGAGAACACAGTTGCGACGCTTTGCAAAGAGAATTTCAAGAAGAAATTCAAGCCGAGTTAACCAATATCCAATATTTAGCTTGTTTGGAAACCTTTTTTATTTTCAATGGCCAAGCCGGACACGAATTAATACAACTCTACCAGTGCGATTTTGTTGACTCCAGATTCTATGAATTGGAAAGTTTAGATTTTGTAGACGGAAACTTGAAATGTACCGCATTTTGGATGCCTGTTGACCGCTTTCGCTCGGGCGAATTGCGCTTAGTTCCAGAAAGCTTTCTCGACTATTGCGAAGGCTGATAACTCAATCGCTCCAAATCTCAACCAGCAAATACCTTAAAGGCAATTTTCACCGAAAATATTTGCAGTAGAAGCGGGTTTTACCAGGAAATACTTGCCAAAGCTAACCAGATAGATCGACCCGCCCCTTCCGCTTTCCCTAGCGAAGATTAGGTAAAATGCTGTAGAGAAAAGAGTTAATAAAACTTAGGGTTATAGCACCCAACAAAGCACTCCAAATTCCCCAGCGCAAGCGAAATCCATCAACTAACCAAGCCGCCAATCCAAAGATAGCAGCGTTGATAACAATCATAAACAAACCAAAAGTTATCAACAAAGCTGGAAAAGTAAACAACATAAAAATCGGCCGCACTAAAGCATTTAGCAATCCAAAAACCGCCGCCGAAACCATGGCTTTTCCAAAAGTGTCAATATCCACGCCTATGGGCAACTTGGAAATAATAAAAAAGCTCACAGATGTTACCAGCCAAGCAATTACTAGCGAAACGATATTTATGTGCACGTGCTTATCTCCTTAAAAACCTAAACATTAAATCGGAACAACAACACATCCCCCTCTTGTACAACATACTCTTTTCCTTCACTGCGAAGTAAGCCTTTTTCCTTAGCCGCATTCATCGCACCGGTAGCCACCAAATCTTCATAAGCCACAGTTTCGGCCCGGATGAAACCCCGCTCAAAATCAGAGTGAATCACCCCCGCAGCTTGCGGTGCTAACATTCCTGCGATAATCGTCCAAGCGCGAGTTTCCTTCGGCCCGCTAGTGAAATAAGTCCGCAAACCCAATAATTCGTAAGTAGCTCGAATCAAAGATTTTAAGCCACCTTCAGTCACTCCCAGAGATTCTAAGAAATCTGCTCGTTCTTCCTCTGGTAGTTCTACCAATTCTGACTCGACTTGCGCCGAAACTATGACAACCTTAGCATTTTCTTTAGCTGCTATTTCCCGGACTTGTTCGACATAGCTATTTCCGGTTCCCAAATCGTCTTCAGACACGTTCGCCGCATAGATAATCGGCTTGTTTGTTAACAATTCTAAACCTTTAACTAATTCTGCTTCTTCGTCGGTTAAACTTGACTGGCGTACTGGTTTTTCGGCATTCAAAACCACAACCAACTTTTCAAGCACGTTCACTTCTGCTTGAGCTTCCTTGTTGTTGCGGGCTTGTTTGCGAGTGCGATCGAGTCTGCGTTCAATTTGAGCCAAATCTGCTAAAATCAGTTCGAGATTGATAATGTCAATATCTCGCTGCGGATCGACAGAACCCGAAACGTGAATGATATCATCATTGTCAAAACAGCGGACAACGTGGACGATCGCATCTACAGCCCGAATGTGAGACAAAAACTGATTTCCCAGCCCTTCGCCCTGACTCGCACCCTTCACCAAACCTGCAATATCCACAAACTCCATCCGCGTCGGCACAGTTTGCACAGAATTGGAAATATTGCTCAGTACCTTCAACCGTTCGTCGGGTACTGCCACGATACCCGTATTTGGCTCGATCGTACAAAAAGGAAAATTAGCAGCAGTCGCCTTGGCATTAGCCACCAAAGCATTAAACAGAGTAGATTTGCCAACATTAGGCAGTCCGACAATTCCGGCGGTAAGCATAGCTATTTAGAAACATATCACTGTTTCAAAATATCATAAGTATCCGCAATATATCGGACTTGTGCCTTCTAACTTCCACAGCTAAGTAAGTAAGTGCAAAAAAACAATCATATCTGAGGCGTGCCCTCCGGGGCGGGTAAGGCACGGCTCTATAGTAGAAGCGAGTTGACTGTTTCACTCACCCGCCCTCCTGTTGCTTAATTTAAACAGGTTCAGGGATTGTCTGAGGAATTGGCCCTGGGACTGTCTGGGGAATCGGCGAGGGTACTGTTTCCGGCACCGGTTCGGGAATTGGCTGCGGGATTGGTGCAGGTACCGGCTCGGGTACGGGGCTGGGAATCGGTTCGGGTACGGGGCCCGGTACTGGTGGCGATGTCGGTATAGTCGGCAGCCCGGGTTCGGTACTGGGAATCTGCGGCCCGGGAAACGGATCGGGAGTGGGATAAATCACAGCAATTCTCTTAGTAACTCCATGTATTTATGGTAGATAAAAAACTAATAATATGACATCTATCTAAATACTTAAAAATTATTTTTAGTGGAATTTGAGAGCATTTTAGATCGGCTTTTGGGAATAGACTACAGCAACCTAGTTTATCTGTATTAGTCCTGGACGCATGGGGGATTGGAAACCGGGTTTTTTACGAAAAGACGCATTGCAGCCCGCACACGGGCGTAAAAAACCCGGTTTCTTTGTCGGAGTACGTAAAAAGCATTGCTAGCGTGTAGTTTGGCACGAAACCTAGCCGAAAGTTCGGGTGATGTCCCCGTCTGAAGACGAGCTTGCAGTCGGTCTTTTTGTTAGCTGAAAACTCTACTGTTGGTTAGGGTCTCACCAGGGTTAATTGTCGTACAGTGACTCGTAAGGCAAGCTGCAAACAAGCGTGAAAAAATTATAGTAATTGCACGGAAGCTTTGAAGGTTAGTTGAGAAATTGTTTGTGTCTCAATTGTGACCCCCAAAGAATTTCCCATTCAAATGCACCCCTGCTTGCAGCCAGAACGCGATCGCCCGTTACGAAAGGAGTAGCTGATGCAGGTAAAACAAAACAAACTTTTCACTACTGAAGCGATCGATCGCTTATCTTCACCGGAACGCCTCGACCAAATGATGCAGGTAGTCAGTCCTCGATCGTGGCTGCGACTAACTGCAATTGGCTGTTTAGTTGCTGCTGCGGGTGTTTGGAGTGCGATCGGGCGAATTGGGCTGACTGTTTCCGGTCAAGGCGTGTTGCTTGTGCCCCGCCGCGTCGTGCAATTTCAAGCTGCTAGTTCCGGTCAATTAATCAAGCTGAATATCAAGCCGGGAGATGTTGTCAAACGGGGTCAAGAAATCGGCAGAATTGATAAACTCGACCTCAAGCAGCAGCTAGAGCAAGAGCAAGCAAAATTAGCTGAACTGCAAGGGCAAAAGCAAGATACTAATAAGCTGCAAAAACAGCAGATTGCGCTGGAATTAAAAATCCTAGAACAGCAGCAAAAAGACCTTCAGGAAAGCTTGAATAGGGAGTCAGTTGCGCCGCTACTGCACCAGCAAACTCTGGCAGCATTAGAGCAAAAACGCCAAAGTTTGGAGGAAAGTTTGCGCCGAGAACAAATTGCGCCGGTACTGCGGTAGCAAACTCTGGCAGCATTAGCAGAAAAACGCCAAAGTTTGGAAGAAAGTTTGCGCCGAGAACAAGTGGCGCCGGTATTGCGGCAGCAAACTCTGGCTGCGATCGCTAAAAAACGCGACAGTCTTTTGCAGCGAAAACAGCATATCACTTCTTTGGTAGAAACTTTGCAGCAGCGCTTTGAAACTCGCCGCGTTCTTTACGAACAAGAAAGGGCTATCAGCGAGGATGTAATGCTGCAAGCGAGACAGGAATTCGCCGACTCTCAGATGCAATTGGCGGATCTTGAAACGCAGTTAAAGGAACTCGACGTTCAGAAAACTAATAGCGCTCGCGAATTCCTGCAAAATCTCAATAAAATTGACGACATCAAAAACAATCGGCAACAACTCAATGTAGAAGCTACCAATACCGAACGAGAATACCTGCAAAATCTCAACCGCCTTAACGAAATTAAAAACAATCTCCAAGAACTTAAAGTTCAAAAAAGTAACGCCGAACGGGATTACCTGCAAAACCTGAACAAAATTGACGAAATCAAAACTAAGATTAAAGACATGGAAACCCAAGCGGTCAAACTAGCTCAGCAAGATTTAGAAAAGTCGATCGCCCAAACAAATCAAATTCAGGAAATTAAACGCAAAATTGCCCACTTGCAGAATCAGTTGGCTGCCGACAGCAAAATTACCAGCCAATATGGTGGCCGCGTTTTAGAAGTTAGCGCCGTTGCAGGTCAAATGCTGAATGTCGGCGCTAGAATCGGGACAGTTGAAGCTAAAGCTAATCGTGAAAAAATGGTCAGCCTTGTCTATTTGGCTGACAGAGACGGCAAGCAAATTAAACCTGGAATGACTGTACAAGTTACCCCTAGCGTCGTCAAGCCAGAGCGCTACGGCGGCATTGTCGGCAAAATAACGCAAGTTTCTCCTTTTCCGGTTACTAATCAAGATATGTCGGCAATTATCGGCAATGAAAATTTGGCTGACAGCATCTCTAAAAACATAGCTGGTGGCGGTGATCCCGTGCAATTTTTTGTGGAATTGCAGGAAGATCAGAACACTTTCAGCGGTTACAAATGGTCTTCATCGAACGGGCCTCCTCTCAAGATTTCCCCTGGTACAACTGCCCTAGTTCGGGTTCAAATCGGGCAGTTAGCGCCGATTTCTTACGTGATTCCTATTTTTAGGTCTTTGACAGGGGTTTATTAACAGTTGACTGTTGACCTGGGACAGTTGATTGATAGTTGTAGGGTGCGTCGCCACCAACCATCCCAAACCAAAATCGACCATCTGGTAGCGACGCACCTTACTTACAGTTGATAGTTGGTAGTTGTCAATTGTCAATTGATTGATAGTTGTAGAGTGCGTCGCCACCAACCATCCCAAACCAAAATCGACCATCTGGTAGCGACGCACCTTACAGTTGGTAGTTGATAGTAATATCTGACGCACCTTACTATTAAACCGACCGTCTCTATTGTTTATATCGAAGTCTAGATCCCCCCTAATACCAATTCTGTATGAAGCTGCACAGAATGGGAAGCCTGAAATCCTTTCCTGTCAAGGATATATTCTATGCAGCTTCACAGAAAAATGGTATAACCCCCCTGGTTGTAGGGGGGGACAAGAGCAGTCAAAGTCCCCGCAACGATTCGGGGGATGCGAGGGGGATCGCGCAGTCGCCTACAAGCAAAATTTATTATGGGTTTCAGCCTTATAACCGATGAAAATTCCCTGGATTGACAAGTTTTTTATGCCACGCCAATTAAGGCGGGTTCGTACTCCCACACTGCTACAAATGGAAGCAGTAGAATGCGGTGCTGCTGCTTTAGGAATTATTTTGAGTTACTACGAACATCCAGTACCTTTAGCCCAATTGCGAAGCGAGTGTGGCGTTTCTCGCGATGGCAGTAAAGCTTCTAATATCCTCAAAGCAGCCCGAATTTACGGCTGAGATGCTAAAGGATTTAAAAAAACTGTTGAAGAGTTGAAAACTGTACCACCGCCTTTTATTGTTTTTTGGAATTTCAATCACTTTTTGGTCATCGAGGGGATGAAGAAAAAGCGGGTGTACCTCAACGATCCCGCATCGGGACCGAGGACTGTTTCCCTGGAAGAATTTAAGTCTGCTTACACTGGTGTTGTTTTGACTTTTGAACCAGGGCCGGAGTTTAAAAAAGGCGGAAAAAAACCGAGTATTGCTACTGCTTTAGATTCCCGATTGCAAAGTTCCCGCTGGGCGATCGCATTTTGTTTAATTGCTGGTTTGTTACTCACCGTTCCCCGTTTGGCTGGCGCGGCATTTACCCAAATTTTTGTTGATGAAATTCTCGTCGAAAACCGTCACGAATGGCTGCGACCTTTAATACTGGGAATGCTGTTTGCTGCTGCTATTCAAGGGCTGCTAGCGCGGATGCGATTGTTTTATTTGCGGCGGTTGGCAAACAAGCTTGCGATTTCGATGTCGGGACAGTTTCTCTGGCATACTTTGCGCTTGTCTGTGGGATTTTACACCCAGCGGTTTGCAGGTGAAATTAGCAGCCGCTGCTAAGTTAATGACAAGGTTGCTGATATTTTATCGGGGAAACTTGCTGCAACTGCGATCGACGCGGTGATGATGGTTTTATATGCGATAATTATGGTGATGTACGACTGGGTATTGACGAGTGTCGCTGCTGTTTTTGCAGCTTTAAACTTTTTGGCACTGCAATCTTTATCCCGCAGCCGCGTCGATGCTAACACCAGATTAGCGTAAGGATTCAGGTAAGGTTGGCGGTGCTGCGATCGCGGGCATTCAATCGATCGAAACTGTGAAAGCTAGCGGTTGAGAATTCGATTTATTTTCTAAGTTTGCCGGGTACTATGCCAACATGAGCAACGCTCAGCAAGAATTGGCTCTACCCACTCAGATTTTGTCAATATTACCAGCATTTTTAACAGCATTAGCGGCAACTGCTATCTTAGTTGTCGGCGGCTTGCGGGTGATGAATGGCGGTTTGAGTATCGGGATGTTAATTGCCTATCAAAGTCTGACTCAGCAATTCCTCCAGCCAGTTAACAATCTCGTCAATTTTGGCAGCACCCTGCAAGAATTAGAAGCCGATTTAAACCGACTTGATGACGTTCTGCAAAACCCGATCGATCCCGAAGCAGACCGCGATGCTTTTAATAATGGAAACAGCCGCGTCGCCCTTGCACCAGATGCTTTTCACCTGCAAGGAAGCATTGAATTGCTCCCGTGTCAGTTTTGGCTACAGCCGCTTGGAAGCGCCACTAATTGAAAACTTGAACTTAAGCGTAAAACCGGGTCAGCGAGTAGCGTTAGTCGGGGGCAGCGGTTCTGGTAAATCTACTATTGCCAAACTTGTTACCGGACTTTACGAACCAATGAATGGCGAAATTTTATTTGACGGGGTTCCTCGCAATTTAATTCCCCGTTCTATCCTAGCGAATTCGCTGGCAATGGTCGAACAAGAGATCTTTCTATTTGCCGGCACTGTGCGGGAAAATCTGACGCTTTGGGACCCGACAGTACCGGAAGTAGATTTAGTGCAAGCGTGCGTTGATGCGGCAATTCACGAACTTATCTTGAATAGGCCGGGAGGATACGATGCTCAACTGAATGAAGGGGGGACAAATATGAGCGGCGGACAGCGGCAGCGCTTGGAAATTGCTAGGGCTTTAGTGAGAAATCCCGCAGTGTTGGTGCTGGATGAAGCAACGAGTGCTCTGGATGCTGAAACTGAGTTAATTATTGACCGGAATTTGAGGCGGCGGGGCACTTCTTGTATTGTAGTTGCTCATCGTTTGAGTACGATTCGAGATTGCGATGAAATTATTATGCTCGCAGGGGGTAAAGTAGTTCAAAGAGGCACTCATGAGGAGTTACAAAAGCTGGGAGGAGCTTATGCTCTTTTGGTTGGGAATGAACAATAAATAGTAGAAATACTAGGGACAGCCCGATAGTCCGCCAGGGAATGAATTCCCTGTCTCAAAGCTAAAGTCCTCGCTCAGAGGACTGATATCATGTCCGGTCAATTACCCGTAATAAAGAATGTTTGTAGTGAGGAATGCAAGTCCTCAGCAGTCAAGGACTTGCATTCCTCACTACAAACTAATTTTATAGTCGTTGTTCGAGCGGACATGATATGAAATGAGCGATGGTTTGATGGGGGCTATTCAGTCGGTTTTAACCGACTTTGGCTATGAGACGGGGATTTGAATCCCCGGCGGGCCTGTGGATCTGCCCGATCGATTCGATCGATTCGATCGAACTTGATATTACTAATTACCAATTACTAACTATGCTAGATCTAAATCCTGTTAAGAAACTGCACCGAATTAAAGGAAATGAACCGCTGCTGCTGAATGACCCGCATCGGGTATGGATTGTTCGATCGGGCGCGATCGCACTTTTTGCAGGGAAGATACAAAGTGAGAAACCAGCCAGCAACCGCCATTACCTGTTCAGCGTCGGTGCAGGCGAGGCTTTGTTCGCTACGGCCCTGGGGGATCGGTGGGGAATTCTGGCGGTGCCGATCGCCGAAACCGAACTGGAACCGATCGCAGCTACAGATTGTGCCGCTTTAGTTGCTGCTGGTGACGACAAAGCGATCGTCCTTGTGGAAGGGTGGATACAGCATTTGGGATCGCGGGCGATCGCCGATGACATAGTTTCCCCGGAAACTACTGTAGTTTTAGCAGCAGCCTCGCAGCAAATATCGCTGCAAAAAGGTCAAATGCTGCGATCGCCCCCGGAAACTGTTGTCTGGGTACAGGTGCGATCGGGCGATGCGAGTGTGGGGGAATTGCAGTTAAATTCCGCTTCCCCAGCGTTTCCTTTGGCTGGGAATATGCTGTTGGCAGCGGTAGGGCAAGTTGAGGTGCAAACCTTCTCAACAGCAGAGATGGAAAATGCCTCCGGGCTGCGGGCGAGTTTAGCTTTGCTGCACGAGTATTTCGGCTGCTGCTTGAACTTGCTGGTTTCCCGGCAAAAAGCCGAGGAATTGGGCCGATTTCAGGAACGAGAACAGCTAAACAGCCAAGTAACCCAGACAGCTTTGGGAGAGTTAACCGAGGTGCTGCATCCCCGAAAAACAGCCTTGTCTGAGGAAGGAACGCCGCTGTTAATCGCTGCTGGGGCTGTAGGTAAGGCACAAGGGATAACAGTTAATCCCCCGGCGGGTTCCGAAGACTTGAGTCGAGTTAAAGATCCGATGGAGGCGATCGCGCGATCGTCCCAATTTCGCACCCGCCGGGTGTTGCTGACCGGGGATTGGTGGCGGCAGAACTGCGGCCCGCTGCTTGCTTATACAAAGTGTGGCAAACGACCAGTAGCTTTGCTTCCCGGTAAGGGATATCGCTATACTTTGTGCGATGCGCTCGCACTCGCAAACGGGTAACTAAGGCAGTAGCCCAACAGTTGTCGCCAGAAACTCAAATGTTTTACCGACCCCTGCCGCTATTGCTTCGCAACGCTGCGGAACTGTTTCGCTTCGGGACGAAGGGCTACGAAAAAGACATTATCGTTGCTTTCGGGCTGGGGATATTGGGAACGCTGCTGGGGATGGTGACACCGCAAGCTACCTCGATTTTGGTCAATGATGCTATTCCTGACAGCGATCGCGTTTTACTGTGGCAGTTAGGGCTGGTGTTGTTAGTTGCGGCGATCGGGCGGGCTGTATTTAGCATGGCCCAAACAATTATGACATTGCGGATCGAAAATGCTGCCAGCGGCACTCTCCAGCCGGCAGTTTGGGATCGATTGCTGAGATTAAAACCGGCATTTTTTCGCAGCTATTCTTCCGGGGACTTGCTAACTCGCTTGTTAGCAGTAAATCAAATTCGCGCCCAACTCAGCGGCGCGACACAGCGGACACTTTTAAGTGCCATATTTTCCCTGTTGAATTTAGGGCTGATGTTTGTTTACAGCTTGCCGCTGGCTTTAGTTGGAATTGGTTTAACTTTTATCGCAGTTATAGTAACAGTCACGTCGAGCTTGCTCTTAATCCCAAAAGAGCGGCAGATGGAAACAGGAGAAGGCGACATTAACGGGCTGACAGTAGAACTGATTAACGGAGTATCAAAGTTGCGGGTAGCTGCCGCAGAAGGGCGAGCTTTTGCAGCTTGGGCGAAAAAGTACAGCCAGCAAATCAAGCTAAAAACAGGAATTAAACGAATTGACGACAGCGTTTCAGTATTTAACGAAGCGCTGCCGTTAGTCAGTTCTATTCTGATGTTTTGGTTGGCAATTCAATTTATGCAAACCTCTCAAACAGGAGGCGACGGACTGAATATGGGCACATTTCTCGCTTTTAATTCCGCCTTCGGAACCTTTCTTTCCGGCATCACAGATTTGAGTAATACCGTAACTGATATTTTAGGAATTGTACCGCTGTGGGAGCGCGCCAAACCGATCGTCCAGGGAATCCCGGAATCTGACCCGACAAAAGCCGATCCCGGCCGCTTGAAAGGTCAAATTACGATCGATCGCGCGACATTCCGCTACCGATCGGACGGCCCCCCAATTTTAGATGATGTCAGCATCAATATTCAACCGGGGGAATTTATCGCGATCGTCGGGCCATCGGGCAGTGGCAAATCAACATTATTTCGGCTGTTATTGGGATTTGAAATAGCACAAAGCGGCACTGTTTATTACGACAATCAAGATTTAGCAGGCCTCGATTTTCAAGCAGTGCGGCGGCAGTTAGGAGTAGTGCTGCAAAACGGCAGAATTAATGCTGGTTCGATGTTTGACAATATTACCTGCGGGGCGCTGGTAACGCAGGAGGAAGCTTGGGAAGCCGCGCAAATGGCCGGTTTAGCCGCCGATATCGAACAAATGCCGATGGGAATGCACACGGTTGTCAGCGAAGGCGGCACGAATCTTTCCGGAGGACAGCGGCAGAGATTGTTAATTGCCCGCGCAATGGTTGTCAAACCAAAGGTTATCCTGATGGATGAAGCTACGAGTGCTTTGGACAACCGCACGCAGGCGATCGTAACTGAGAGTTTAGACAAGTTAAATGTTACCCGAATTGTCATCGCCCACCGCCTGAGTACGATTCGCAATGCCGATCGAATTTATGTGCTTGAAGCAGGCCGTTTAGTGGAGGTGGGTTCCTTTGAAGAATTGATCGAACAGGGAGGATTATTTGCGAGATTAGTTGAGCTGCAGATAGAGTAGAGATTCAACGTAAAATGCCCACGTAAAAAACAGAATAGAAACCGGGTTTCTGTTCTGTTTTTTAGGTAGGAATTATATCATGTAGACGTGAATCGATCCTAATTCCTGTAGGGGCGGGTTCACCAACAATAATTGCCGAAAACCCACAACTTCATAAACCCGCCCCCGCCCAACGATCGATCGCACTCTACGTCTTTCAATATAGAAGGAGCGGGTTCACCAAAATCTCGAACGCAGATCGAACAATCTCGTAAAACCTCTTTCTCCCCCGCTTGATTTAAATCAATATTTTACCAATAAATTAGCGGTACATTTGTATTTTTGGTGGGGTGGGGGCGGGTTTACGAGATTGTTGATTTTCGACAATTATTGTTAGCGAACCCGCCCCTACAGCCATCACTATGAATCGAGCAGAATGATGCTTATTCTTTGGTCAGCAAATCGGGCAACCACAACAAAATTAGCAATAGCAAGCAGGCGATAACTAAGCCAACGCTAAATATTGTAGCGTTGCCCGTATCGGGGGTTTGCTGCATCAGGTATAGTGGCTGTATTGCATTCATATTTTCTGTATATAAGGGAAGCTAAATCCTAACCCCCGTAGGGGCGAAGGATTCGGGTGAATATCTCATCGCAAAAACCCGATCCTTCTTGAGTCATTTTTCTCCTTATTTATCTTTAGCAATCATCATTGTTTCCAGTAAAATCCCTTACCGCCTCGCCTACCGCACGTCCACCTGCTGACCTACCCAGATTAGCCACAGTGCGGCCAATAACTGGGGCTGCCAACCGTACACCAAGGGCTAACAAAGGTAGTATTCCACCATTAACTTGCTCCAGCTCATCATCACTTAACTCAGAAGTATCTGACTGACTCTGATGCTGGAGTTCCGGAGCTTGCGAGACTTCTTGAAAAGAAGGATTGACGCTTTCAAATTCAAAAGACATAAGATTTGCTCCTAATCGAATTATTTGTGTCTGGCAATTGTGCTGCGTTTTGGCGAAGCATTTGGACATATATATCAAGGTATTGATAGCCCGATTGTCGCCCAAATGCTTCGCCCCTACCCAAATCTTGGTAATGAATTGTCAAGCGCGGTTTTATAGGCGCTTGACTGGTTGTGATAGTACGGATGTCGCCTGCGCGCTTCGAGTTCCAAGTCGTTCAATTCTTCAGCAACAGGATTGGCTGGATCTCGATTTGGTCTAATCCCAAAATATAATTTTGTCCACAACCTTATCGAAACCACGTCCAATCTTCTCAAGCAGCCCATCATCCTTATCGCCGGGCGGGCAACGTCGAACTCCTCCATTAATAGCTTCAATATCGCGCTCATCCAGTTCACCATCAGCCAACTCGTTTGTGGGAATCTCAGAATTAAAATTCAGGTCATGATTTGCAGTATCAGACATGGTTTTTACCCTGGTAGATGAAGTTTTTGGTCATGGAATTAAGCTGTAGGATTGCTTAATTCCTGTTAGATGTTATTAGTATATTAAATTACCCGGCTAAAGTAGCTAGCTCAAAGTAGAGTTGTGAACCGATAAAAAAGCTAGCTAAGAACTGGCTATAAAATCGGGAGATTACCTGAACTTTTGGCTAGGTATCGCCGCTCTCCTACAACGATAGACTGGTAACACTCCCCTGTGATGAGTCAAGCCTGCCTCCTATTGATGAGCGTTACCAAAGTGCGATCGGCAATTAAGAAAGCCCTAAGAGTAGTACAAAAAAAGGGCGATCGCACTCCAAGAGGCAATTGTGCGATCGCCCGAGAGTCAAGAAAGCTGCTGACATTATTAAACAAGCTGTAGTGAGAAGTGCAATGGGTATCAATATCCATTGCACTTTCCCGCAATCAACATTGCACCCCTCCGAAGATCGGATCTGTGGGTAGAACGAATGAATTTACCATCTGGGTTGCTTAAGATTTAAATTATCGATTTAAGCAGATTGAGGCGATCGCGCGATGGCAGAAAGAGCGATCGGGCTAACTCTCTAAATCCCAACCCCAGAATCCTATGCTGTATTCTTCATTTAAGCGACTCAAATCGATCGACTCTAGGCTCACTCCTGTTTTCCTAGCTTCCATTTCCCTGTTCCTACTTACCACTGCTTTCCTATTAACTACTCCTGACTCTCTATTCCCAGCGATCGCTCAAACTACCGATGCTCGTCAAGCAGAGGCCGATCGGCTCTTGCAGCAGGGGATTCAACAGCTTCAGATTAGCCAATTAAGAGCAGCGCTGAATTCCTGGCAACAGGCACTCCAAATTTATCGCGCCATCAAAAACCGCTACGGGGAGGGTGCAGCACTGGGCAATTTGGGAGCCGCTTACCTCTATCTAGGCGACTATGCCAAAGCGATCGAGTATATTCAGCAACAGTTAGCCATCGCCCGCTCCATTAAAGACCGCCAAGGGGAAGGTACGGCGCTCAACAACCTTGGATTGGCGTTCTTAAAGGTTGGCAACCCAACAGAATCTGAAAAAATGCTGATTGATGGGATTCAAGTTTGGGAATCGATGCGTCAACTGCTCGGCTCCAACGATGCCAATAAAATCTCCATCTTTGAAGAACAAGCTCGCACCTATCGGACTTTACAACAAGTCCGGGTAGCTCAGAATAACCCGATCTCCGCCTTAGAAATTTCCGAGCGGGGACGTGCTCGTGCTTTTGTCGATCTCCTGAGTGAACGCTTATCTTCAGGTTCTACCAATCCGGTTATCGCCTCTTCTCCGAATCAGGAGCAAATCCGCCAAATCGCCAAAGCACAGAACGCCACTTTGGTGCAGTATTCCATCGTCTACGACGACTTCCAGATTCAGGGCAAACAAGTAGGGCGTGAATCCGCGCTCTACATCTGGGTGATTCAACCCACAGGCGAAATCACATTCCGCGAGGTAGACCTCAAACCCCTCTGGCAGCAGCACAACGCCTCTCTAACCAGCTTAATCATTGGCAATCAAGAATTCCTGGCTGTCCGCAGTCGCAGCAGTTTTGGCTCCACCCAACCCCAACCCGACTTACCGTCGCTACATCAACTGCTGATCGATCCCATTGCCAGCCTCCTACCCAAAGATCCTAATGCCCACGTCATCTTCATTCCTCAAGGTTCCTTGTTCCAAGTGCCCTTTCGGGCCCTACAAGATACCAACGGTACTTACTTAATCGAAAAACACACGATTCTCACCTCCCCTTCGATTCAAGTTCTGGCATTAACTCGACAACAGAAGTTAGCACAGCAGCAACCTAACAGTAGTAACGCTCTCGTCTTAGGCAATCCCACCATGCCCAGTGTGTCTGCCTATCTCGGAGCTCCCAAACAGCAATTGTCTCCCCTACCTGGGGCCGAAGCTGAAGCGATCGCGATCGCCCCTCTGCTCAACACTGAAGCCATCACAGGCGCACAAGGTACAAAAGCTGCGATCGATCGTCCAAAAAATGCCCCTAGCATCAATTATTCACCTCGCAACTCATGGATTGCTGGATAATGTGCGCGGATTGGCAAGTGCGATCGCCCTGGCTCCTTCTGGTAGCGATGACGGCTTATTGACCGCAGAAGAGATTTTCGACATGAAACTGCAAGCAAACTTAGTCGTTTTGAGTGCCTGCAACACTGGATTCGGGAGAATTACCGGGGATGGCGTGATTGGTTTGTCGCGGGCTTTGATTTCGGCAGGAGTGCCTAGTGTAATTGTTTCTTTATGGGCGGTTCCCGATGCGCCTACATCCGAATTAATGCAGGCATTTTATCAAAATCTTCAGAACAACCCGAATAAGGCACAGGCTTTGCGGCAAGCAATGTTGACCACAATGAAAACGAAAACTCATTCTAATCCGCGAAATTGGGCTGCGTTCACGTTGATTGGGGAGGCCGATTAAGTTTCTTAGGACTTACGAATAAATACCAAAGAAACCAGGTTTTTCACTCTTTGTTAAAAGCTCGAATGCAGTATTTTCGTCCAACCCGGTTTCTGCGTCCAGGAATAAAGTTTGTAGTGAGGATGACCGTCCTCTTTCATAAAATTAACAGGGAAAAAAGATGATTCAACAATCAAATATGATTCGCCTTTTAATTGCCGACGATCATGCGATCCTGCGACAAGGTTTAGCCGCTTTGCTGGAACAAGAACCAGATTTAAAAGTTGTCGCCAAAGCTAGCAACGGAGAG
Source organism: Microcoleus sp. Aus8_D2 (assembly GCF_036702665.1). NCBI lineage: Bacteria > Bacillati > Cyanobacteriota > Cyanophyceae > Oscillatoriales > Microcoleaceae > Microcoleus > Microcoleus sp. Aus8_D2. The sequence continues at coordinate 114,123 of NZ_JAUBUN010000015.1, forward strand.
GAAGCATTAACCATGTTCCGCCAATATCAACCCGACGTGACGCTGATGGATTTGCGAATGCCGCAAATGGATGGAGTCGCGGCGATTACTGCTATTTGTGCTGAATTTGACAAGGCTCGAATTGTGGTATTAACTACTTATGATGGTGATGAAGATATTTATCGCGGGCTGCGGGCTGGTGCCAAAAGTTATCTGCTAAAAGATGCGGAACCTGAGGAACTTGTTTTGGCAATTCGCACGGTTGTTAGTGGTAAAAAGTACATTCCCACCGCCGTTGGTGCTAAACTAGCCGATCGCATGGACAACGCTCAATTGAGCGATCGCGAATTGGATGTAATTCGCCTGATCGTAACTGGTAAATGCAACCACGAAATCAGCAAAATTTTGCAGATCAGCGAAAGTACCGTCAAGTTTCACATCAACAATATTTTGGGCAAGTTAGGAGTTAGCGATCGCACTCAAGCTGCGATCGCAGCCTTAAAACGAGGCATTGTCAGCCTGTAGTTTTGCACGACACCTAATTCCAAATAATCAAATCAGGATGCAGCGAATCAGCGATGAACTCTCAAACAAAAACGCCTTTATTAGATGCTTTGCGCGATCGCACAAATCAGCCTCACTCCCCATTTTACGCCCCCGGACACAAAGGCGGCCGAGGAATCTCGAAGCCGCTGGTTGAGTTGTTGGGCGCGCAAGTTTTTCGATCGGATTTGCCGGAATTGCCGGAATTAGACAATCTATTTAATCCAGAGGGCGTAATTGCCGAAGCTCAAAATTTAGCGGCTTCGGCTTTTGGCGCGGAACATACTCGGTTTTTAGCAAACGGTTCGACTTGCGGAATAATCGCGGCAATTCTCGCGACTTGCGGCCCTGGCGATAAAATTATCCTACCTCGAAACATCCATCAATCGGCGATTTCTGGTTTGATTTTATCCGGCGCAATTCCGATTTTTGTCAATCCAGAATATAACTCGGATTGGGATATCGCCAACTGCATCACAGCGGAATCCGCAGCAGCAGCATTAAAACAACATCCCGATGCGAAAGCAGTCATGGTGGTTTACCCAACTTATCACGGGGTTTGCGGGGATTTGTGGGCGCTCGCCAAAATTACCCATCAATACAACATACCCTTATTAGTAGATGAAGCCCACGGCGCGCACTTTAACTTTCATCCAAACTTGCCAGAAGCAGCACTAGCCGCCGGTGCTGATTTAACAGTACAATCAATCCATAAAACTCTCGGTGCCATGACACAAGCATCGATGTTGCACGTCAAGGGCGATCGCATAGATATCCAAAAACTCGATCGAGCATTGCAGCTTGTACAATCCACCAGTCCCAGCTACTTATTATTAGCATCATTAGACGCCGCCCGCCAACAAATCGCACTCCACGGCGAACAGTTGATGGCGCAAACTTTACTGCTTGCTGAAAAAGCGCGATCGCACATCAGTCAAATTCCCGGCTTATCAGTTTTAGAACCATTAAATACGCCCGGTTTTGCCGCACTAGACCGAACCAGGCTAACAGTAAAAGTATCCGATTTAGGCATCACAGGATTTGCTGCTGATGAAATTCTGCACTCGGAACTTGCAGTCACCGCAGAATTACCAATGCCGCAGCATTTAACATTTATTATCAGCTTGGGAAATACAGCATCAGATATCGACAATCTAGTTAAAGGTTTTACACTTTTAGAAAGAAGGAAGTTCGGCAGCGGATTATGTAGCGGATTTAACGGATGGATATTGCAGGAAGAAGCAAGAAGCAAGAAGCAAGATGTTTCCCCTCTCCCACTCTCCCCCACTCCCCCACTCCCCCTCTCCCCCTTTCCCACTCCCCCAATCTCCCCCCGCGAGGCCTTCTTTTCCCCGGCGGAAACCGTAGCAATAGACCAAGCGGTCGATCGACTCTGTGCCGAACTCATCTGTCCCTATCCCCCAGGAATACCAGTTTTGATGCCCGGTGAAATCATTACCTCAAAAGCTCTTGAATACCTGCAACAAATCCTTGCCGCCGGCGGAAAAATCACAGGTTGCAGCGATCCAAGCCTCCAAACTCTCAAGGTTGTGCGACAGTAAATATGAGGAAGATGGGAAAGTAAGAGATCGTATTTCCCACCCTTCCGGTTGCCAACTGCCAACTGCCAACTGCCAACTGCCAACTGCCAACTGCCTTCCATTAAAAATACAACTATGCTTTGGCCCTACGTCACTCCTGGTATCCCAGACGATTTATTTGAACGTTTACCGGGAATTCCCATGAGTAAGCGAGAAGTTCGACTGCTGTTAATCTCCCACCTGCGGCTGCAAGCAGACTCAGTGGTGTGGGACATCGGTGCAGGTACTGGTACCATCGCCGTAGAAACAGGTTTGCTGTGTCCCAAAGGTCGGATTATCGCCGTGGAAAGGGACGAAGAAGTAGCAAGCTTGATTCGCCGAAATTGCGATCGGTTCGAGCTCAACAACGTAGAAGTCATAGAAGGGAGTGCCCCGGAATGCCTCGAAAATCTCTCCCAACCCCCCCACCGAGTCTGCATCGAAGGAGGGCGCCCCATTAAAGCCATTCTCCAAGAAGTCTGGCGGTACTTGCAGCCCCGCGGTAGAGTTGTCGCCACAGCATCGAATTTAGAAAATCTTTACGCCCTTTCTGAAGGGTTCGCCGAGTTACAAGTCCGCAATATCGAGGTAGTCCAGTCCGCTGTCAACCGCTTGGAGACTCGGGGCTTGAGTCAAACCTTTGCCGCCGTCAATCCCATCTTTATTCTCAGCGGCGAAAAGCTAGATTAGTCCTGCCGTCGGGCCGTCATCAGTCCTGCCGTCGGGCCGTCATCAGTCATTAGACTGAGATATTCCCACACCACATCATCTTTGATGTGGGCCTGGACGCTGTATGACTGAGAATCAAACACTAAATGCAATTCTTAACCTTTTTTACGTTCGCTTAACGTTCATACTTAGAATAAGGGCGACCATAGCTGGATCGATCGCCTGAGTTGAAATTTTGGATCGCCAGTTGGGGATGGGGGACGAGCCTGTACCTTAATCATCCTTGCATCCTTGCATCCCAAATCGACTGACCCTGCCCAAAAAACAAAATTTTAGACTAAGAGTTCAAACTCCAGATTCATCTGTGGACTAAATCTCAAATCTCAAATCTCAAATCTCAAATCGACTGACCCGCCGCCGTCTGCTGTGAGAAATTCATTTTATGCCTTGGTCTCGTATCCTGAGTGGAATAGTTGCGATCGTCCTTGCTTTGGGAATGATTATTATGGGGGGATGGTACTTCACCCTCGGCTTTGGCGTCATCGTCTACCTCGGTCAATTGGAATATTTTCAATTAGCCCGGGCTAAAGGCATTGCACCCGCTGCCAAAACTACCTTAGTTGTCAGTCAAGGCCTGCTAATTACTGCCGCCCTAGCACCGCAACTCGTAGACGCCATGTTCCCCCTAGCCGGAACCTTAATCTGTTTCTACCTGTTGTTCCAACCTAAATTATCAACGATCGCCGATATTGCCTCCTCAATTTTAGGATTGTTCTACGGCGGTTATTTGCCCAGCTATTGGATACGGCTGCGAGTCGGCCTCGATCCAGCCAATCTGGCTACAACCCAATTTTCGCAATTAGTAGCAAGCAATTTGCCCGTTAACATTTACTCGTCGCAGTCTTGGACAAGTTCCAGCAACATATCTTTAGGATTGACTTCGCTGCTGGTAGCTTTCCTCTGCATCTGGGCCGCTGACATTGGCGCTTATTTTGTAGGCAAATTCTTCGGCCGCACTAGCCTCTCCCACATCAGCCCCAAAAAAACCGTTGAAGGTGCCGTATTTGGAGTTTGCGGCAGCATCGCCGTGGCCGCCGCCTGGTCTTGGTATTTACAATGGCCCGGGTGGCCCTATACTGGGGCTGCTTTTGGTCTGTTGATTGGCGTTGCTAGCCTGTTGGGAGATTTAACTGAGTCGATGATGAAGCGAGACGCCGGCGTTAAGGATTCGGGACAGTTGATTCCCGGTCACGGCGGCATTCTCGATCGCACAGACAGTTATGTTTTTACCGCACCCTTAGTCTACTATTTTGTGACTTTGCTATTGCCCGCGATCGACTCTTTTTTAATTAATCGGTAATTGGGAATTGGGAATTGGGCGAAGCGAAGCCCAGGGATGGGGATCCGTGGGCATGGGGATCCGTGGGCATGGGGATCCGTGGGCATGGGGCATAGGAATTTGGAGGCTCTGCCTCCGGGTATGTATTCCCAGGCTCTTCCTGGGAACCAGGTTACAGCCAACAGCCAACAGACAACAGTCAACAGACAACAGACAACAAACAACAGACAACAAACAACAGACAACAATCAACAGCTAACTAACTAAGGCAAAACTCTAATTGATCCCCGACAAACAATCTCCCCCGGACTCAAAATTAACTCCTTAATATCGACTTCCGGCCCGAAATCAATGTTAAAACCATTGAAATTATCAGTCTTTAATTCTTGATTAATTTCAATTTCCGGTGATTCAAACATCAATTCGCGACCGCTAGCAATCCGCAAACCAGTCCGCAATACCAAAGGAATTTGCGTACCCCCAGCGCCCAAAATTATCGCCGAAAGCGTCAACTTCGCCGCCTCAATTTTTATCTGCGAATTTTGCAACTTTAGCGACTTTTCCCCATCAGTCAGCGGCAACATTGGCAGCAAAAAATCACTCAAAGCATCAGCCAGCAAAGGCGCTTTCAGCGACGCATTCAAATCCGCTTGAGAGAGCCTCAAAACGCCGCTCACGGGAACCGATTCGAGCAGGCGCACTTTTTTGCCTTTGAGAGCTTGACCGAGGTTGATGCGAAGGCCACAGCCCTCTATGGCAACTTCTGTTAAGTGTAATCCTTTATACACGGCACCGCGAGCGGCTGCCGTTACTTTGGGGATTGCACCGCTGAAAATTTGTCGATCGCTCCCCTCAATTTTCACCTTCAACTCATCAACCTGCTGAACTTGCGATCGCAGCAACAACTGCACCGCCGGAGACAGCACCGAGCTCGCGATCCGGCTGCCTTGACTCGGCCGCGGTGTTCCCCCGTGCTCGTCGAGATTGGCAGTCCCAGGAGAGCTGGCAGTGCTAGCTATATCGTCAAATAACAGAGAGTGGCGATCGACAGTCATAAACAATTTCAAAATACAAACCTTAACATTCAAGCACAAAAATTTAACTATGACTGGCGCATCCGACCTCACAAAGCCGGTTTCTGCATAGAGATATCGCCGTCAACCTCGGATTTTCCGCGATCGCCGGGTTGACGATCGCAACTCCTAAATCACTCCAGAAGCCGAAATCTGGCATCAGCAACGCCTGAATCAGCAAAATTCTCACCCTTTCCCCCCTCAGGCTTTCTCCTGAGTTCGCCAGTTGTGCGATCCCGAGGGAAATTTCGCGATCGAGCGTATAAAATTAACCAGCAGTACCGGTTTTATGGTAGTGTTGGTTCATGGTCGTGTCAAACCAACAAATCTCAAACCAGCAACAAACCAACGGTGCAGGCAATAGCCTGTGGCAAGTCTTTTACTCGTAGTTTTTGCACAACATTCAAGGTTATCCCATAACGACAATCTGCACCGGGCGCAACGCCCTGTAAGGATTGGTTAGCAAGCATTAGAATTTATTCCCAACCAGGAATTGAGCATTGGTAGCATCGGTTAATCCATTAACCCTGTCGTATTTCCTCCCCCCACCGCTCGCGTGTTGGGGCTTTCCACACTCCCGTCATGTCTGATGAAAGGCTGCAAAAAATCCTCGCCCAGTGGGGCATTGCCTCTCGCCGTCTTGCAGAACAGATGATTTTAGCTGGACGAGTCCGAGTTAATGGCAATATTGTTCATTTAGGACAAAAAGCAAATCCCGATCGCGATTTCATCGAAGTCGATGGAGTCCCAGTGAAACCAACGGATCGACCGGCAGAGGTCTATCTGTTGCTCAACAAACCCGCAGGCGTAGTTTCTACTTGCAGCGATCCCAAGGCCCGATCGAAAGTTCTCGACCTGCTGCCGCCCAAACTGCGCTCTGGTCAAGGCATCCACCCCGTAGGACGCTTAGATGCAGATTCCACAGGCGCCCTCTTGCTCACCAATGATGGTAAGCTGACATTTTGTTTGACCCATCCGCGTCACTCGATCGCCAAAACTTATCAGGTTTGGGTAATCGGCGATCCTCCGGAACCCATACTGCAAGCGTGGCGTCAGGGCATCATCTTGTCCGGCCGCAAGACTTTACCCGCGCAAGTTAGAATTCTCGATCGCGCGCGAGACCAAACTCTGTTAGAAGTAATTCTATCAGAAGGGAGAAACCGACAGATTCGGCGCACCGCCGAGCAGTTAGGATATCCCGTGGTACGACTGCACCGCACAGCCATTGGCCCGATTCAATTGCAGCCCCCCGCTGGGCAAATATTGAGACCGGGCTGCTACCGACCCCTAGAAGATTCAGAAATTATTTTTTTATGGAATCTAGTCAACCTAACATCAATAAGCGTGCCAGTGAATCCCCAGGATCACAGCATATGACAAAGAATTTATTGTTTTTATTCTCCCAAATAACTAAGAAGAAACAGCACTCCCAAGAGCCAGAAACACCTCAGAAGAAACTAGCGGCAATAGGATCTCAACTCCGCCAGTACCGCGAACAGCAGTCGATTTCTTTGGACAAAGTAGCGGTGGTAACAATGATTCGGCGGAATCTGCTGCAAGCCATTGAGGACGGCCAACTCGACCAACTCCCCGAACCAGTTTACACTCAGGGTTTGATCAAGCGGTACGCCGAAGCAATGGGTTTGGACGGAGCTCAGTTTGCCGACTTTTTCCCGATCGAACCGCCGCCGCGATCTACTTCCAAGCTATCCTGGCAAAATGTGCCTCAGTTGCGGCCGATGCACCTGTACCTTTTTTACACATTTCTAATTATCTGTTCAGTCAATGGCTTATCTAATGTGATGGGCAGTTCTCTGACAGCAAAAAATGGTGCCGGAGCCAAAGAACTAGCGCTTGGGGAGCAAGAACAAGCTCGTTTATTGGCCCAGAGCGCCGCCTCAAAAAATCAGAAAGCGGATAGTTACCATGCTGTGGAAGCAACAAGAACAGGTCAAAATTTAGATAAATCTGGCAATAAACCAGTGATGGTTAGCATCACTTTTAAGGCAGAATCCTGGATGAAGATTGAAGTTGATGGCAAACCCGAGTTTGAGGGAACTGTGCCTTCAGGAAATGTGCGCACATGGCAAGCCGAAAACAAATTGGTAGTTCTGGCTGGTAACTCCGGTGGGGTAATGATTGCTGTTAATAACGGACAAGCCGAACTACTCGGAACTCCTGGAGTCCCCAAAGAAGTTGTTTTTACAGCAGACGAACTCAAGCCTTCAGCCCAGCCCAAAAATCAAGGTTAATCGGGAATCGGGAATCGGTAATCGGGAATAGTTAATCGCTGGCAGTCCACAGCTTTTAATTACAATTTCCGTCTTTATTTACTCAGATAGTGCCTCCGAGAACCACCACAATAAGATTAGTTTGTAGTGAGGACTTTAGTCCTCTGATTATGAGGACTAAAGTCCTCACTACAAACAGTTTTTATTACCCGTAAGTAACGGGACACGATCTGATTACCGATTACCAATTACCAACTACCAACTACCCATTTTTGTTCAATTTCTCTGGGGAGCGCGCCCGCAGATGTAAGTCATGGTTTTGAGCCGATCGCGCACCTCCCAATTCAAAGCTTCGCCCCGATAGCGCCAGCCCCAATTTCCCTCTGCTTTCCCCGGAAAATTCATCCGCGCGTCCGTATCCAAACCCAACAAATCTTGAAACGGCACAATTGCCAAATTAGCAATAGAAAACCAACCCATGCGGATTAAAGACCAGTGAATTCCTTGGGGATCGATGCAGCCCAAATAACGCAAAACCTCATCTCTTTCGTAGTTTTGCAGTTGATTGAACCAGCCGACAGTCGTGTCGTTGTCGTGGGTGCCCGTGTAAACTACGCAGTTGCGATCGTAATTGAAAGGCAAAAAAGGATCGCCTGGGCCCGCGCCGAAAGCAAACTGCAAAATCTTCATTCCCGGAAACTCGAAGCGATCGCGCAAAGCTTCCACTTCCGGAGTAATTACCCCCAAATCTTCAGCGATAATCGGCAAATTACCGAACTTCTCGTTAATTACCTCAAACAAAGCCGTTCCCGGCGCATTAATCCACTCTCCCTCCATCGCAGTTTCCTGCCCGCGCTTCACCGCCCAGTAAGCGTCAAATCCTCGAAAGTGGTCGATCCGAGTCACGTCTACATAAGCGAAAATCGCCTCAAAACGCTGCACCCACCACTGAAAATTAGTTGCTTCCAAAGCCTCCCAATTGTAAACAGGATTGCCCCACAATTGACCTGTTGCGCTGAAGTAATCCGGGGGAACTCCCGCCATTAAAGCTGGTTCTCCGCTTGCTTCATCCAAACAAAATAAATCAGGATGCGACCACACATCTGCGCTGTCGTGAGCTACATAAATCGGAATGTCACCAACAATTTTAATGTCGCGCAGGTTCGCATAGCGTTTCAACTCTGTCCACTGGCGGAAAAACTCGAACTGGACGTATTTGTAGTAATAAATCTCAGTATTTAGCTGCTGCCGCCACTTGTCTAGCGCCTCCGGTTGGCGCTGCGCAATTTCTGGTTCCCAAGTGTGCCAGCTCGTGCCGTTGAAGCTGTCTTTTAGTGCCATAAATAAGGCATAATCTTCCAGCCAAGTCGCTTTGCTCTCGCAAAAAGCCGAGAATTCTCTTTGCTGCACCGGCGATGCTTTCGCTTTGAAGTTTTCGCAGGCTTTTTTGAGCAGGGGTATTTTGTGCGCGATCGCGCGATCGAATTCTACTGTATCGAGGGGAAATTCCGGCCCATGAGCTAAATCTTCATCGCTTAGCAATTGCTCGTCCCGCAGCATTTCCGGGCTCAGCAGCAGCGGATTTCCTGCCATTGCTGAATAGCACGAATAAGGAGAATTGCCGTATCCTGTCGGGCCCAGCGGCAATATCTGCCAGTATTGCTGGTCGCTTTCTACTAAAAAGTCAATAAAGCGATATGCTTCTATTCCCATGTCCCCAACGCCGAATCGGCTGGGAAAAGATGTCGGGTGGAGTAAAATGCCGCTAGCTCGGGGAAAAAGCATAATCTATCTAAAGATATAGGAGTTAAACATTGACAATTTGACCGATATTCCCTACTGGTTAAACTTCGCAGTTTTCCGGGAGATTTTCAGGGCAAATACTTTTGTGATTGTCTCATATTTTCTGCGGGAACGTGTTTGCTAAATATTTGTATTGCAATCTCATCACCACTGCTGAGCAGAGCGGAAAAAATCAAGATCCCCACTGACGCGCGGGGCCCAATGTAGCCAATTGGGTTCTATTACCCAGGAGCGCTTGCTACTAAATATTTTGGTCGATCGCACCCGGTTTCTGCGCAATCGTTTCTTTATAACTTTTCTTGGGCTTTCGCCCTATCTGTCTGGAGTCGTAAATTGCCATCGAGGGCCAAACATCAGCCATCGCTCTCCTGAGAGCCAACGCAAAAATCAGCCGGCTGTTTTTGTATCTCCAGAAACAGTCGGCTGCGAAATTACGGGTGAAGATGCTGAGTTTAAGTTTCCTTGTTCAACAACTTCTCCACTTGTTTGAGAGCTATAGCGCCGACGTTGTACGCAGCCCAGCCGCCCGCCAACAAGACGGGACTCAATACTATTAGTATGCGCCAGTCAAAATCCATGAGTTCTCCTCCTAAAGTTTTTTAACAAATTCTCATAATCTATTTGTATCTCATTTTGTCGCCATTCTCCTGACTCCTTAAGCAAATATTGTCGCCGAAAAAGTTCCTCCACAGCACTAGCCATCGCCCTTGCAGAACATCGCGCCGCAGGAATTGAACTCGCAACTGGCTGCCGTGAGGCCGTGAGGCACGCAGCGTCACCGATTATCCCACAATCTGTTTGGCAATCCCTTCCACCACCTTAGTTAGAGGGTCCTTAGGGAAGTGCAGGGCAAACACCCCCTTGCTGGCGAGCAGCATCATCTTGTCGCTGTGGGGCAGCACCCCTGCAACTGGGATGTTGTAAATACTCTCTACTTGTCGCTTCAAATCCTCGAAATCCAAGGATTCTGGGGCTTTGTTGATCGTCATCAAAATCTTCGGAACTTCCAATTTGCGCGCCACATCTACCGTGACAGCAGTTCCCTGAAAATCTTGCTGATCCGGACGCAGAATCAGCAGCAGAATGTCGGAAATGGTAATGCTGAGCAGGGTTTCTTCGTTGAGCCCCGGGTGCGTGTCGATAAATAGGTAGTCTAAGTTCAGAACGTCGATCAGTTCTTGAAAGCCGTCGGTAAGCAGCCCCACGTCGTAGCCTTCCCGCAAAACTCGCGCTATCTCCCCTGCTTTAATGCTCGAAGGAATGAGGTAGAGGCTGCCGTTAGTGGCTAATTTTGGCAGCAGCGAATTCACATTGTAGGCCGTATCCGAGATCGGACACCTGCCCCACAGGTAATCGTTCAGGCAGCGATCCATGTTGCTCTCGCTGAAACCGAACAGCACGTGAATCCCAGGCGATTGAATGTCTGTGTCCACAATGGCGACCCGATGTCCGCCGCGAGCGATAATAGCTGCCAGGTTTGCTGTCGTGTTAGATTTGCCAGTTCCACCCCGGTAAGAGTGGACAGAGATGATTTTGGACATGATATGCGTATTGCAAAGATTGAACAATTATCTATTTAAGTCTAGTCATTTATTGACTTTCAAGTTCTTGAGATGCTTGACTTTTATATAGACAGGTTGATGATTTATGTCCTCTATAGGTGTGAACCCTGCTTAGCTGCGAAGTCTGCAATCAATCAGACTCTATAAACTAAGGAATTAATCAGAGGCGTACAAGACAGTAGTCTACAACTAAAAGCAATCTCAACAACCTTATTCGTCTCGATATAGACGGCGTAGTAGTTCGCCCAGTAGCCGTAACAGCCTACAAACGGAATGTAAGTCATCGGAACCTCCGAGAAAGCCCGTCGCTTTTAGCGCGGGGAGGGATAGGAGGCGAGTGAGGAGTCTCACCCCAACCGAAACCGACAATCGTTAGATATCGGCAGGGATGGGTGAGCGACGAATGAGCAATAAATCTATGCATGGCAAAAATAACTTGTTGTTGGTTAACTTTCGCTATATAATGGTGATCTCAGCGAAAGCAATGTTTATGTACTTAACTCAGAAAAACCAACTACGCGACCTTGACAAAGCCGAATTCTTGGCGCTCAGAGAGTTGTGCAGGCTGAGTAAGAACCTCTACAATGTGGGTCTTTACACCGTTCGCCAATACTTTTTTGAAGAACGTAAACACTTGCGCTATGAGTCGGCTGTGCGTACTCTGCCAAAAAAATGAGAACTACCAAGCCCTCAATACAGACATTGCACAGCAAACATTGAAGGTGGTAGATCGAACCTTTAACAGCTTTTTGGGACTGATTAATGCGGTCAATTCTGGCACTTATCAACAGAAGGTAAGACTTCCTCACTACCAGCCCAAAGATGGGTATTTCGTGTTGATAATCCCTCGGATTAAAGTCAAAGATGGAAGGTTTAAAGTACCGATGTCCTATGCTTTTTAAAAGCAATTTGGAGAGATAGTAATTAACTTTCCACAACGACTCGACCCCGATACTATAGCCTTTCTCAGAAAGATGAGGTACTTGACGGGCAAACCGGCCAAACCGGCCAAACCGGCCAAACCGCGCATACCTCACCACGCTTGAGAACCGCTATATCAAAGAGGTTCGGAATCACCCTAAATACGATGCTCGATTCTTCGAGGTTGAGTAGATCTCTAAAAGTGCCAATGAACCCTCCGAAACGATTGCTGGTACTTCTCTGGCGCTCGATCTTGGATTGGACAATCTGGCAACTTGTGTTGACACCAATGGGGCATCCTTTATTGTGGATGGTCGCAAACTTAAATCTATTAACCAGTGGTTCAACAAGGAAAATGCTAGACTGCAATCTATCAAAGATCGACAGAAGATAGAAAAACTTACCCTGGTCAGGCTCGTCTGTATATCAATCGTAGCAACCAAATCAGGGATTACCTGAATAAAGCTGCAAGACTGATAATCGACCATTGCGTTAATACTAAAATTGAATGCTTGATTGTCGGATTCAACCTGGGGATGAAGCAAGATATCAATCTGGGTCGTCGCACCAATCAAAACTTTGTCCAGATTCCCTTTTATACCCTGAGAAATAAACTTAGAACTCTCGGCGAGCGATCGGGGTTGAAATACAAGGAGCAGGAAGAATCTTACACATCTAAATCCTGTTTTTTGGATGGCGATGAGTTGCCTGTCTACAATGCCGATCGGCCAGCTACTTACCAGTTTTCGGGTAAGCGAGTTAAGCGTGGATTGTATCGGAGTAAAGAAGGACATTTGATTAATGCTGACGCACAAGGCGCGGCGAATATCGGACGCAAAAGTAAGCAGAATGGTTTTACCGGACTGTAAGCGAGGCTGCGAAAGCACAGCCGTTACGACTCAAAGTCTACTGAGGCTTTATTTTCTTAAGAATCCCCGTCCGTTTTACGGCGGGGAGTGTCAAATTTGACTATATGTTCTGCAACTATGAGGGTAAGAAACTGCGATCGTCAATGATCGTGCAATTCCAAATGCCGTCGAGTTGTCTGTCATTCTTCCTTGCCCCCCAAATCCTCCTTGTCTGTTAAACTATCAATCTTTTCATCTTTGAGCCTCTTTTCTTCGCTCCTGCGCTGTCGCATCTGTTTTGCTTTGGCTTGCAAATCGCTGAACTCCTCCTCGGGCTTGGTTTCGGTTGAACTAGCACCGAAGCCGGCATCGATCGCGATCTCCGTTTTTGAGCCGCTTTCCGATGCAGTCGCGGCGGCGCGCTGCTTCTGCTTTTTGACTGTTTCCTGCAACTGAGCCAAGTATTCGTCTGTCTCACTTTCGGCCTTGGGAAGCTCTGCGGCACCGTCCGTTATTTCTTGGGGCTCCGAAGGTGCTTTTTCAGAGGTTTCGTTTTTGCTATTCCTCAGTTGCTCTGTCTTTCGCTGCAAGTCTTTAAAGAAATCAGATTGTAGAATTTCTGCGACTTCCTGTTCTTTTTTAGCTTGGTCTATTTCAATTTTGAAGACTTGTTTTACTCGATCGCTAATTACCTTACCATATCCAGCTTTATTAAATCTGTCTGCTGATACAATGCTGCCACCCGTTACGATTAATGCTAAGGCTGGCCCTGCCACAGGCACCCACCCTCCCAGCATAAAAATCCCAAAGCCACAAGCAAAACACCCGGACAACGTCGCTCCGAATGTCAGCGCCAACCGCGCTGGGTGAGCCATCCGCGATGCCACGGTTCCTCCCACAATTGACCATCCCGAAATCCACAGGATTTCTACCCATTCCGGCCAAAACCAAAACAGAGGTCTGTTGTCTAAAACAGCACTCAAAATTTGGCTAATTACTTGTCCGTGTACCACGATACCCGGCATAAACTGGTTGTTTTGCTGTCGCGCACTGTAAGGAGTATAAAAGAAATCTCTCACGGTTTCTGTGGTGTAACCGATGAGAACTATTTTATTTTTAACTAACTTTGGGTCAATTTTACCATCTAAAACATCCGTAATTGTGACTTGGTTTGCGACTTGCCTCCTGGAACGATAGTTAATTAGTATTTGATATCCCCTGACATCGGCATTTGTATATCCTCCGTCATTGCTTTTTAGTTGTTTTAATTGGGTTTTTCCCAGCCATAAAGATTGATCGGGCGCCAGTTGGGGAAATATTTTTTGCCCTTGCAGGTAGCGGAGTGTTAGCTGGAGGTTGAAGGAAGCTAAAACTTGAGAACTATCATTACACAGATGTTTTTCGGTGGAATATCTACCCTCAATTTTCGGCGGTTTCATAAATAATAAAGCCTTGCGCAGTATGCCGCCCGGATCGACTCCGAAGTCGGCAAATCCCACCCGGTTTTCTGGTATTCCCGGCGGAGGCGGAGAACCGGGATTGTCCGGGCCCCCGTTGGTGACTAAACATACCCCGATAATTCGATCGCTTTTTTGTAAAACTTTAGTTAATTCCTTGCGCCCGTCTCCTAAAGGTACGTCTCGCAGTATGTCTAAACCGATGACTGCCGGCTGCATTTTGTCCAGTTTTTGTAAGATTTCAGCTATTTTGCGATCGGATATTGGCCACTGTTTCAGTTTCTGAATGTCTCCTTCGGTAATCCCCACCACTAGCAAGCGCGAGTCTGGCTGTTCATCGGGACGCCACCTCAGCATTTGGTCGTAAGCGCTGATTTCTAATGGCTCGAGTATTCCTAGGTGTCGGGCCCCCATCAAGGAGAATGTTACTGCCGCGCTGGCAATTAATACAGACCTAGCAAAGAAGAGTGATGGTTTATACATTTGACTCAATTGAGCCGCTGCCGATCGAATTTTGTTAGATATTTTACTCATGATCCCAGCATAAAAGTTTGAGTCGTTTCACAGAACAGCAGTTGTTTCGCACGGCCGCCTGGGCGAGACTTCCTCCATCTTAGGACACCGCGAAACGGAGGCCGCTTTGTAACAAAATTTTACAGTTCGCCGCGAGTGAATGTGCCTGCAATCCTACTCGCGAGCTCGACCGCTGGATTTTCCGTCCCGAAAATCCACTTGCCGATCGCATTAATTAATGTTATTGATGATATGTCAAGGTTCCAATTGTGTATCTGGGCGCTCGAATCGAGGCTCAAAAATATTTGTCGCCACCAGGGGATACCTGTGTTGGCAACATTATAATCAAAGGTACAAAAAAATGAAACGTTTTATACATGGAGCTATACTTGCGATCGCCGTAGCTGCGATCGCAGCTACCGTCCCCAGTTCACTGGCCCGAGTGCGGGTACAATCCCAGCCGATGGTGCTGAGTCAGAATGTTAATTTTCAGCCTCCCGATGTCACAGCCCCCGGCAACCGACAAGCAGGGGCACATCGCGGCAGCAAGCTTTGTCCTGCCGATTTATCTATTACTCCTTTAGTGCCTCCAACTAATATCGGTTTAACCCTCACAGAGTCTCCCACAATTTTTGTCTACGTTCCTCAAACCTCGGCAGATATAGAGTTTACTTTGCTGACTGAAAACGAGGACAAAGTAATTTACGAAAAAACATTTAAAGTTGAGGAATCCGGGATTGCGGGAATTAGCATTCCTGCTACGGGCGACAACAACAAATCCCTGGAAGTTGGCAAGCGATACCTGTGGTCGTTTTCGATGATTTGCTCCCCAGAAGACCGATCGGCAGATTCAGTGGTTAAAGGGTTCGTGCAGCGCATAGCACCCCAGCCAACTCTCAACAGCGATTTGGCAAATTCCGACCCCATGACTAGGCTCAACGTTTACGCCAAAAATGGGATTTGGTACGAAACTCTCTCTACTTTAGCCGAATTGCGGCGCCAGACACCGGGGGATGCCAGGCTGACGGCCAAGTGGACGCAATTGTTGCAGTCCCAAGGACTGGAATCAGTCGCAGCTCAACCGCTGGTTGGGCCTCTTTGAAGCTTGCTATTGCTTGAACTTTGGTCGGTTTTATGATGGCGATGTGAAAAATCACAAATTTACCCGATCGCGCCCGGGGTGAAAACTCCGGGCTAACATTAGAGATACGATAGAGATACGATCGATAATATCTCTACAAGTTGGTGAAAAAATGAAACGTTTTATATATTTGGTTGCCATTGCAATAGCTGTATTTGCGATCGCACTTAGTCTCCCCAGTTTGCTGCCACCGATGCAGGCTGTGCCTGCCCCAATTCTCCTGAGTCAGAATGTTAATTTCAAACCCCCAGATGTTACAGCCCCGGGCAACCGGGTACCGGCAGCCCATCGAGGCCCTGCTTGTCCGAATTATTTATCTATTACTCCTTTAATACCTGAAATTAAAGTTGGTTTAACCCTTGCAGAGTCGCCAAAATTCTTTGCCTACGTTTCTCACCCTTTAAGTCTAGTCGAGTTTATTTTGCAAACTGAAGATGGCAAAGGAACCGAGGTTTACAAAACTACTTTCAAAGTAGACAAACCAGGGATAGTTGAGGTCAGTATTCCTGAACAAGGATCTCGCCAAAAGTCTCTTGAGGTTAACCAGCGATATCAGTGGTCGTTTTCGGTGGCTTGCGCTCCTGACGATCGCTCTGCGGATTATTGGGTTCCAGGGTTCGTACAGCGAATTGAACCGCAGGAAAGTCTCAAAAAGGATTTGGCAAATCCCGACCCTATGGCCAGGGCGATCGCTTATGCTAGAAATGGGATTTGGTACGAGACTCTTGCTACTTTAGCGCAAATGCGACGAACAGCACCCGATGATTCCCGGCGAAGAGCACAGTGGACGCAATTTTTGCAGTCCCAAAAACTAGAATCAGTTGCCGATCAACCGCTAACTCAGTCTTTTTAAGCCTCCCTATTTTTCAAGGATTTGTCTTGTTCTTCTTCCGAAGATTATGAAGATTGACAAATTAAGTCGATCGCCCGCGCTTGATTCCCACTCCTAGCGAGGAGTAAAAATGAGAACGCAAATTTTAGTAGAGGTGGTGAAAAAATGAAACGTTTTCTAGATATGGCTGCACTGGCGATCGCTGTATTTGCGATTTCCGTGACTCTCCCCAGTTTGCTGCCACCGATGCAGGCTGTGCCTGCACCAATTCTCCTGAGTCAGAATGTTAATTTCCCAACTCCCGATGTCACAGCCCCAGACAACAGGCAATCGGCGACGCATCGAGGCGATGCTTGTCCTGCCGATTTATCTATTACTCCTTTAATACCTAAAAGCAATGATGGTTTAACCCTAGCAGAGTCGCCAAGATTCTTGGCTTACGTTTCTTACCCTTCGACTCAAGTCGAGTTTACTTTACAAGCTGATGATGGAAAAGGAATAGAGGCTTACAAAACTACTTTCAAAGTAGACAAACCAGGGATAGTTGAGGTCAGTATTCCTAACAAAGGGGAGAGCAAAAAATCTTTGGAGGTTAACCAGCGGTATCAGTGGTCGTTTTCCGTGGCTTGCAATGACGATCCGTCGGGAAATTATTTTGTTAAAGGGTTTGTGAAGCGCATTGAACCCGAGGAAACTCTCAAGAAAAATTTGGCAAATCCTGACCCTATGGCCAGGGCGATCGCTTATGCTAAAAATGGGATTTGGTACGACACTCTTGCTACTCTAGCACAAATGCGGCGAAGAGCACCGGATGATGCGAGTCTGAAGGCCGAGTGGACGCAATTGTTGCAGTCCCAAGGACTACAATCTGTTGCCGATCAACCGCTAGTTCAGTCTTTTTAAGCCTACCTATTTTTCAATGTTTTGTCTTGTCCTTCTTCCTAGGATATGAATATTGACAAATTAAGCCTATAGCCACTGAGATTCAAACTCCTAGTCAGGAGTAAAAATGCCTAGCCCAAAATTATTTTATTGGTCCAAAAAAATGAAACGTTTTCTACATTTTACTGCACTGGCGATCGCTGTATTGGCGCTCTCCGTTACTCTCCCCAGTTGGCTCCCACCGATGCAGGCCGTGCCCGCACCAACTCCCCTGGGTCAGAATGTTAATTTCACACCCCCAGATGTCACAGCCCCCGAGAACCGGCAAGGGGGAGCCAGTCGAGGCTGTCAGTTGCGCGAGGGTTTATCTATTACTCCCTTAATACCTGAAAGCAATATTGGCTTAACCCTCACAGAGTCGCCAACATTTTTTGTATATGTTTCTCAACCTGCGGCTCAAGTAGAGTTTGTTTTGCTAAACGAAGATGAATCCGAAGTAGTCTACGAATCTAGTTTAAAAATTGACAAAGCCGGAATTGTGGGAGTTAGCCTTTCTGACAAAGGCCAGACCAAAAATATTGAGGTAGGTAAGCGATATGTGTGGTCATTTGCACTAGCTTGCGATCCTCAAGAGCGATCGGGAGATTATATTGTTAAAGGATGGATGCAGCGAATTGAACCGCAGGGAACTCTCAAGAGCGATTTGGCAAATCCCGACCCGAGGGCGAAGCTAATTGCTTATGCTAAAAATGGCATTTGGTACGAGACTCTTGCTACTCTAGCCCAAATGCGCAGTCGCGCACCCAATGATGCGAGTCTCAGGGCCGAGTGGACGCAATTGTTGCAGTCTCAAAAACTAGAATTGCTCGCCGATAAACCCCTAGTTCAGTCTTTTTAATCCTCCCGATTGCGATCGTCGGCTCCCTTTGTCTTTCTTCCTAGGATCTGAAGATTGATAAATTAAGCCGATCGCCCGCTGCGATTCAAACTCCTAGGGATGAGTAAAAATGGCAGCCCCAACCTTCCTGCTATCTGGTTAAAAAATGAAACGTTTTGTACGTGGGGTTGCACTGGCGATCGCCGTATTGGCGATCGCACTTACTCTCCCTAGTTGGCTGTCACCGATGCAGGCCCAGTCTCCGCCAATTCTCCTGAGTCAAAATGTTAATTTCCAACCCCCGATGTAATAGTTCCCGACAAGGGGGGACTGATAAAACTTCGCTGTTCACCCTGTCCGGCGGATTTATCTATTACTCCTTTAGTCCCTCCAACTAATATCGGTTTAACCCTAGCAGAGTCGCCGACATTCTTTGCCTATGTCTATCCCAATTCAACTCAAGTCGAGTTTATGTTGCAAGCTGACGATAGCAAAGAAACCGAGGTTTACAAAACTACTTTCAAAGTAGACAAACCCGGGATAGTTCAGGTCAGTATTCCTAAAAAAGGATCTCGCCAAAATTTTATTGAGGTTAACAAGCGATATCAGTGGTCGTTTGCGGTGGCTTGCCATGAGGAGCGCTCTGGGGATTATTATGTTATAGGATTCGTGGAGCGAATTGAACCAAAGGAAACTCTGAAGAAAGCTTTGGCAAATCCCGACCCTATGGCCAGGGCGATCGCCTATGCTAAAAATGGGATTTGGTACGACACTGTTTCTACTCTAGCCCAAATGCGGCGAAAAGCACCCAATGATGCGAGTCTGAAACTAGAGTGGACGCACTTGTTGCAGTCGCAAAAACTCGACTCGATTGTGGATAAACCGCTAGTTCAGTCTTTTTGAGCGAGACTATTCACCTAAATTCCCAATCTAAAATCTAAAATCTAAAATCTAAAATCGATTGATGACTAATAACTTTCCAACAATTCTAGCCCTTGACTTTGACGGTGTTATTTGTGACGGACTAATCGAATATTTTGAAACAGCTTGGCGCAGCTACTGTCAAATCTGGAAACCAATCGAAATAGTCCCCGATGCAGATTTAGCTTCGAGTTTTTACCGAGTGCGGCCAGCCATTGAAACCGGTTGGGAAATGCCGCTGCTGATTCGCGCCCTGCTGACAGGAATTACGGAAGAGCAAATTTTGCTAGATTGGCCGAATATTGTCCCGGATCTATTGACTGAAAATAATTTGAAAGCCCAGTCAATCGGCGCGATGTTAGACGGACTGCGCGACAATTGGATTGCTGAGGATTTAGATGGATGGCTGTCTTTGCACCGCTTTTATCCCGGAGTAGCCGATCGCCTGCACTCGTTACAGGAGAGTTCGGTCAAAGTCGCGATCGTCACAACCAAGGAAGGCCGTTTTGTGCGGGAACTCTTGCAGCTAGCGGGCGTACAAATGCCGTCGGAGTTGATTTTTGGCAAGGAATACAACAAGCCGAAACACCAAATATTGCGGGAATTTTTGGCAGCTTCTGGCAAAGATACGACTATTTGGTTTGTGGAAGACCGGTTAAAAACTTTGCTCTCGGTGAAGCAGCAGCCGGATTTATCTCAGGTGAAGTTGTTTTTGGCTGATTGGGGTTACAATACTTTGGCAGAACGGGAATCTGTGGCTCTAAATCCACCCGTTCAATTGCTTTCTCTGTCGCAGTTTGCCGGAGATTTTGCCGATTGGCTGCCTGACGAATGTTAATGCTAGACTTGTTTGCAGGTAGGATTTTTTGCTTTTCACAATCAAAAAAAATCCTCAAGATTTTTCATTTTTTTGGTTGACTTTCTTGCAATTGACATGGTATTCTTTAATAATGGGATGGTTGCGAAAATAATATTTTTGAACAGATTCCGATTATGATATAAATATAACAGAAATTTCCCAAAAAATCAAGGATATCGACAAAAAAAATCGATTTTTTCAGGTCGATGACCCAGTAATAAAATAGGTTCGTAGTGAGGACTTTAGTCCTTCTTGTCCCGAGGACTTGCATTCCGAACGCTCGAACCTCTAACTTAATAAAATAGGTTCGTAGTGAGGACTTTAGTCCTTTGCTTTTTGCGGACTAAAGTCCTCACTACGAACCTCTCACTTAATTGAGAATTGCTATATTTAGGGTTAAAACCAATGCTAGATTTAACTAAAGCAGCCAAGGCAATGCAGGGGATGAGCCAACATTTGAATGTGGAAGCTTTGGCGGCTCGCCAGCGTTTGCAAGTGGCTCAGAATTTGCTGGAAAAGGCGGCGGTAGACCAGGAAAATTTGGTAGAATTGCAAGAGAGTTGGAGCGATCGCACTTTATTCAATGCAGCCACGCCGATCGAGCCATTGTCCGATCGCACTTACATCACCGCACCGCCCGCCGCCCACACAGTCTTCGCCACAGACGGATCGCAAATTTCGCCCAGCCATCACGAAATCGCCTACTGTTACTTAATCAACGTCGGCATTGTCATGCTGCACTACGGGCAAAGTCGCCACCCAGTATTAGACAGCGTGCCCGAAGTTTTCTACAAACCAGAAGACTTGTATGCTTCGCGACAGTGGGGAATTAGAACCGAAGAGTGGATGGGGTACCGTCGCGCCGTTTCCGAAGCTATCGCCCTCGCAGAAATCGGCTGCAATTGGGCAAAAGCTAACGATAATCAACTGCCGGCGCCAACTTTAGCAATGGTAGACGGTTCCCTGATTTATTGGTTTTTGGAACAGTTACCTAGCGAAGCGCGCGATCGAATTTTGCAGCCAATTTTAGAAGCTTGGGATAAATTGCGCCTCGCCAAAATCCCCCTATTAGGATACTTGAGCGCTTCTCGCAGCACCGAAAGCTTATCTTTTTTGCGGTTTCAAGCTTGCACCCACGAAGTACCAGACTGCATGACAAACTGCCCCAACGTCGGATTTTCCGCCACCAGTGCTTTCGACGAAAAAGCACCTTGTCAAGAATTTGAACCCTTGCGAGATGCCGTCTTGTGGGCCACAATCCTGCTACCCGGACAAAGAAGCCCGTTGTGGAAATCCCACGCTCGAATTTTAGATTTATACGGTGTCAATCCCATCTATTTTTGTTACGTTCACGTGGGTACAGAAATTGCTAGAATAGAAGTGCCAGAATGGGTAGCACAAGATAATACAGAGCTAGATTTAGCCTTAGGAATGATGCTAGCTCAAGTACACAAAGGTGGCGGCTATCCCGTGACGCTAGCAGAAGCCCACAACCAAGCAGTAGTCACCGGGGGCGATCGAAGTAGCTTTTTCGCTTTGTTAGAGCAGCAAATGATTAAAGCAGGTTTAAAAAATGTGGGAATTTCTAATAAGGAAACCCGGAAGCGCGGCAGTATTGCTTAAATTAAAAATTAGAGTTAAAAATGTTATATGCCAATAGAGTTAATCATCTTAATTGCTTCCTTACTGGTATCTTGGCTGGTATTTAATTGGGCATTTAAAGTATTGAAAGCCAGCATCGGCACGGCGATTTCTATAGCAGCTATTGTGCTGGCGATGCAGTTATTGTTTGGCATCGGGCCAAACCAGCTTTTTCAACACATAACTCACCTGCCACAAACCCTTGGAAAAATAATTTTTGGCAAATGATCCGATTTAAAACTTGAGATTTAAAATGGCAGTGGCAACATATATACAGCAGTTTTTAGCAATATGAGGTACAGTCTGGCGTGGGGCATGGGGCATGGGGCATGGGGCATGGGATTGCCCCGTGTACCTCATAAACCTGCAATCTGCTGTATCGCGAGCAGTATGATATCGTGTCTGCTCGAAAAATCACGATAAAAACGGTTCGTAGTGAGGACTTTAGTCCGCATCCGGGAAGGACTAAAGTCCTCACTACGAACCAATATTATTAGTGTCTAACTTCCGAGCATTTGCAATTTGTACAAACTAGCATACAAACCTTCTTGCTGCAACAATTCTTCATGGCTGCCCGACTCTACTAACTGCCCGCGTTTGAGTACCAAAATGCGATCGACAATCACGATAATATTAGTTCGTAGTGAGGACTTTAGTCCTCAGAAAGAAGGACTAAAGTCCTCACTACAAACCTTTTTTATTACTGTCTAACTTCCCAGCATTTGTAGCTTGTACAAACTGGCATACAAACCTTCTAGTTGCAACAACTCTTCATGGCTGCCAGATTCTACTAACTGCCCGCGTTTGAGTACCAAAATGCGATCGACATTTCGGATAGTCGAGAGCCTGTGAGCAATGATTATCGCCGTTCTGTCCGCCATCAAACGCTCCAGAGCCTCTTGAATCAAAGCTTCTGTCCCCACATCCAAACTAGCAGTCGCCTCGTCGAGAACTAAAATACTGGGGTTGCGAATAGCCGCGCGAGCAAACGCTAACAATTGCTTTTGTCCCCCCGAAAGATTGGTTCCCCTCTCCCGCAATTGCGTGTCATAACCCTGAGGTAACTCTTCAATTAAACGAGCAACATTTGTCTTTTCTGCTGCTGCGTGAATTTCCTCCATCGAGTAACTTTCGCCCAGGCTAATATTGCTCTTCACATCACCCGCAAATAGAAAGCCATCTTGAATAATCACCCCTACGTGTCTCCGCAATTCCGCTTGAGGCAAATCGCGAATATCCACATGATTAACCAAAATCCTGCCTCGCGTGGGCTCGTAAAGGCGGCACAGGAGACGGATAATCGAACTTTTTCCCGCACCCGTAGGGCCGACTAATGCTACTTTTTCGCCCGATTTGATGGTAAAATTGAGGTCTTGCAAGACATATTCATTCTCTTTGTACGCAAACCACACATTGTCAAATTGGATTTCTCCGGATGCGGCTTGCTTTGATTCAGCAGGGACAACTAGCGATTTTTGATTGTTAGCTGATAGGCGATATTCAGAACTTACAGGAGTTTGATTATCCTCTACCAATTCTTCCTCATTTGAAGATAAATTATAGGCAAAAGCCTCTGGATGACCGGCAATCAGCAGCGGTGAATAATATCCCCTTCTTCCCTCTTCCCTCTTCCTAACATCCGCTACATCCGTTACATCCGTTACAAAATCTGCTGCCGAACTTTCTTCCTGCTTCCCGCTAGTTGGATCTTTAATTTCGATCGGTTCGTTAAGAATATCGCTAATCCGTTCTACAGCGGTAAATCCTGCTTGAATAGCCGTAAATTTCTCGGCAAATTGGCGCAGCGGATCGAAGAGACGCTGAGCAAATAAAATAAATGCCGACAGAGTACCAAAGTTAAGAGTACCTTGCAGAACATTTTGACCGCCCATCCACAAAACGGCTGCAATCGCCACTAAAGCAATCCATTCTAATGTCGCAGATACGGCTGAGTCGTAAAAAATCGTTTTATCAACGGCTTTAATGTAGCGTTTGTTTGTGACATTAAACAATTCTGAGTTGAATCTTTCGCGGCGGAATAGCTGCACAACGCCAATACCAGTTAGGTTTTCTTGCAGTTGGGCGTTGAGATCCGAAAGTTCTTCTCTGGTAGTGTAATTGGCGATGCGATATTGGTATTGGAAATAAATTATCAGGGCGGTAATTGGTATCATCATCGTTACCAACATTAAAGCTAGTTGCCACTGCATGGTAAACATGAAAATGGCAATTACTAAAATAGAAAATAAATCGCTGACAATTCCGATCGCCCCGCCGGAAAATACTTCCCCCAAAGCTTCTACATCGCTGGTGAGGCGAGTCATCAATTTACCGACGGGAGTGCGATCGAAAAATCTCACTGCTAGCGATGTGACGTGAGCGAACAAATCATTTCTAATATCAGTAGTAATAATTTGCCCTACTTTGGTGACTAAATATCCTTGAACTGATTGCAGTGCCAATCTAAATGTTATAGTTAGCATCAGCAATACTGCCAAAACATTTAATGCAGCAGATAAAGGCAATCCTCGCAAGAATTCATAGGTAGGTTCCGCTCGAATTGCCGAAATTGCCTGTCCGATGAGAATCGGTTGAATTGCTCCTGAGACTGCTAGCGGTACTAATAGTGCGATCGAAATAATCAGCAAGCGTTTGCTGCGGGTTGCGTAAGATGCCAACCTCATGAATAACCGCCAGTCTGTTTCGCGGCGGGGTTCTTTTGCGGTGTCTGTTACTGGTGAGGAAATGGTCATTTACAGGAAAACTGGTATAATACATCCAATTAATAATTGTAACAAAGAGAATCAATATTTTAGACCTCTCCAAAAAACTAAGTCTAGAACAGTCAGGATGCCTGTTCCACAAGAATTATTGGAGATATTTTTTGCATGAAGATCGGTAAACCGTAGGTTGGGTTGAGGAACGAAACCCAACCAAAATGTTTGTATCCAAACAAAACTGGTATTATAATCGACTGGTAGAAGTTATATAATCATCATGCAAGAGATAGAAACACCTAGATTGTATCTGAGACAATTTACGCCAGACGATTTAGATGAGCTGTACCGCATCTACAGCGATGCGGAAGTGATGAAGTATCTGAGCGAAGGCGTCAGAAATAGAGAAGAAACAGCAGCAGATTTATTTCAGATAATCGCAGATTGGGAAAAACACGCTTTCGGTTTGTGGGCTGTTGTCAATAAAGAAAATAACCAATTGATCGGCGACGGGGGGCTTCGCTTCTTAGGCAAAACACCTGAAGTAGAAGTCGGTTACGTGTTAGCAAAAGCGTATTGGGGGAAAGGTTTAGCATCGGAAGTTGCAGCGGCTAGCCTCAAGTATGGATTTGAAGTATTGAAACTAGAAAAAATTGGATCTGTTGCAGATACCGCAAACATCGCCTCGCGGCGGGTAATGGCAAAAGTGGGGATGAGATACCAGCATAACCTCGACGATTCCGATCGAGTATATTATTCAATCTCGCGAAAAATCTACCAGTCAAAAGTAGTTTAGTTTAGTTGAGGAAGTAAATTCAACCAAAATTTTTGTAGCAAGACTTATCAAAAGTGGTATCATAATATAGTGGTATTAATTATGCAATCAATAGAGACAGCCCGATTGTATCTGAAACAATTTACGCCAGACGATAAGTTGGCATGAAATATGAAAAAAATGCTCATTCTTACGAAACTGATGTAGTATATTACAATACGGTTTACTTAAGATGGTCATTGCGAGGAACGAAGCAAACGAGCGGGTCTATTTTGCATTAGTTTTCTCTGTTGTCATATTTTAAGTGAACCGTATTGTAGTATATTATTCTATTTCGCGACAAACTTACCAGTCTAAAGTATCTTCGTAGGGTGCGTTTCGATCGCACCTTACTACATTTCAATGACTGACATCATAAGTTGACATTATTGTCAGGAGACAACTACGAAGTCCTTTGCAATTGCTTGTTAACCTTAATAATCTTCTTATCAAAATACTCTTTTCTGTGTCCCAATCTTTTAGCCACTTCCAACCCCTTTTGATAGGCTTCCAAAGCTTTATCGTAAGCCTTCATTTCCTGATAAACTTGACCGAGATTGTCGTAAGCACTCATCAATCCGTACCAATTGTAAGCCCGTTCTTCCAACAACAACTGCATTTGATATATCCGCACAGTCGGTTCTAGCTGTTTTTGCGATCGATAAAGCAATGCTAATTTATCCAAAGCTTCGCTAGCTTGGGCGTATTGTTGAATGGGAACGGCTAAATTGTAGGCTTCCTGATAGTATTGAGCTGCTAAGTTGATTTGGCCTATAGTTTGGTAATCGGTGCCGATCGCAATTTTGAGCGGTGGTATAGCAGCCGGGTTTTGCAGGTTAAGATAGACAGATGCTAGTTTTTCCCGGGCTGCGATCGCCTTTAGGGGCTGTTTCGACTGCTGGTAAACGTAGGCCAACTGTCTGAGAGTATCCACCTCGGTAGGAGGAGTTACAGGCTGCGGTGGCGCGCCGTTTCCCGCCGTTACAGCAGCAATTGGTACAGCAGCATTAGCCGCAAATACAGCGCGGTTTTCCTGAATTAAAGTTGCCAATTCCTCATACACGGGAGCAGCTTTATCGTAACTCAGCCAATTGATGTGAATAAGTGCGATCGCCTTTAAAATCTGACCCTGAGCCAATATATCTTGATTTTGGCGCGCATTTTCAAGAATTTGTTGGTAAACTTCTACAGTCGGGCCTTTAGCGCGCACCTGCCCAAAAGCCACAGCCAATGCCGGCAGTAACTCAGTATTTACCGGCACTTGCGATTTAACTTGTTGGTGAATTGCTTGCAACCGTTTAGTAATAAGCTGAAGTTCGAGGTTTTTATTGCTACTCCAAGCCACACTTCCCACCCGACTCAAAGCAGCAATTTCCGCCGCCGGGCCGAGATATCGGCGCAGCCGCAATTCCCGGAACCAAATATCAAAAGCACCAGCCCCATCTCCAGCTTCCAGTTTAGCCGCTGCTTCTAAGTTTAACTGTTCCAAAGCCGCTGTCAGTTCGTCCCGCTGAGTGCTACTCAAAGATTCAGTAGCGGGTTTTAGGGGCTCGGGTGTGGTAATTTCTAGAGGATTAGGAGAAAATTGATCGAGGCCTGGTGGATTAGTTTGGGCCCTAGCAATAGAACCAGCACACAGCCACAAGAAAAGCAAGCACCCAAATGGCACAGAATTTCTCATTCTCAAAATTTGGTTGCCGCGATTCGGCATCCCTGCTCGAAACATCAAATTTTGCATATTTACAAAACGGTATAAATTATGTCACAAAGATGGCACAAAAGCCAACAGTTGAACAAGATCGACCAAATAAAACTTACCGCACTGAGCAATTGTTTTGATTTAAAGGCTTTGGGCGATCCTCTTGGAGGGCTTCGCCAACGCATTTTGCGCCTATTCAGTTTAGCTCTAATTTTCCTAACTGTATGCACAGCTTGCGCCCCTCCTCCCGCCGTTGCTAGAGACCGCTCTTTTCCTGAAATATCCCTGGACTTTTTGGGCGAGTACCAATTGCCAAAAATCAACTTTGAAGGAGCGCCAGTCGGCGGTTTATCAGGAATCACCTACGACCCCAAAGGTATTAGTGGCGTCACTTCTAAAGCTTATCGTTTTTACGCCCTTTCCGACGACCAAAGCGAAAACGGAGAAGCCAGATTTTACAGTCTCCGACTCGATCTTAAATCCAGCGATCCCGCCAATATTAGCCTCGAAAAAGTTTCTGTTGAAGGCGTTACATCCCTCAAAAAAGCAGACGGTGAAACCTTCCTTTGGGGTGCCATCAATCCCGAAGGCATCGCCCTGTCTCCTCGGAATTCAGTATTTGTCGCCAGCGAAGGCAGCCCTCCCTTTCTCGGAGAATTTGACCTTTCCACCGGGAAATTGCGAGGAAAATTGCCAATACCAAAGCGCTACATTCCCGATACCAGCGATGAAGAACAGCAGCAAGGAGTCCAGAAAAATTTAGGTTTTGAATCTTTAAGCATCGACCCAGAAACCTTTAGTCCGGGCGGTCTCGATCCGTTTCGGTTGTTTACGGCGACGGCAGCGCCGTTAACTCAAGATTTAGACCCAGAAAAAGCAAGCAAACTCCGTGTTTTACATTATATTATCGTCGATAAAACGCCGCAATTAGTATCAGAAAATCTTTACCAGCTAGACCAAGTTCCGATGACTGTTTTGAACGGATTAACAGAATTGGTAACGATTGGTGGAGGTCAATTTTTAAGTTTAGAGCGTTCCTTTGGGATATCGGGATACGGTGCTAAAATTTATCAAGTAGCGGTTGGGGCGGCGACGGATACTTCGAGGATCGAGAGTTTTAAGGGGCAACTAGGAATGGTTGAACCTGTGAGGAAAAAGTTACTCCTGGACTTGGGTGAATTGGGCATTCCGCTGTACAATTTAGAGGGAATGACTCTCGGCCCGCTGTTGCCAGACGGCAGTCAAAGTGTAGTTTTGGTGAGCGATGATAATTTTGAGGAAGCTCAGAAAACTCAGTTTATTTTGTTGAGTTTAAAAGGTAAAATTTAGGATAAGGTTTGTAGTGAGGACTTTAGTCCTAGCCATGGATGCGGACTAAAGTCCTCACTACAAACCTTTGGTTTATTCCTAAAATTAGTAAAAAAATCGGTTGTTAAACTTCTTCTATATGTTTACACGCCAGAGTTTTAAATTACCAGATATCGAACTTTCTTATCTAGAATGGAACTCACAAACAGGAACAGAAAAAGTTCCGCGTTTGCTGCTGTTGCACGGTTTAGCAGATAGTGCGGTTGTCTGGACTGGTTTGGGCAATTATTTGTCCAACCGCTATCATATTGTAGCGCCAGATATGCGCGGCCACGGAGAGAGCGGCAAACCGGAAACCGGTTATACTTTTGCAAGGGCGATCGCAGATTTGGAAGCTTTGATGGCACACCTCAACTGGCCGGATGCCCACATTGTCGGACATTCTTGGACGGGAAAACTAGCATTGATTTGGGCGCGGCAGAATGGCGATCGCATTTCCAGTACGATCTTAGTAGACCCAATCTTCATCACCAAGCTGCCCGCCGTGATGAAACTCACGCTACCAATTGTTTACCGCAAGTTAGACTGTCTCAAATGTATGGGCCCGTTTGCGACGTTAGCCCAAGCCGAAGCAGCAGCTAAACAATCGGGAGAATACGCCGGTTGGAGCCAAATGCAGCAAATGATATTCCAAAACCACATCGAACAAAAATCCGACGGAAGTTGGGGAAGTAAATTTACGATTCCCGCCAGAAATCAGATATTTACCGAAGTGATGGAAGTTGCCGGTTTAACGGAAAATATTGATATTCCGACTTTGTTCGTACAGCCGGAAACAGGCGTAAATCGCATGGATTGGCAAATGCAGCCCTACAAAACATACTTGCAAAATCTGACAATTGTCAAAGTACCGGGGAATCACTGGTGTTTTTTGACTCAACCGGAAACTTTCAATCAAACTGTGGCAGAATTTTTAGATGGCTGTTCGTAGTGAGGACTTCAGTCCTCTTAAAACTTGCGCAAAGGACTAAAGTCCTTACTACAAACGAGGACTAAAGTCCTTACTACAAACGAGGACTAAAGTCCTTACTACCAAGAATGAATTTAGAAATTATCGCACATCGCGGATTTTCGGCGAGCTCCCCTGAGAACACTTTAGCAGCATTTTCCAGGGCGATCGCCCGCGGAGCCGATTCGATCGAATTTGATATCCAGTTATCCGCCGACAGCGTGCCCGTCGTTTTCCACGACGCCACCCTCGATAGAATCACCGGAGTTTGCGGTAAAGTCAGGGAAACAAACCTGTCAGACTTGCAGACACTCAATGCGGGTAAATGGTTTAGCGATGAATTTTCCGATGAAAAAATTCCTACCTTGAAAGAAGCCTTAGCCATCCTGAAAAATGTTGACAAATTTCTCTACTTTGATGTCAAGCCGCACTGCGAATGGTCGGAGACAGAAGTCGCGGAGTTTGTCAATACTTTGCATGGTGCAGGAATCAAAGAAAAATGCCTTATTACCTCGTTTAGCGAGAAATTTCTCGGACAAGTGCGGCGGCTAAATGGCGATTTGGCGATCGGGCACATTGTTGCTAATCTAGAAGCGTACAACACTCAATTGTCTCAAGCTGTCGCCCATCGCGATAACTTGATTAGCAGCCTGTATCGCGTTTTGCTGGAAAACCCCGCACTAATTCCAGAAACCCGCAGTCAGGGAGTTGACATTGTGGCGTGGACGGTGGACGATCGCGCAGATATGCAAAAGTTAATTGATTTGGGTATAACTCGGATTGTCACTAATTGTTTGATATGATTTTTTTAACCGCAGATGTAGGCGCTTCGCCTGGACGAAGGGTACGCTTCGGAATGCAGATAAATATCAATACCTGTAGGGGCGGGTTTCACCAACAATTTTTTATTCACATCCACAATATCTATAAACCCGCCCTCACCAGGCGACTATCTCAAATCAATGAACTACTTTCGCCAAAGCATCCACGAAATGTCCGGCTACGTACCCGGAGAACAGCCACCGCTAGGCACAAAAATTATCAAACTAAATTCTAATGAAAATCCCTATCCGCCTTCTCCCAAAGCCTTAAAAGTGCTTCAGGAAATAGACCCAGAAATGCTGCGCAGATATCCAGATCCAACTGGCAAAAGTTTCCGCATCGCCGCTAGTAAAGCTTTGGGAGTTCCTGACGATTGGATTGCGGTAGGTAACGGCAGCGATGATTTATTAAACTTGATAGTTCGCGCTGTGGGCGAAGCTGGGAAACCCGTTGTTTGTCCCTCACCTACCTATGTACTGTACCGCACGCTGGCACAAATTCAAGATGCAAAATTTGTCGAAGTTCCTTATCCAGACGACTACAAGTTACCAGTAGATTGGCTAATAGCAGCCCGAGGTGCTGTGACATTTGTAGCTTCGCCGAACAGTCCCTCGGGAACAGCTATATCTGTTGCAGATTTGGAGAAACTGGCTCAAGAGTTATCGGGCATTCTTGTCATCGATGAAGCTTATGTAGATTTCGCAGAAAATGATGCTTTGGACTTGACAATAAACTACAGTAATGTTATAGTATTGAGGACGCTTTCAAAAGGTTATTCGCTAGCAGGATTGAGGTTGGGTTTTGCCATAGCAAATCCGACTCTATTGGCTGAATTAAATAAAATCAAAGACAGCTACAATGTGGATGCTATAGCTTATGCGGTGGCGGCGAGTGCGATCGCAGATTCAGACCACAAAACAGCCAACGCCGAAAAAATCAAGGCTTCCAGAGCAAAACTAGCCGTTAGTTTCAAGGAATTAGGCTTTGAAGTTTGGCCTTCGCAAACCAACTTTTTGTTAGTTAGGCCACCCAACGGCGATGCAGAAAGGATTTATCAAACACTCAAAGAACGGGGAATATTGATTAGATACTTTAATCAGCCGCGATTAGAAGACAAATTGCGAATTAGTATAGGTACAGAAGAACAAAATCAAATATTAATTAAAACCTTGAAAGAAATCCTCTAAATAACCACCCCAATAATACAGGTTCGTAGTGAGGACTTCAGTCCGCATCCATAAGGTTCGTAGTGAGGACTTCAGTCCGCATCCAAGAAGGACTCGCATTCCTCACTACAAACCGTTGGATTGCGGATAATTATTAGGATTATCGATCGCCAAACCGGCAGACTGAGCAATATTCAGCAACCTGTTGTCCGCCGAAACAAAAATTAGTTGAGTTTCTGGCATTGGTGTTAAAACAGATTGAACGTACAAACCCGATGCCAATTGTACAGCATCATAGGCGCGTAACGGGTATTGAATAACCAATTGACCCGCGCTTTCAATCAACGCTGGGTCAACTTCGATTACTCGGTATTGAGTATCAAAGTCATGGCGAAACTTTTCCAACAATAAATCGAGTTCACCAGCAGACAGACTTCCCTCGCGCTGACGGCGCGCAAACGCGCTGTGTACCTCCACCCATGTAATCTGACTAATAGCTAAATCGTTATTGCTAGCCACATCAGCAATTGATTGAATCCAACTACTTCCTATTTCTGGCACATATCGTTTAACCAAAGCGCTGGTATCTAGAAAATAAGCATTTACCACGGGCCGCGATCCTCGATAACTATTTCAGAGACAGATGTTCCCGATCTTCCCTTCAGTTTTTCAAACAGTTCGCGCCAATTCTTTTCGCGTCGCGCTAATTCGGCTGGATCAATTTGACTCTGCTGATTTGGCCAACGGATCAGTCCGCGTTTATCCATCAGCTTAATCGCCAATTCGCGATCGTTCTTAAGCTGTTCCCCTGGAACTTCCGGTACTATTTTGAGTAGCACAGTTTCCCCATCTTGAAAAGAGACAGAACTCAAGGGGCGAAAAACACCGTTTTCGTAGACAGCAGTAATAGTTTCTGGCATAATTAGCCTCTTAATTAAATGCTTAGACTTATTGTACTTCTTTTAGAGCTTGAAGTAGGGTGCGTCAGTTACGATTATTGTCGATACAAACCAACAATCTCAAAAATGACGCACCGGAAATGGTGCATCAGAATGATACTTTCGGTGCTGATTCCATAACCTCAAAACTGACGTACCCTACCACTAATGTTATCAGTCACTCCCCATTCTAAAATCTAAAATCGTCTTACTTCGTTGCTACCACAGCCAAATTCCAAGCCAACCGCTTCATCAAAGGCAGCTTCTTCAAAAATCCATCCAACCCTTCCAACCGAGAGTATTCCGGTTTCAATCTCTCCTGTTCAAGAATAATCTTTTTCCAATAACGCTCCTCATTCGGATGCACCTTTTCAATCAAATAAAAGCGTAAAAAAATCCACAGCGCCGTCAGCCAAAACGTATCGTAAGCTGTCTCCGAAAACAAAGACTTGACAAAATTCACAATATTAATATTCAAAGGAGTTTCATCCTCAGTCCGCACCTCAGTCGCCATCCTGCGGTAAACATTAATCACCGGATTGTGCTTCATCGGGTCCCAAAAACAAGCTTTGCCACCCGGTTTCAGGACGCGCTGCATTTCGCGAATTGCCTTTTCTGGTTCCGGCAAATGGTGCAGCAAATTGGAAGCATAAACAATATCAAAACTGTTGTCTGGGAAATCTAGCGCCATTGCATTGACAGTGCAACCTTCTATTTTGACACCGTTTTTTTCGGCCAATTTCAGCGCCACATCTACCATGC
This sequence comes from Microcoleus sp. Aus8_D2, assembly GCF_036702665.1. Taxonomy (NCBI): domain Bacteria; kingdom Bacillati; phylum Cyanobacteriota; class Cyanophyceae; order Oscillatoriales; family Microcoleaceae; genus Microcoleus; species Microcoleus sp. Aus8_D2. The sequence continues at coordinate 147,029 of NZ_JAUBUN010000015.1, forward strand.
CCTGAGAATAATCTGCTGCCACACAATTAGCGCCTTTTTTAGCAAAATAAACGCTATTTTCTCCGGCGCCGCAGCCTAAATCTAACAGGCGTTTGCCTCTAATATCGCCCATTTGCTTGAGGATAAATCTATTTTCTGGGGCGGTGCAAGCTTCAAAGTAATCATTGACTCGAATGCCGTCTACATCGATGGTAGATGCCCAAGCATCGTGGAATTGTCGCTCTTTTTTTAATGTTTCTTCTTGCATTTTTAAATGGTTTATTTTGGTCTAATAATTAATTTTAAACCGCAGATGAACGCGGATTAACGCAGATTAGTTGAGATTGCATCTGCTTCGATCTGGGTTCGTCTGCGGTTGGTTTTAAGAAAGATGGCTGACAATTAATTTATCAGCGCTGTGCTTCTGCAACAACTTCATTTCTGATCTCAGTTGGCTTTTCAGGAATAGGCTGCAATGACACGTACAGGCGATTTAAGGCGCTGATGTATGCTTCTGCGGATGCGACGATAATGTCGGTATTTGCTGAGTGACCGGAAAATACTTTGCCTTCGTGGCGCAAGCGGATTGTGACTTCGCCGATCGCATCTATGCCCGCTGTCACCGATTGTACAGAAAATTCGATCAACTCGTTCGGTACGTTTACCACGCGGTTGATAGCCCTGTAAATCGCATCTACAGGCCCTGTCCCGATCGCAGCATCGGTCAATTCTTCTCCCGCCGGATTCCGCACCGTCACGGTTGCTGTCGGGCGAGATTTGTCGCCGCAGGACACCTGTACCAATTCTAACCGGAAAAGTTCGGGTGCTTGGTGGACTTCGTTGTTGGCGATCGCCTCCAAATCCCAATCGGTAATCTCTTTTTTCTTGTCGGCTAAATCTTTAAATTTGACAAAAGCCTTATTTAGCTCATCGTCGGCCATTTCAAAACCCAACTCTTTCAAGCGAGTGTGGAAAGCGTGGCGACCGGATAATTTGCCGAGTACGATTTGATTTTCCGTTAAGCCGATCGACTCAGCGTCCATAATCTCGTATGTCCGCTTATTTTTGAGCACCCCGTCTTGATGAATTCCCGACTCGTGGGCGAAAGCATTAGCCCCAACAATCGCCTTATTTGGCTGCACCAACATCCCCGTCAAATTGGAAACCAAGCGAGAAGTTTTGTAAATTTGGCGCGAGTCAATATTCGTCAGCGGTTCGTCAGAATCCGCAGCTCGGCCCAAGAACGGATTATAATATTGGCGCCGCACGTAAAGCGCCATTACCAACTCTTCCAAAGCCGCATTTCCCGCCCGTTCCCCAATCCCGTTAATCGTGCATTCCAACTGTCTGGCGCCATTTTTCACAGCTTCCAAAAAGTTAGCAACGGCCAATCCTAAATCATTGTGGCCGTGAACCGAAATGATTGCGCGATCGATATTCGGCACATTTTCCTTAATTCCCCGAATCAAAGCCCCATACTCGCTGGGAGTCGTGTAGCCCACAGTATCGGGAATATTAACAGTAGTTGCACCGGCGGCGATCGCCCGTTCCAGAACCTGATACAAAAACTCCGGTTCCGAACGACAAGCATCTTCCGGCGAAAACTCCACATCATCCACAAAAGACTTAGCGTAAGCCACCATTTCCGGCACAATTTCCAGAACCTCAGCCCGCGTCTTTTTCAGCTTATATTCCAAGTGAATGTCAGATGTCGCCAGAAACGTATGAATTCGCGCATTTACGGCTGGTTTCAGAGCTTCGGCTGCTGTTTTTATATCTTGTTGTCTCGCCCTTGCCAAACCGCAAATTGTCGGCCCATCTTCGGTACCAACCGATCGCGCTATTTTTTGGACAGCTTCAAAATCTCCCGTGCTGGTAAAAGGGAAACCCGCTTCTATCACATCCACGCCCAATCTCGCTAACTGGCGGGCAATAGTCAGCTTTTCATCCACATTCAGAGATGCACCCGGAGATTGTTCTCCGTCCCGCAAAGTCGTATCGAAAATAATAATCCGGTCTTGACTTGGTTGAGTTTTCATAGGTCTAAAAAAGTGTTCTCCTGATTTTTACTTGTCCGTTTTTCTGGGCACGCGAGCCACCAGTCAGTCGATCGATTTTAGATTTTAGATTTTAGATTTTAGATTTTAGATTTTAGATTAACTCCACAGATGAATCTGGAAGCTTGAACTTTGGTCTAAAATTTGGGGCTGCTCGCGACAGGAATCGGAAAGCAAGTATCTATTTTTTGGCGGGGTCAGCAGTCATGTGTTTCGCGCCCATAACCCATAACCCATAACCCATAACCCATAACCCATAACCCATAACCCATAACCCATAACCCATAACCCATAACTAATGACTAATGACTGCTGACTACTGACTGCTGACGCCAGGACTGCTGACTGCTGACTGCTGACTGCTGACTGCTGACTGCTGACTGCTGACTGCTGACTGCTGACTGCTGACTGCT
>NZ_JAUBUN010000016.1:0-15502 GCF_036702665.1 Microcoleus sp. Aus8_D2
GCGATGACTTGATTTACGGTGACTCGGGCAGCGATATTTTGTGCGGCGATGATGGCAACGATACCATAAGCGGCGATAACGAAAGTGCGATCGGGCAACAAGACTGCATCAACGGCGGCAGTGGCGAGGATCTTCTCTACGGCGATGACGGTAACGATACCCTCAACGGTGATGACGGTAACGATACTCTGAACGGTGATGGCGGTAACGACATTCTGTCTGGAGGTATCGGAGATGACTGGCTGTTTGGCGGTGCGGGGGAGGATACTTTAATTGGAGGTATCGGGAGCGATCTTTTTGTATTAAATAGCAACACCGGTATCGATACTGTCCTCAATTTTGAAGCAGGAACCGACAAGTTTGTGTTAAATGCCGGTTTGAGTTTCGACTCCTTGCGACTTAACGCGACGGCGAACGGTTATGTCCTGCAAGTTGCTGCCACTGGGGAGGTTTTAGCTAATATTTTTGGGATTAACAACGCTATTACTGCTCTGGATTTTGTGACTTTTTCTAGGTAAAACCAAACTCACAAAGGATCGAGCGTGAGGACTTTAGTCCGCATCCCTTAGAGGACTTGCATTCCGAACGATCGAACCCAAATTTAAGACAAAACTCAGAAAGGATCGAGCGTGAGGACTTTAGTCCGCATCCCTTAGAGGACTAAAGTCCTCACTACAAACAGAAAGGATCGAGCGTGAGGACTTTAGTCCGCATCCCTTAGAGGACTAAAGTCCTCACTACAAACCCAACTGCTGTCTGTTCAAAAAATCTAATCCTAAAAAAATAGCAGCGATGCTTCCTGCTACGCAAATTTCTCGACTTGCTATTTTCAACAAAACTTCGGCAATGGGGATTAAAACTACTTCAATATCTTCTGTAATATCCAATTGTATTTGGCTGGAAAGCTTGACATTTTTAGCAAAGTATAGGTAAATAGAATTGGTGTCTTTTACCGGGTTGTCATATAACGTTGCTAGTTCCCAGATTTCTTCAGCAACATATCCAGTTTCTTCGGCGAGTTCTCGGGCAGCAGCAGATTTGCCACTTTCTTGGGCAGGATTGAAACTTCCCCCCGGAAGTTCCAGCAAAATCTCGCCGACTCCATGCCTGTATTGGCGCACACATACAAGTTCTTGCTGTTCTGTCACGGCAAATAGTAGGGCGATATTGGGTCGGACATTAACAAAAAAGTCGTCGATAATCTGTCCGCTGGGCAATTCTATTTCATCTTGTCTCACCTGACACCACTTGTGGTTAAGCACCAAGCGCGATCGCACTAATTTCCATTTAGCTAAATTTTTCATGTTAATTCCTCCTGCTTCGCCTGCGCGCTACCAGTTTTTCTTCTGGTGCCGATCGCGCACCTTAACCTTAGTTGAAGGAGAAGGAAAAGAAAAGAAGCATGAATGCGTATCTGTTGGTATCAAGCAGAATATTTTAACTTCCAATTCCCAAATCCCCATTCCCCAATTACCAATTAATGCTAGACTTTTAGCGTCAAGCGGCGCTTCCCGTAATGAGTGCGATCGCCCGCAACACCTCTCCCCAAAAAAATTATCCTCAAAGCTACTTAAAATCTCAACTTTCACTCTTCTGCCATGCAATATAAAAAATTACCCCCGAAATTTGGGGCCAACTTACAAAAATTGACTGCTAAGTGTATTTTACGCTCATTGTTAGGCTCTGTGTCGATCGCTCTGAGTATAGCAGCCACCGCCACTGTTGCGACAATCGAAATAACACAGCAACCAGCAAATGCTTCTACAGTCACAAGTTGGCAGTTCTATCCCGCCACAAATCAGCTAGAAATTACTCTCCCAGAGGGCACAACTCCCACATATTCTCTAGTCAACCCGTCTCAAATTGCTGTGGATTTGCCCAATACCGATCTCGGAGTCGATGCAACTCAACTATACCCGCAAGCCACTGTGCGTTCTGTGGCGGTGACTCAACTGCAATCTGGAACGGCGAGAATTTTGGTAAATTTGGCTCCCGGAGTGGCTTTCAACGGCGAAGAAATTCAATTCCAAAGAGTCGGCCAAAATCGCTGGGTGTTGCGTCCCTCGATCGAACCTAGTGCGAGGGTGGAAATTACCGAAAGGCAAACCCAGCCTGCAATACAAGTACCGCAAAACCAGCCGCCAACTGCTCCCAACTCAACTGCTGCCCGATCGCCCGTCCCACCTGCATCGCCTCAGGCGATAACTTACAATCAAAACTCTTCGCAGCAGTCAACTCCAAACGAGCAAATCCGACCGATAACTTTGCCTTTAGTCAGGGTTCCGGTTAACGGACGCCAGGGGATAGGTTCTGCCACTGTACGCCGTCCTGCTGCACCACAACAGCGGATTATCGACTTTGGTGAGCCGCTTCCCCAATAGTAGCTTTAAGTCGATCGCACCTATTTTAGGCGATCGATCCGATGCTCCCAGTTAAATCAGAACTTACGCATCGATCCCGCCAACCCCCGCTCACGCAGGGGGGCTTTCAGGTTCCCCCCTGCGTGAGCGGGGAGTAGGGGGCAGTTAAGGGGGGATCGGCATTTGAGCCATGGAGTGCGTAAGTCCTATAAATGCTCGCAGTTAGAAATTTTGACCTTCTGTCGCTGGAGCTGTCGAACCAGGTTGGTTGAGGAACAGGTTTTTCGCGCCGTCGTTTTGGTAGATACAGTTAATTTCCGGTTGACCTTCCAGAGGGCCGGTGAAACCAAAGGTGTTCATGCGATTTTTGCACTCCCGCACTTGGTTTTGGTTGATCAGTTTTCGCTGTTCGAGAATGGCCCAGTTATTGGTTCGCAGGACGCATCCGGGACGCATACTCGGCTGCGAGATGTAGACGTTGAAGGGGTTGAGGGTGACGTAGAGGCGCATATCTGTCACCATCGCACTTGCTCCAAACTGCACGCAAAGTTCGGGGTTGGGGGCGCTGCGATCGATAAATTCCCGGGATGCTACGTTTTCTGGGCTAATTGTAGCTGTGGAACTGAAGGCAATGCCGATCCCAATTCCCAGAATAAAAACGGCTGTTAAAATCCCGATGGTGGCGGAATTGAGGAACGAAGGTTTGCTGGACTGAGGTTGGCGCCGCGACTGTCCGCCAAATGAGCCGGAGTCTTCATCTCCCCGGAATGGGTCGTTGAATCTGTCGTCGTTGTAGGAGTTAGGTTTGCGTTTCATATCAGCTTCCGTCAGTTCTGGAGACTCAACAGGTAGTAGTTTGTTATTTTTAACCGATCTCGCCTTTCTAATATTATGGCGCTAGGAAGGTGGCGGCTACACGCTGGGGACACCCCGCTCTGCGTTGGGTTTTGGGTTCACAGCTCGCGATCGACCAGTGCACCACCTTGTCTGAATTTCGAGATTTAAATAAAATAACTGAAAGTAAACTACCCATATCAGAAGCTAGGGACTTCCGCAACGCGCATTGTTCGGTGAGATACTCTTGCACAGCGGAGCAATCCGGCTCAAGATTATTGACAAATTTTAACATTCTATAACTCAGGAGGTATAGATTAGTGTCTGTCGAAATTATTCAAAAGCCTTCTACAGTCCGGAAGCTTGCACCGCGCTACCGCGTTCTGCTGCACAATGATGATTTCAATCCGATGGAGTACGTGGTGCAGACTTTGATGGCGACGGTACCGAGTTTGACTCAGCCACAGGCTGTGAATGTGATGATGGAAGCCCACACTAACGGGCTGGGATTGGTGATTGTTTGCGCTCTCGAACACGCTGAGTTTTACGCTGAAACGCTCAACAATCACGGATTGAGCAGCAGCATTGAACCAGACGATTAGAACAGTAGAGGCACTCGAAGGGCTTGGCCCACACCGTTTCTGACTCAAACCTCATAATCTTCATACCAAAAAGCCAAGGGATCGACCCTTGGCTTTTTGGTATATTTAATGCGGTCGATCGGGAAACTTGAAGATCTGCGGTTGGGATCAACCAGGCCGGAAGTGGTTCGGACGGTGGTTCTGAGCTAAGTGAACTCTCCTCGCCAATCTCAACTCTCCAATCTCAAATCTCGATCCTAGGAAATTAATAACGTCCTCCGCCTCCTCCGCCGCCGCCGCGACCAAATTTGCCGGGGCCGCCGCCGCCCCGGTTGCCGCCGCCCCGGCCGCCTTCATCTTCGCGGGGCTTAGCTTTGTTAACTTTGAGGTCGCGACCCATCCACTCTGCTCCGTCGAGAGCAGCAATCGCTGCATCTTCTTCGGCATCTGTTGACATTTCTACAAAACCAAAGCCGCGGGGGCGACTGGTTTCTCTGTCGGTAGGTAGATGTACTCGCTTAACGGTTCCGTATTCGGCGAAGACGGTGGTGATGTCTTCTTGGGTAACTTGGTAGGATAAGTTACCGACGTATATCGACATGAGGAATAACTCCAAAAATTAGACAGTGCAAAGATTTCAGTTTCGGAGAGTCCCCTGCCGATACAGAAGGGCAAGTTTTTAAACAATTCTGTAGCAATGAACAAAGCCTGCAACCGAATCTGATACACTTGGGATTTTAACACAGAATAGCGTCTTTTGAATAGGTTTCAGCAGTTAATTAGGTCGTTATAATTTAAGGTTCAACTTTTAGGGTATTCAGAAACCCGATTTCGACCTCTGATGTTTTGCCAAGCTGGAACCTGAGAAAGTTGTGGGACAGGCTGGCTACCGCAGGAAAGATACGTCCATTTTGCCAAAATTTGTACTCAAAGCTAGATTCAGGTTTTCCAGGGCTTTGACTAACCACACCACGCCTTCTCGACTACTGAATTCGTAGTGACCGAACAAAATTGCCAACCGCTTTTCTAGATAGGGCTTGACTTTGCCACAAATTAGGACGATTTTCAGCAGCAAACCTGTGGTTTGGGTGGGCCCGAGGTTGGAGATCAGGTCGATGAAGACAAAGTGGTTGGGCCGCGCAGGACTCTCTACTACTAAAAAGTTCAATAACTGGCTGCAAGTTCTGATCATTAAAAATTCGTTGAACTTCTGAGCATCGTTGTGGGGAAAGGTATTTTGTAGTTGCTTATACAATTTTTCGTTAAATTGACGTTTGCCGTAGCGATCGTCTGTGACAGAAGGAATCAGGTATTCGTACAAGTCGTCTTTAAAGGAGCTGTAGGTCACAGTTGTGCTGGTGTTCGCCGTGAAGCGGCTCGCGAGCTGTCTGTAGGTATCGGCTCCTTCTACTTTTCCGACAAATTGCTTGAGGGCAAAGAACAGTTCCGGGTCGCTCAACAGCGTCGGATTTTTTATAGTTTGTATATTCCGGCCGAAGGAGATTGAAGTGTGCCGGCGGGCTGTTTGGGCCTTTCTCACTTGGTGAGCAACGTATTGCGAGAGGTCTATTTCAAATTGCTGCTGCTTTTGAGCTTGGATTTTTTGAATGATTTTTTGCTGTTCGTAGCTGCTGTCGTCGCTGAGGAGGCAGTGTTTGTACAGGTAAGGGTAGCGGGGAATTAAGGTTCCGAGGGCGAGGGTGGCGGGGATTTTGCTGTTGCTGCTGTCTTCATTGTTGTGAGTGATGACTTTGGCTAAGCGTTTGAGGGTGAGGTACTGTTCGCTTTCGGTAAATTGATTTACTAATTTGGGGATGGAGTGAGCCGCCCGCGATCGATTGTATCCCAATGCTATTTTGGGGGCTTCTTCAAACAGAGCGATCAATTCCGGGATGGCTGCTTGCTTTCCGGGGTATGTTTGCCAGCGGTTGATCAAAATGTGGCAGCAGCGGTTGAGGATGTACTTAAATTCTTGTTCGGCGTGTTTTGAGGTTGCTATTTTTTCGAGTGCGTCGGCGACTGTGCGATCGGGGTATCCGGTACCGTGGATCAACAAAGTACGAAAACGGTTGATCAGTTCGATCGGCTGCTCTACTTGTACCAACTCCAGCAAGTGGTTGTAAAGTAGCTGTTCTTCTTCTAGGCTCTGTCTGTTATAGTCGTTCACTGTAGATTAACCCTCCGAGGATGGGACAGGAGCTTTCAGCGCTATTGGCTTGATGAATGGGCATTCGTAAGGGCAACAATTGAGTCAACCGAGCTTCTCGCCGGACGAGGCTTAGGGGTGGAAGCGGTCTGCACAGACAGCCGATCGATCTTTTTTGCTTAGTTAAACTATTTACCAACACCAGCATGACATGAATTGTTAGCAATCAGCAAGGCCTAAAATCACCATAAACCGTGTAAAGTATTGCTAAAGAGTGTGGGTGGGTTCTAGAGGATTTCTGGGTGGGCAGACGATTGATTATTAGGAGTCTCAAAGTCAATCCTAGTCGGCAGCCCCCAGTTAGTTAAATTGGAGGTCGGGCGAGGTAGGATTAGCTGTGAAAATAATGATTTGAAATGTGAGTGCTGGTAATATGGTCTGTCGCGTAAGTATCGCCCGACTTGCTGAAATTTTAACTGTAGCTTTGCCTGCTTTGTCTGAGGGCGTTTTAACAGCTTTAGGGACAGGTATTGCTACAGATACGCGCACTATTGAGGGGGGCGAAGTATTTTTGGCGCTGCGGGGAGACAATTTTGACGGGCATCAGTTTGTGGCAAAAGCCCGGGATTTGGGGGCGATTGCTGCGGTAGTCGATCGCGATTGGCAAGCAGAAGTTCCCAATTTTCCGCTGTTGCGCGTTGACGATACTTTAAAAGCTTACCAGGCGATCGCCCGTTGGTGGCGCGACCAATTCAGTATACCGATAATTGCTGTTACTGGTTCAGTAGGTAAAACTACGGCCAAAGAATTAATTGCAGCGGTTTTGTCAACGCAGGGAAATGTTCTTAAAACTCAATATAACTACAACAATGAAATTGGAGTCCCGAAAACTCTGTTGGAGCTTTCGCCCTCACACAATTATGCTGTAATTGAAATGGGAATGCGCGGGCTAGGAGAAATTGCGCTGCTGTCGCAAATTGCGCGCCCTACTGTGGCGGTAATTACTAATGTGGGAACGGCGCATATCGGGCGCTTGGGTTCGGAAGATGCGATCGCCCAAGCTAAGTGCGAGCTATTAGCAGAAATGCCTGCTGAGAGTATTGCTATTCTCAATCACGATTCTGACAGATTAATGGCAACTGCGGCGCAAGTTTGGCCGGGAAAAACTTTAACTTACGGTTTAGAAGGCGGCGATTTGTGCGGGGAATTGCTGAATCATGATACAATGCTTGTAGAAGGTGTGGAATTGCCGCTGCCCTTGGCTGGAAGGCACAATGCTGTAAATTATTTGGCGGCTTTGGCGGTAGCAAAAGTTTTAGGGATTAATTGGGAAGTTTTACAGCAACGTTTGTCCGTGCAGTTACCGGATGGACGGGCGCGCCGCTACGATTTGCCGCAAGATGTTGTGATTCTGGATGAGACTTACAATGCTGGTTTGGAGTCGATGTTGGCGGCGCTGAGATTGTTAGCGGATACTCCGGGAAAGCGCCGGATTGCGGTGTTGGGCACGATGAAGGAATTGGGCGAAAGGGCGATCGAATTTCACCGACAAGTGGGAAAGGCGGCGCGGGATTTAAACCTCGATGCTTTGTTTGTGTTTGCTGATTTTGAGGAAGCGGCGGCGATGGCGGCGGGTGCGGCGGGTGTACCTTTTGTGCAGGTGGAAGATATTGCGGCGGAGGATGCTCGCACAGATTTAGCGAGGCATTTGATGGAATTTGTCACGGCGGGCGATCGTATTTTATTTAAGGCGTCTCATTCAGTCGAATTAAATCGAGTTGTAGAGAAGTTTCGCGCTGATTTTGCAGGCGAATAAATTGTAATCTGGTTCGTAGTGAGGACTTCAGTCCGCATCCGACAAGAGAGGACTAAAGTTCTCATGAAAACCTTAGCCTACCGCTACTATTCACGTACAATACACCGCCATGAATAAGCATTTTTTGTATTTAATGGCTTGGAAAAAATTCTGTTTTTAGGATATTTTTGTTTCATTCCATCTCGATCTGCATATTTCTCTTTACAAATATCATCGATATCCAAACCCCCTAATTCTTTACCTGAAGTATCTACGCACCTCCAGCTCCAAGCGTCTTCTTTGTTTGAGGGAAGAGCAGTTACTTTCAGGTTGGGGTAATTTTTATGACAAGACGTGTATAGAGGAATGCCCCCAAGTAGCTTTTCTCCAGACTTGAGGAAGTTCGGGTACATTTGGTCTAGAACAGACAATTTTTTTAAAGCGTCAGAGGGCCTCTCAAAAGAACCCTGTACGGCTATCTGGAACTTAGTAAGAGCACAGTCATAATCTTGGTGTTTTAGACAAATTAAACCTAAGTAATAGTGAGGTTCTGCCAAATTTGGATCGAGGGTTACTGCCAAATTTAAATAAAGTTGAGTGATGATATTTAACCGATTAAAAATGAAATCTTCTTTGCTGCGATTGGTAAGAGCAACAGCAATCTGAGGCGAAAATAATTGAAAGGTACTCGCTCCTATTACCAGAAATCCTGCCACTCCAAATACAACTCGTAAAAGGATAACTTTTTGATATTTATTCAAGGAAGTCGCAGCTACCGATTTCTGTACGAGTGACGACTTTTCATTTGTTAAAATATTTTTTTCGATATATTGCAAAATTTCCTGTGCATCTCCCGGACGTTCGGTTGGAAATGCAGCCATTAGCCAATTAATTAATTCTGCTAGTGACTCAGACACCGCAGGTGCTTGATTTTGCCAAATTAATTTACCAGTTAAATCATCAGTAGGAAGCTGGCATGGCAGTTTTCCTGTTAGCAAATAAACCAAAGTGCGGCCGAGAGCAAAAAAATCTGATTGCGGTACAGGTTTGCCATCCATTTGTTCTTTTGGGGCGTAGCCGGGTGAACCTATTTGTGTAAGTTCAATATCCTCTGCTAATTTGGCGAGATAAGTTCCAGTGATTTCTCTGACGATGCCAAAATCAATCAGCACTAGCTGTCCGTTAGGTTTGCGCATAATGTTTGTTGGCTTTAGATCCCGGTGAATATAAGAGTGTTGGTGCAAATAATCTAGGATTTCTATCAGTTGTTTTAACCAATTAATAGCTTCTGCTTGCGTGATGATTTTTCGCTTTGTTTGCTTCAGCCACTCGTGCAAGTTTTGACCCTCTATTTTTTCCATTACCAGGTAGTGCCGGGTATGGGTTCCATCATAGTAAGTGAAATATCCATCAGCTTCTACCTTAGGAATGCCGGGATGATTGAGTTGCTTTAATATCTCGGCTTCCTGCTGAAATAGGTAGAGTGCTTTTTCTCTTGTATATAGGTCGCTTAAACTATCTAAGTTCAGAATTTTTATAACTTTTCGAGTGCCTCGATCGTCCAGTTCAAAGATTTCGCCAAAGCCTCCTTTACCTAATTGCTGTCCTATCCGATAGCGATTTTGCAGTAAAATTTCTGGCTGAATCATGGTATTTATAGTTTAAATTAGACAAAAACGATTGATAACATACTTTCTAATTACACGCTGTAGGGTGAACCTGTCTTCACTTCCTTCTGTAACTTTCTCTATCAAACACCGCCAACTCAAGGATTCCAACGCCTCGATTAATTTTGAGGTCGAGCCGCTGGAATAAACACAGCTTAAAATTTGGACGATCGCTAGGGGTTCGCGAGCGATCGCTAATTGCTTCATTAATTCTAATTCTATTGGCAATATTTTTTCAAACTGTCGGTCTAAAACTTCTGTTATTTGCCCTAAAAAAGTTGTACAATTGATTAAGAACTGGGAAGCTTGACCGCTGAATAATTCTACAATCATTGCTCCTACTATTCTTAGATATAAAGGATTCCCTGCATAAAGTTCTATGAGACTGCCCCATTCGGATTCTTCAATTAACCCAATATCTCGCAAAATATGCCGTGCAGCTTCATTTTCTAAGCTCCGAAGTTTGTAACAGCGAATCGGACTATTTTTTGTTTCCAATAAGGCAATCGATCGCATTTTTTCCGTGCTGACCAGCACTAAACAGCTTTTGTGATTCAATTCTCCTACTTGTTTAAAGAGTCGCCAGTAATCCTGATATCCTTCTCGATATCCCGCTAAGTGGCCATTTTCTAGAAGTGTTTCCACCGCGTCAAGTATTATTAAACAGCGACGCGATTGCAAATAGTTTATCAGTTGTGATGTAGCATCAGCAACAGTTTCTGATAATTTTGTTTCTTGTTGGTTACAAAAAGATGGAAGCAAGTCCGCTAGGAGGTTTTGCAGCGGTGGTTGGTGGCCGAGACTTCGCCAGATGATGCAGTCAAAATGATTTTGCATCTTTTTTTCCAGCTCGACAGAAAGAGCCGTTTTACCAATTCCTCCCATACCCCACAGTGCGACTATTCGGCAGCGATCGATCGCAATCCACTGCTCTAGTTCCCTGAGTTCTCTTGTGCGCCCGTAGAAAACCGGGACATTACGGGGATGCTGACAATCTTGACGCGGGGTTGCGATCGCACTTTCGGCTAACGGGGTTGAGGGATGCGATCGCACCTTTAGTGCAGCTTCCACCACTATTTTCAGGTTTTTTTTACCTACTCGTTTTCCGAAGACTTCTGATAGTAAGCGCCACAATGCAGGAGCTAATGTTTTCTTTACATAACCGACAGTATAGCCCGGAATCTCCAGATCATCGTATTTTTCGTCCTTCCAGCATCTCCGAACAATCTGCTTTTGGATTTCGCTCAAGCCTTCTCCTTTCCGCTCGGCGACCCTTCCATCCAACCAGATTACTGCTTGTTCGCTATTCACAGTTTAGCCCCCTGATTAAGACTAGCTACTTATTTTACCATGACTTTTATGAACTTTATGAACTTTATGAATTAACAGAACCTAAGTTTCAAAAAAAGTATGAATTTTCAGGATTTATTTTCATTTATTAAATTGGTAGGATGTCTGTACCTGAGAGGACATCTACTATGAATATCTTCAAAACTGCAATTCTTCTCGCTGCTGCGACAGCAACCATTTTCTTGGGAACTACCGCCAAACAAGCGGCTCGGGCTGGAACTTTAACTCTAGGGTGGAATTATGCGATCGACCCCAGCTACGACAGTCTTGACAGCAATGGCATGGGTGGAATCACTGCCGGAGGAACTATCTATGAAATCTACGGCATGGCTGTCAAAGACGATGTGGCTGCCGATACTATTTGGCTAGCTATTAGTGCCAACTTACCGCTGACTGGAAATCCCACCGAGGACATGGTGAATGGCTATCCGGTTAGTAACCGTAACATTGGTTTCGGAGATTTGTTTTTTGATTTTTCCGGTCAGAAAAACTTTAAAGCTGCCAGCGATTCTAATAGTTTGTTTGGCATCCGCTTTGCTCCCAATAATGATTCAAATGCACCAAGTACAGGTGTCTACAGTGGAGTAAAAGCAAAAAGTGTGGTCGCGCAAAATGCAGGTTGGTCGAATTTTTACAATCACAGCGTCAACGGTGTGCTTCCCCGGACTGGTATGGAGGCTCGGACAGGGGATTTAGCCTGGAACGATTCCTACTACAATCCTTACACCAGTGAGGGTTCTCACAGCAGACCAGAATCCCTGATTCCTAATGTTATCGAATCCGGTAATAAAGTTGGCGACATTACGATGGTTGGGGATGCAGAATTGGCAGCCGCCGGTTTTGCTCTCGGCGTATTTCCAGGCAGCCAAACTATTGGGTTTAAATTTGATAAGTCTTTGCTGCCTGTTGGAAGTTATGTTGCTACTTTAATTCAAGAATGCAACAATGACGCCATGGCCATTAAAGGAGACACACAACCACTTCCACCTAAGGAATCAGTACCCGAACCGTCTTCGATCTTGGCGACATTGTTAGGATTTGGTGCTCTCGGTGCTTGGCGCAAGCGCAAGCAAAACCTAGCGGTGTGATTTTGCGGTTAGGGCGATCGCCCAAATCGATCGCCCAAATCACTCCCCTTGCTGAATTTGATTCCTCACCCACTCCCGGAACAACCGCAACAAAGCCTTTTCTTTTGTAGTCCTTCTCAATTCCAAAAAGCGCAGCATTTCAGACTTCAGCAGAAAAGGAAAGGTTGGAGAAATCTCACACTCTGCGTATTCATTGCCTTCTAACTGATAAATGATTAAACGATTGCCATCGTAGCGCCAAACTTCAGGTACACCCAAACTTGCGTAAATTTCAAGACGATCGAGCGAACTGCTGGTAATGTCAATTTCAATAGCTAAATCTGGTGGTGGATCTTCATTAAGATCGATTTGTTCTTTATCCCAGACAACATCTTCATTCTGAATGTAGTAACATTTATCAGGTTCTAACCCCCGTGCCAAATCTTGGCGCTTGCAGGTTAGCGATCCCAGGCTGCAAATGTCAACATTTAATTCATCAGTTAGAACTTCTACAAAATTTCCTAATAGTTCTCCCGACTTTTCATGCGGTGCTGAGGGAGTCATGATTTCTAATTTACCTCGATCGTAATTCAAACGAATTCCCGGCTGTTCTGCTAGCTCGTTTACCAGGGATTCGTAGGTTTTCCAGCTAATGTTTTTTAGCAGAATTCCGCTACTTTGATTCGGGATTAGGGTGGCTGTCATGGCTACCTGCCTCGGTTTTAAATTATTGATTGTATGTTAGCAAACAGGATATTTGAATTATTTCATAAATCTGCGATCGCGCGAAACCGCAAATCTACGCAAATTAACGCAGATAAAATTAACAGTCCTGGACGTATCAATATCAAAGAAACCGGGTTTTTTTCCTAATCTCGTCGCTGCGGCGAAGGATGTTGCAAAAACCCGGTTTCTGGCTACCTTCGAGACGATCGCAGAAACCGGGTTTTTTACCTAATCTCGTCGCTGCGGCGAAGGATGTTGAAAAAACCCGGTTTCTGGCTACCTTCGAGACGATCGAAGAAACCGGGTTTTTCACCTAATCTCGTCGCTGGGGCGAAGGATGTTGAAAAAACCCGGTTTCTGGCTACCGGTTCGTGGAGTACGATCGCACTATTCGATCGCACTCAACACACTACTTAGCAGCTTGACGCTCTTTCGCATCCTTGATCACTTCCTCAGCGATGTTGCTCGGACAAGGAGCATAGTGCGAGAAAGACATGGAAAACTGGCCGCGTCCAGAAGTCATGGTACGCAAATCGCCAATGTAGCCAAACATTTCGCTCAACGGCACATCTGCCTTGATCCGCGCTCCACTTGGTCCTGTTTCCTGAGATTTCATCATCCCCCGGCGGCGGTTGAGGTCGCCGATGACATCGCCCATGTGATCGTCTGGGGTGAACACATCGACATTCATGATCGGTTCGAGCAACTGAGGCCCCGCCTTGGGTACAGATTGGCGGTAGGCGGCTTTGGCTGCAATTTCAAAGGCCATTGCGGAAGAGTCAACCGGGTGGAAACCTCCATCAAGCAGGGTGAATTTCAAGTCCAAGCAGGGGAATCCAGCCAAGACGCCCACATCAATGCAGCTTTGGAAGCCTTTTTGCACCGCTGGCCAATACTCTCTGGGGACGCTACCACCAGTTACTTTTGACTCGAACACGAAGCCGCTTCCGACTTCACCAGGCTCGACGATATAGCCGATTTTCGCAAATTGACCGGAACCACCAGATTGCTTCTTGTGGGTGTAGTTGTCTTCGAGGCGCTTGGTGATCGACTCGCGGTAGGCTACTTGCGGTTCGCCAACTTCTACTTCCACGCCGTGGGTGCGTCTGAGAATGTCCACTTTGATGTCGAGGTGCAGTTCGCCCATGCCCTTGAGGATGGTTTCGCCACTTTCTTCGTCTGTCACCATGTGGAAGGATGGGTCTTCTTGTACCATCTTTGTCAGCGCTGCTCCCATCTTTTCTTCGCCTCCTTTGAGTTTCGGTTTGACCGAAATGGAGATGACTGGTTCTGGGAACACCATTGGCTCCAAGGTTGCGGGATTTTTGGGATCGCAGATGGTGTGTCCGGTGCGGACGTTTTTCATACCTACGATCGCCACAATGTCGCCTGCTTGGGCGGAGTCAATTTCTTCGCGAGAGTTGGCGTGCATTTCTACCAAGCGGCTGATGCGCTCGGTCTTGCCTGTGGCGGTGTTGAGTACGGTGTCGCCTTTAGATATTTTGCCGGAGTACAAGCGGGTAAAGGTTAATGCTCCGAAGCGATCGTCCATAATTTTAAACGCCAGAGCGCGCAGAGGTCTTTCAGGATCGACGATCGCGAAATTGCCTGTTTCTTCGCCATCGAGATCCACCTCTGGCTGAGGCGTAACTTCCATCGGGTTCGGGAGGTAGTCAACGACTGCATCGAGTACCAACTGCACGCCCTTATTCTTAAACGATGAGCCGCAGTAAGTCGGGAAAAATGCCATGTCGCGAGTACCCTTGCGGATGCACCGCTTGAGGTCTTCGATACTCGGCTCGTTTCCTTCGAGGTACTGTTCCATCAGGTTATCGTCCTGCTCGACGGCCAATTCGATCAACTGTTCGCGGTATTTTTCGACATCATCGACCATATCGGCAGGAACTTCCTGGATTGTGTATCCCATCGGATCGCCAGAGTCATCCCAGATCCAGGCTTTGCGGGTCAGCAAATCGACTGCGCCACAAAATTTGTCTTCAATGCCGATCGGCAAAACCATTACCATCGGTTTAGCTGCGAGGACTTTATCGACTTGCTTGACAACTCGGTAAAAATCTGCGCCCGTGCGATCGAGCTTATTGATATAGACGATACGAGCAACTTTAGAATCGTTAGCGTAGCGCCAGTTAGTTTCCGATTGCGGTTCAACTCCACCGGAACCGCAGAACACACCGATGCCGCCGTCGAGCACCTTCAGAGAACGGTAAACCTCGATCGTAAAATCGACGTGTCCGGGAGTATCAATGATGTTGAGCTGATGCTCGTTCCAGAAACAGGTAGTAGCAGCGGATTGAATCGTAATACCGCGCTCTTGCTCCTGTTCCATGAAGTCAGTCGTCGCCGCGCCTTCGTGAACTTCACCGATTTTGTGGATTTTACCTGTCAGTTTCAGGATTCTTTCAGTTGTGGTGGTCTTGCCAGCATCTACGTGGGCGAAGATGCCAATATTTCGATAACGAGTGAGATCTTTCATAATTACTGTTGAGATTAAATGCGACGAACCGTCGGCGACCACCTGCAAGCGTAACAAGCGAGGAATCAATGTTGCCTTAGGGGCCAGTACAGGCTAGATTTCCTTTCCCCTGTTTCTGGCATAACTATCTTAATTTTGACACTTCTGGGTCATTCCTGCGAAGGATTCTTGGGTGAATAACTGCCCCAAGCCTGATCACTCATAAAAATACCCTATAACTAGGGCAAAATCCTCTCACAAAGTACGTTGGGCTGAATCACTCACACCCAACAACTTCGCCTGCGCCACCCTTCGCTAAACCTGATATTTTGCATCATTCTCAGCAAAAGCTTATACGGCGGGTTTCTTGACAAAAAATCGAGGATTTTACTTGAGTCTGTCACAACACACCTGATTTTTGACATTCATGTCTGATGTTAGTCAATTTAATATAACATAAAATACCAGAATTTGTGTCATCATAAACCGACATTTTATACTTT
>NZ_JAUBUN010000016.1:15602-32196 GCF_036702665.1 Microcoleus sp. Aus8_D2
TGTCGATCGGGTTTGTAGTGAGGACTTTAGTCCGCATCAAATTTTGCGGACTAAAGTCCTCACTACAAACCTATTTTGTCGTATTTGCTTAAAACTTTGAGTTTCCGTTGCAGAAACCTGTTTCTTCGCTCGCGAGTGAGTAAGCTTTGCGATCGAAACCCAATTGCTGCGTCCAGAATTTTCTAAGTCAAAATCGAGCCGCTTATCATCCGCCGATATTTTATACTTTTGTCGATCGGGTTTGTAGTGAGGACTTTAGTCCGCATCAAATTTTGCGGACTAAAGTCCTCACTACAAACCTATTTTTCGGAATTCTCTAAGTCAAAATCGAGCCGCTCATCATCCGCTGATATCTGCGATCCAATTCATCCCGCACCACCGGCCACTGATTCAAACTTTCATCACTCTCAATTATCATTTGAGCGGCCTCCCTCGCCAACTCCAAAACCTCTTGATCCTCAACCAAACTCGCCAAAGCAAAATCCGGTAAACCAGACTGCCGCATTCCCAAAACCTGACCCGGCCCGCGCAATCTCATATCCATTTCTGCAATAAAAAATCCATCTTGAGATTGCTCTAAAACCTTCATTCTCTGCATAGCTTCCGCAGCCTTGGAACCCGGCATTAACAAACAATAAGAACGATTGCGGCCCCGTCCGACTCGACCCCGCAACTGGTGCAGTTGCGACAGTCCAAACCGCTCAGAATTTTCAATCAGCATCACCGTTGCATTCGGCACGTCTACGCCAACTTCCACCACAGTCGTAGATACTAAAATATCAGTTGCTTTATCCCGAAACTTAGTAATTGCCTCATCTTTGTCAGCGCTGCTCATTCTACCGTGCAGCAAACCCACCTTAAACTCAGGAAATACGCTGTTTTGCAGTTTTTCCTGTTCCTCAATTGCCGATCGCACATCCAACTTTTCCGACTCCTCCACCAGAGGCAGCACCACATAAACTTGACGCCCGCTCGCGACTTCCCGGCGAATCAAATCGTAAGCCTGGAGGCGTTCTTTTGCCGACAGAACCGTCGTTTGAATCGCCTGCCGACCGGGGGGAAGTTCATCAATTTGACTCACGTCTAAATCGCCGTGGAGCGTCAGCGCCAGGGTTCGGGGGATGGGAGTAGCGGTCATCGTCAAAACGTGGGGAGATTCGCCTTTTTGCTGCAATTTAGCGCGCTGCTGCACGCCGAATCTGTGCTGTTCGTCAATTACGGCCAAACCCAATTTATGGAAATTTACGGTATCTTGAATCAGCGCGTGAGTTCCCACTAAAACAGGCAATTCTCCGGTTTCTAACTGGCTGTGAATCTCGCGGCGTTTGGCTACTTTTGTCGAACCAGTTAACAGTTCGACAGACAAGTGCATTAAATTAAACCAACCTACCAATTTGCGGTAATGCTGTTCTGCTAAAACTTCCGTCGGTGCCATTAAAGCGGCTTGATATCCGGATTGAATTGCTGCTAGCATTGCGACTACGGCGACGACTGTTTTCCCGGCACCGACATCGCCTTGCACTAACCTGTTCATCGGTTGCGTCGAGGCTAAATCGTTGAGGATGTCGTTAATTACTCTTTCCTGGGCATTTGTCATCGCAAAAGGCAAGATTTGATAGAAATGCTCGATCAATTTGCCGCCGGGAAGGATGACTGCACTAGCTTGAGCTTTTCTTTGGGTTTGGCGACGCTTTAAAAGTCCTAATTGCAGGTAGAAAAATTCGTCAAAAACTAAGCGGCGGCGGGCGGCGGACAAGCAATCGCGATCGACTGGAAAGTGAATATTTGCCACCGCATCGGCTAAACCCATTAAGCCGTAACGCTCGCGCAAATCCTCCGGTAGCGATTCCGGTAACAGTTTCGCGGCTCCAATTGCAGCCAAGATCGATCGCCTCACCGAACCCGCATCCACCCCTTCCGTCAGCGGATAAACAGGAATCAGGCGGCCGACTTTCATAGATTCGATCGCGCCACCGGAATCATCTAATACTTCCAACTCAGGATTTTCTAAAGTAATGCCGTATTTACCCTGCTTCACCAACCCCGAAGCAGCCAGCACCGCACCAGTACAATACTCGCGCTTTTTGAATTCTTGCCAGCCGCGATTGCTGTAGCGAGGCCCGGCAAAAAAGCGGCTAATTTTGATTTCTCCTGTGCGGTCTTTTAAAATTACTTCTAATATTGTTAATTTCTTATTTTTCGGGCTAGAAAAGCAATTGCAGCGCTTGACTTCGGCGATTAAAGTGACAGTTTCCCCTGCTACTAACTCGCGAATTTGTACTTGTTTTGCATAGTCGATGTGGTTGCGGGGATAGTAGTAAAGCAGGTCGTATACGGTGTATAAACCGAGTTTTAGCAAGCGGTTGCCGTTGGCTGGGCCGATACCTGTGACGCGCGTTAACGGTTGATCGAGAGTCAAGCTAGGCGGTGGGGGTGCTGTAGTCAGAGGTGCGGTTCGGGGAACAGAAACGGCTGGAGTGCTTGAATCGGCAGCGTTTTCTAGTCTGACTTGTGTCGTTTGTTCTTCCCAAAGTTGCTCCATTTGTCGGAGGAAACTGACTGTAATGGCGATCGAATGTTGGCGCGCTTCGAGATCCTTCTGAGGGTAGATGTCAAATTCAGCAGCTAGTTGTCTGGCGCGATCGCGCGAAGAACCAGTAACAGCGCCAGCCAACTGTCTCAAACTCAGGCCGAGAAACTCGCTGAAGCGGTATTGACTGCCTTGGATGTCGTTAAATCCGCGATCGGCTTCTACGGAAAGAGCTTTTTGCAATCGCTGCCATTCTGGTTGGTTATTAGTCATCAGTCATTAGTTATTAGTCATTAGTCATTAGTCATTAGTCAGTTGTCAGTTGTCAGTTGTCATTAGTCAGTAGTTAACGGTTAACAGTCAACTGTCAAAGTCAACTGTAAACTGTCATTAGTCAGCAGTCATCAGTCATTAGTTATTAATCATAGCTCAAAAAATCCAGACAACTGACAACTCTCAACTGACAACTGTCAACTGTCAACTGACAACTCTCAACTGTCAACTGACAACTGTCAACTGTCAACTGACAACTCTCAACTCTCAACTGTCAACTGACAACTCTCAACTGTCAACTGACTAATCTTCAAACCAACTCGACCGCCAAGCCGACTCAGCCTCCACCACAGCAAGTTCCCGCTGCTTTTTCTGGTAATCGCGACCTAGCGAGTTCAAGCGTACAGAGAGGTTGCGAATTTGCTGGCGCCAAGCCGATGTTCCCGGATCGGCAAACTCTATTTCCGACAACCGCAGTTTAATTGCTGTAATGTGCAAAGCATTACTACCGGGTCTTTTTCCCAAGTTTGGCGGTGCTGGTGAACTATCTGTTTCAATGATTAAGCTTAATAGGTTAGGTGGCCCCGCAACGCTGTCGCCGGACAATTCAGCACCAGAAGCAGCTTCTAGAACAGCTTCTGGCAATTGATTCGGCAAGATTCCCGACTGTTGCAGCAAGCGGTTGGTGTCGCGAGAAAGCAGCTTGAGAATCTGGGCGATCGACTTTTCAATACTATTTTGCCAGCGCGCCAAACTTTCCGGGGAATTAGCAATTGGCAACTCGTAACTTGTCGCTGGAAATTGATAGTTAATGGCGGAAAATTCGTTTTCTTCCTCTATTTCTGCCTCGAATTCGTCTTCCTCTTCCTCTTCCTCTTCCTCTTCCTCTTCCTCTTCCTCTTCCTCTTCCTCTTCCTCTTCCTCTTCCTCTTCCTCTGATTCAGTTGCGAGCGATCGCAATTTTTCTTGAGACGCCGCGGCCAAAAGCCTTACAGACTGCTGCATTTTTTGTCGCCCGTCGAAGGACAACTTGAGAAACGACTCCGGCACCGATTGAGTGCAAAGGTGATAGCAAGCCAAAATTAACTGCTGCCGCACTGCTTGTCCCAACGCAGTTAGATAACCATCGTAGGTACTGCGAAAGTCCACATTCAAGGCTGCCAAAGCCTCTTCGAGTCCTGTCAAATCTTGCTGTATGCGTTCTCTTGTTCCCACCATATCTCCGGTATAAAATTAAAATAGGACGATCGGCAAAACCACCCGATTTCTGCGACACATTCTCTGATTGTCGAGTGTATTCTGGTTAGAAACCGGCAATAAGTTTCAACAATCGCCTCAACATTTGTTATCTTTTTTATCTCTCGTTTATAGCCGAGACTAGATCCCCCTCGCATCCCCCTGATTGTTGGGGGACTTTAACCGCTTCCGGTCTTAAGAAGGGGGACTTTGACGGCTTCCTGTTCCCCCCTTAAAAAGGGGGGCTAGGGGGGATCTGGCTTAAATGAACCGTATTCGTTTATAGCCGAGACTAGATCCCCCTCGCATCCCCCTGATTGTTGGGGAACTTTAACCGCTTCCGGTCTTAATAAGGGGGACTTTGACGGCTTCCTGTTCCCCCCTTTTTTAGGGGGGCTAGGGGGGATCTTACCTTAATCGCCAAACAGCAATTTCTGATTGCATTTGACATTAAATTCACACTGGAAATCGGGTTGTTAGCACGCAGTGCATAAGTCCTGTAAAAAACTAAAAATTAAAAATGCAAAAAAATTATCTTTTCACATTTTTAATTTTTAATTCTCAATCTAAATTTTCGATTATTGAGCAGCACCCATTTGTGCTGCCACTTCATCGGCAAAGTTAGCTTCTACCTTCTCAATGCCTTCGCCCAACACAAAACGCACGAAGCGACGTACTTGGACATTTTCTCCAATTTGGGCGATCGTTTGTTTCACCAACTCTTCCACCGAGATATTCTGATCTCTAATAAAAGGCTGATCCATCAAAGATAGCTCTTTCAAACGCTTCTCAATCCGCCCTTGAACAATCTTTTCTTTGATATTGTCCGGCTTGTTTCCCAAGTCATCTTTGCCCATTTCAATTGCCTTTTCTCGATCGACAATTTCAGCAGGGATATCTTCAACTTTCACGTATTCCACATTTGGGCAAGCTGCAATTTGCATCGCAATATTGCGCACCAAAGCTTGGAAATCTTCGCGGCGGGCAACAAAATCGGTTTCGCAGTTAACTTCCACCAACACACCGACGCGGCCGCCAGTGTGAATGTAGCTGCCTACTATACCTTCAGATGCAACTCGTCCACCTTTCTTACCTGCCGAAGCCAGACCTTTTTTCCGCAGCCACTCAATTGATGTTTCGATATTGGCATCGTTTTCAACGAGGGCTTTTTTACAGTCCATCATGCCCGCGCCAGTTTTGTCCCGCAGTTCTTTAACAAGTTTTGCAGATATGTCCGCCATCTTCTTTAAGTTCCCAATCAAAATTAATTATTAGTCAGTAGTCATTAGTCATTAGTCATTAGTCATTAGTCATTAGTCATTAGTCATTAGTCACTAATCTAAATGTTAATGATTAGACAAGAGTGAAGAAATACCCAGTCCGGCTGAGGGCGGACTTTGTACCTGTAACGCCAGGATTAATTCAGGCGCTTACACTGCGGAATGCTTTTGCCAGAGCCCTACTAATGACTTAGACTCGTGCTATTTACAATTAAAAATTAAAAATATCCAACTAAAAATTATGATTTTTAATTTTCAATCTTTAATTTTTAATTGCCTGGTGTCAGATTCCGATCGCAATACTAGCTTTCGGTTTCTTCGCCGTCAGCGTCGGCATCGTCTGGATCTACATAATTGGGGTCATCCAATTCTTCGATTTCGCCATCATATTCCGCGCCTTCGTAACCACCTTCGTAGTCGTAGTCTTCGTCAGAGTCGCCGCCTTGCTGACCGTGACGACCTTCGTAGATGGCATCAGCTAACTTGCCGACAATCAGTTTGATCGATCGAATAGCATCGTCGTTTGCTGGAATCGCAATGTCAACCAAATCCGGGTCGCAGTTGGTATCCAACAGAGACACGATCGGAATTCCCAGCTTTTGGCATTCCAACACAGCATTATACTCGCGGCGTTGGTCTACCAGCACCACTCCGTCGGGAATCTTACGCATAGATTTAATCCCGCCCAGATACTTCTGGAGTTTTGCCATTTCTCGGCGCAACACCGAAGCTTCTTTTTTCGGCAACAAATCCAGGGCGCCGATTTCCTCGCGGCGTTCCAAATCCTTGAGGCGCTCGACGCGGGACTTAATTGTCGTCCAGTTGGTGAGCATTCCCCCCAGCCAGCGCTGGTTGACGTAGTAAGCACCGCAGCGTTGAGCTTCTTGGGCTACAATCCCGGCAGCTTGGCGCTTTGTACCGACGAACAAAAACTTTTTGCCTTTTTCCGAGGCCACTCTCATGTACTCGTAGGCCTCTTCCATAAGCTGAGCGGTTTGCACGAGGTCGATGATGTGAACCCCGTTGCGCTCTGTGAAAATGTAGGGAGACATTTTCGGGTTCCACCGACGGGTTTGGTGTCCGAAGTGAACCCCTGACTCTAACATTTGAGCCAAACTGACTACTGGCATTGTATTTTTAACTCCTGTATTCGGGTTAATCCTCCACCCGGTCGTATTTCTGAGGGTTTGCGCCCTCGAAACACCCGAAAACCCGGATGTGCGAATTTAAACAACTTTTCTAGTTTATCACCAGAAGCACCACTTTTTCTGACTATCTTAGATCCGTAGGGTTGGGTTTTCCGTAGGGTTGCGTGGGCGGTGCGCGCCCGCTTGAGTGAGATTTAGTGGGCGGGTTGGGTGCGGGGGGGGCACGATACGGTTAGAGTTACTAGCAACCGCATCTTAAAAACTAAAAATCCAGGTTTGAGCTTGCCAAAGCCTTTCTTAGCCTGTGAGAGAATTGCCTTGGTGCGTCTCTTGTTCCTTTTTTCGTTCGATCGAGCTTTTATCGATTTTATTCGATCGACAATTCTGCCGGCTTTACCACCGTCCCTTCTCGATCCGCAAAAAACCCAAAGCTAAAAACGCCATGCCCATTCCCATTCTCGTCCTGCTTGAAGTTCTAATTGTGATCGCACTTTCCCGACTTGTGGGTTTAGGATTTCGAGCGATCAAACAACCTCAAGTCATTGGAGAAATTGTAGCAGGAATTATGCTCGGGCCTTCTCTCCTCGGTTTGGTTGCACCAGATTTAGGAGCAGCACTTTTTCCAGCCGAGGCCGTTCCCTTCCTCAACGTGCTATCTGAGGTAGGGTTGATATTTTTCATGTTCTTGATTGGTTTAGAACTGAATCCCAAGTATCTCAAAAACAATTTAGATGTAGCAATTTTAACTTCTCACGTCAGCATTTTAGTGCCGTTTTCCCTGGGAAGCTTGCTGGCGCTGATGCTGTACCCGATCGTTTCAAATAATAGCGTTTCGTTTACAGCATTTGCCCTGTTTTTGGGCGCTGCGATGTCAATTACTGCCTTTCCGGTGCTGGCAAGAATTATTACAGAGCACAACTTGCAGAATACAAAATTGGGGACGCTGGCCCTGACTTGCGCTGCGGTAGACGATGTGACGGCGTGGTGTTTGTTAGCGGTGGCGATCGCAGTTACGCGCACTAACTCGATGATCGGCGCTTGGCCGACAATTATTGAATCTGTAATTTACATCGGTTTTATGCTGACTGTAGTCCGCTGGTTCTTGCAGCGGCTTTCCAAGCACTACAACCGCACCGGCAGGTTATCTCAATTAGTGCTATCCGGCATTTACATGGGAGTTGTAGCATCGGCTTTAATTACTGAATGGATCGGCATTCACTTAATTTTTGGTGCGTTTTTGCTGGGAGTATCAATGCCCAAAAATGCCGGACTTACCAGAGAATTAGCTGAAAAAACAGAAGATTTTGTGCTAATATTTCTGCTGCCAGTTTTTTTTGCTTACAGCGGTTTGCGCACTCAAATCGGTCTGCTCAACAGTCCAGATTTGTGGCTGCTGTGCGCGGCTGTTTTAGGAGTAGCAATTATTGGAAAATATGTCGGAACTTACGCTGCTGCTAGAGTCTGTGGCATAAGCAACCGCGAAGCTTCGGCCCTGGGTTGGATGATGAATACTCGCGGTTTGACTGAACTAATCGTGCTGAATATCGGTCTTTCTTTGGGGGTAATTTCGCCGCTGCTATTTACGATGTTAGTCATCATGGCTTTAGTGACAACTTTTATGACTTCGCCACTGTTGGAGTGGGCTTATCCGAAACGGCTGATTAGGTTAGATATCTCAGAAGTTAGTTCTGAGGATTCAGAATTAAAAGATTCGTCAATGGGTGAAGAAAGCGAAGAAATTAACATGGAATTACTGCCCACTTATCGAATTTTAGTCCCGGTTGCTAATCCCACCACGCAGAAAGGTTTGCTGCAACTGGCGATCGCCCTGGCGCAGCCTGCTGCGGGTACAGGCGGTAGCGATTTGCAGTCGGCGGCGGTTCATCCTCTGAGTTTGATCGAATTCAATGAAAATTATGCTTTTGAAAGTACGCCGACAGAAGCCGATCGCATTATCCAGGAACGCCGCTCGAAATTATCAGAATTGATAGAGAGTTTGGAAATGCCGGAGGCGAGAAAATTCGTACATCCCATCATTCGGGTTACTAAGGATGTGGCGCGGGAAACGGCACAAATTGCGGAACTGGATCGCGCGGATTTGATTTTAGTAGGATGGCACAGGCCGACTTTTAGCAGCAACCGTTTGGGAGGGCGTGTCGGCCAAATTCTCAGCAACGCTAAGGTGGATGTAGCAATTTTTGTTGACAGAGGCCGGGAACGGTTGAATAATTTGTTAGTGCCTTATGCGGCAAATATTCACGACGATCTGGGCTTAGAATTGGCGCTGAGACTGTTAGTTAATAGCGAGGAACGCCGTTTGACTGTGCTGCGGGTGGCGGTTGACGGGGAAGAGGGAAATGAGTTGAGTTACGAGTTTCAGCGAGTGATGGATCAGTTGCCGGCTGAGGTGCGATCGCGCATTGAAACTCCGATTGTGGAGGCGGCTGAGCCAATTCAAGCGGTGGTGGCGGCTTCTGCTAATGCTGATTTGACGATCGCGGGTACGAGTCGGGAGTGGGGAATTGAACGCCAAACTTTGGGACAGTATACTGATGAGTTGGCGGTGCAGTGTCATTCTTCGCTGCTGATTGCGCGGTGTTACGTGAAAGTGCGATCGCACTTGGCTTCGGTACTCGCTCCAAGTAGTAATTAGAAGGAAGTTCGGCAGCCGTCGCAGTGTACGGGATGTAACGGATAGAAGGAATCGGCAATAAGGAATAAATAATAAGGCATAAAAAATCATGTTTTAACTTCCAATTACCGATTCCCAATTACCGATTCCCAATTACCGATTCCCAATTACCGATTCCCAATTACCAAGGACTAATGACGGCTGGACTACCCTTCGGCTCCCCTCGACGTGAGCGGGCGGGCAAGTCGCTCGGAGGGTAAAATGACTGATGACTGATGACTGATGACTAATGACTGATGACTGATGACTGATGACTAATGACTGATGACTAATGACTAATTACCAATTCCCAAAATTATGATTCATTTAAATGTCAAATTGTTATCATTTTATGGTGTTTCGCTGGCGTTTGTTGCCGTGCTGTTTAAGGTGGTAACTGCTTACGGCGAAACAAATTTAAAGGCTCCTCCGGCAATTGCGGGAAGTTATCGCTTTGATGCTAAAAGTTTGCCCCAATGTCTGAAATCTGATACTTTGACCTTGACAATCGAGCAATCGGGTGTTTATTTGAGTGGTAATTTGCGATCGGGCAGCAGCGAGGCCGATCGGGCAAAAACAGCCGAGGAGAAACCTTCTCTAGTTGGGAAGTGGGAAAATCAAGGGTTGAGCTTGTCGGGTGCGGTTCCTAATTTAGCGGGTTGCAGCGAATCCAGAGCGATCGGTCAAAACAGCTATGTTAAACTGCGAGGAATTGTGGATAAAGACAGCCTTAAGGGAAAAATTAGTCTCACGGAGCGGGCGGCGGCTACTAATTTTACGGCTCAAAGAGAAGCGGCGGCGAAACCTCAGAAGCAGGGACATTGATCGATAATCGGGAATCGGGAATCGGGAATCGGGAATCGGGAATCGGGAATTATTTGTCGCTATCAGACTCTGTGACTCTCCGACTCTCCGCTTCTTCCCTGGCGCAGCACTTAATCAAAAAGCTCCGGCGATGGGGGTGGGGTCTTGGATTTTTGCTATTATCACTTAGAGTGAAATTATACTTAAAAGTCAACGATCGAAATAAAGTATCTCAGAGGAGTCGCCGGTTCAGAATTTGTCATGCCCGAGACCCCGGATAACCGTATAGTTTGTTTGGAATGGATGTTGCCGTGATCTTAATGCCGTCAGAAACTTCGCTTACCGAGTCAAACCCGTTGATTTTAGACAGTTTGCCAGATTTGTCGCCGAACGAGGGTGGGTGTCCCCGCCGGGCTAGATTGCAAATTGACTTGATGTTGCTGGCGATCGAGGCCTTGTACCTCGGAGGTGCTGAAGAAATGCTGGCAGTGTCGAAGGAACTGGAATTGGAGTCAATTATCAAAAATCGCGTTGCCTTTTGGCTGATGCGCAATACTAACCCGCTGAGACGCTATACCCAGCGCCGCTCCCTGACAGTCGTGGAGGCAAAGGCGCTGGTGGCGATCGCCTGTAATATGGCGCGCAAGTTAACCGCGACAATTCGGCAGTTGCTGCTGGATTCGCAGCAGTTGCGATCGAGAAATCTTCCCCTCAGTCAGAATTTGCAGCTAGCCGAGTATTTAGAACGCTTTCGAGCTCATTTTCGATCGCGCATGAACCCCAAGCGATCGGTAGTTGCAGCTTATAATTCCGACGACAAGCTCAACGAACTAGCTTTAAACTTGTTGAGCAAACTGCTATTTTGTACAGGCACAGCCGGAATGCAGCGCTTCTGGGTTAGCCTGTTTGATGGAGAAATTGAATAAAAATGACTATTAGGCGTCAGTACAGTCTGCCAAATTGCACCCTGGTTCTAGAAGGGTTGAGCGATGGCTCGGCAGCCAGCCAGCTAGAGATGCGGCCGGTGCTTTCGATATTAATGAGCGCTGAATGCTATGTGACAGGCCTCGGTGAACCCCTCAGCGGGGGACGGGAGTTTTTTGAAAGCTTGGTGAGGGCCGTCAGCAGCTACGCTCAAGAATTTATGAGCGGAGTGCATTATCCCGATCGCTACGGCCCTTCTTTGGGTATGGTACAGTTGCACAGAATTGACGGGAATTCCCACCGTTTGACCGTTCTACCCGCCGGATCTGGCAGCGCCACCCAAATCGATCGAAAAACAGAACTGTCGGCACAGGTAGATTTGACGACGGTACAGCTATTTGATTTGGTAGAGGCGATCGATCAATTTTTTGCCGACACTCAGACGCTGCCAGAATTGTCGCTGCAATTAACCCCAATTTCCAAGCGTTATATCAAGTCTGCCGAACCTTTGGCGAAGCGCAGTTTGCCTGCGGTGGTGGGGGTGTCGAGTTTGGCTTTGGCGGCGATGGCATTTTTCTTGGTGCCGGTGCCCGAAGTCCAGCGCCCGAGAGATCCGGTGCCGCAGCCCAATCCTGCTGGCCAAAATCTGGGCACGCCGAATCCGGGCGGATCGGGTTCGCCGAATCCCAATCCCACGCCTCCTGCTGACGGTTTGCTACCGGGGGATAAAACTCCGAAAGCTGTTGAATCGAGTTCGCCAACTCCGAGCCCTGCGGCGACTGGTGAGGCTTCACCCTTAGCAACACCGCAGTCGAACACTTCGCCGGAAAGCACGCCCAGTCCTGTTTCTGAAGGTTTGGCAAGCCCTGAGGCTGCTGCCGTGCCGATTACCGATGCGGCCGAAATAGATCTTTTGAAGGGCAAACTTTCCCAGCAAATTGATGGAGTTTTGAAGAATCAGCCTGCTGTTGATACGGAGTTGGTTTATCGGGTGAGTGTGGCTAAAGATGGGGCGATTGTCGGTTACAAGTCGGAAAATTCCGCAGCAGTCGATCGATCCGAAGCGCCGTTGTCGGAGTTGCTTTACAAACCGGTTGGTACTAGGCCGCCTGCGGAACCGTTGGCTGATTTCCGAGTAGTTTTTGCACCGGGCGGCACTGTTGCTGTCACTCCTTGGTAATGGGTTTGTAGTGAGGACTTTAGTCCTGTTTGTTCTGCGGACTAAAGTCCTCACTACGAACCTATTTTAGGGGTTTGTAGTGAGGACTTTAGTCCTGTTTGCTTTGCGGACTAAAGTCCTCACTACGAACCTATTTTAGGGGTTTGTAGTGAGGACTTTAGTCCGGTTTTTTTCTGCGGACTAAAGTCCTCACTACGAACCTATTTTGTGGGGGTGTTTTACTGACTTGAGATCGCTCAAAGTCCTGTCGGTGCGATCGGCTCAATGTCTGCATCAAATCCCCCAACTTGATTTGTGCGAATTATCCACAAAAATGCTCCCTGTTTTAAGAGGATTTTGGCGATCGCATCTTGGGTGCGCCTCGGTAGCATTGTTCGGTAACTCATCGCAGCTTTGATCGAGTTCGCGATCCCAGCAAAAAAGCTTTTTTTGAGTTCAGAATCAATCCCAGCCAATCTCACATTTTTGCGCCAATCAGGACGAACAACACCGAGAGGAATTAATACTTTTTCTAAACTCTGTCCTAAGGCTACTAACTGGTTAAATCTTTGAGTTTGTGCGGCTGCGGGATTGGTTTTCAGCCAGTCTTGAATCTGAGGATTTGACTCAATTTCCGCAGTAATTTTTTTAATTGTCGCGTAAATTGCCTGACTGGAATCTTGGACGCAAGAAGTTGCTGGCGTGACTAAACTTCCGCCGGTGCCGTCTCCGCTGCGGTAGCGCGCCATCATGATATCTAGTTGCTGGTTTAATTCGGTTAAGGGCGACAAGGTGATGCCGTCAAAGTCGTAGTCGCAACACACGCAGTCTAATTTACAGATGATATCGCACACCGGGCGATCGCCCAACCAGCCCCGCTGCAAATCTCCCATGTAACTTTGCCATTTGCTGGAACCTGCCACAATTCCATCGGGATTGTGGGCATAAACTTGTTTGTATTCTATGTCAAAACGCAGTTCGCTGGTAAAGCGATCGCGCACAACTTTTGCTACTCCAAAAGCAAAATGTCCGGTGACAATTCCCAACGGTGCCGGTTCGCCATTTTTGCCGCCAATACCGCCGAAACTGTGAATCACGATGCCAGTATCTCCTTCTTCCCAAGGGGAGATAGAATCGTTTTCTGTACCGTCATTTGGCGTCAACAATACTCTTTTTGCTTGTCCTTTTTGTGCCGTTGTATTTAACCAGTTTTCCTCCCTTAAATAAGCGAGAGATTTTTTCAAACCGAAATGTGTTTCATCTGGTATTAATTGGGCAATTTGGCGGGGTTCGAGTGCCTGAACTACAAAAATATTGTCTTCGTCTCTTTCGCCGTAAATGTACCAGCCCTCTGGATTTAATGGCGATTGTTCGATTTGGTGATTGGTAGACCTCGCTATGCCATTTTTGTCCGGCTGTACTTGCGGAATCCGAATGATTTCGGCGGCGCCGTCAAATTGTTGGGATGTTTTGCTGAAATGCCGGACAATAAATTTGTCGCTGTCGGGTTCTTGGCGCTTTAAAATTGAGACTAAGGCACAGAAACGTCCGATAATTTGTACTGGTTCGCGATCGATAATTAGTTCCTGTCCCTCGCTGCTGCTGCTGTGGTTGATGACAATCACCGGCCTGCGCAGCATCACAGTCACGCTGTCTTCGCGTCTGCTACCTGCTAGAGTTTCTAAAGGGCCGACATTTCGCCAGCCGTTCAATCTATCTGGATGAATGTTGCCTGATTTTTGACTTTTCCTGGTTCGTTTTGTAAACTTGATATCTTGACTTACGGCGTGGACAAAAAACTGAACGTGGCGATTTGTACTCCACTTCAAAAAGGCTGTTTTGCCAATGAAAGTTTGATATTTTTTAGGTGCATTTATCACTTTAAAAAACACTGTGCCGTAGGGCTGGCGCTGTTCGTTTGGGGGCAAAATCAAGCGCCCGTGCCAAAGAGCGATCGGCTTGTAGAGATGGGCAACTGCTGCTGAATCTTCGCAGATAATCTCTGGCTCAAGCGCTTCGGCAATATCGCTTTCTTCTCCAAAAATTGCCGCCGTTGAATTCGGGTCAATTTCCAGGAATAGCGGTTCTAAAAAAACGTTTTCTAGTTCAGTAATATTGGCGGTTGAATTGCCCGCCTTTTTTAACTTCGGTATAAACAAATGGCGGTTTTCCTCGAATAGCGCCTGCAACCAATTGAAACAAATCCGCAGAAAAATAAAAGATGTCAGACCGAAAATAATAGCCAAAGCTGTCAGCCCCAGAGTTAAAAGAAATTGCTCTAAAGACTGACCGGAAAGTAAAATAATTGTGGGCCCGATCGCAAAATATGCCGCCATAATATCTAAAAACGAGTTTTAGGTTCGATCCAGTCTGTGCTGGCTTGACTGCCGAAAACTAGGGGTTTGTCTTCGCTGACAGATACCGTTTGGCCGGTCATATCGACTGCACAAAGAGGCCAAGATCGATCGCCCAAATGGCCGGCGCGGAACAGAACTTGTCCCGGGCAAACTTGACTCCAACCCAACAATACCGCATGAGTGTAAAGACTGCGAGCCGGAGCAACGGTATAAGTGTAACGATCGTTTTTATCCCAAATGACCGCGTAGTCGGACATATCGGAAGAGTTGAACAAGGCTTCAAATTCGCGGGCGAGAACCCGGGAACCCTCTTGATTCCAAGAAACAGGTACTAAAATGGCGATCGTCCCGGACATATCTGTGTCATCGCTAGCATACATTCCGCTTTCCGCCAGCGGCGAAGCAGCCGCCACTGTTTGCAGTTCCCCGGTTTTGAGATTTTCCACAAACATGACGCTGCTAACCCGACACCGGGAGAATTCCGGCTGTACTTTCAACTCAATTCGACTGTAAGCCGCGTATTGGCCGTTAGTTGAAACTAGGGAAGGACTGCGATAGTAGCGGAGGCCGGTGCCGGCATTTGAACTCACTTTAGCGTGAGTGTCACTAATCCATTCCCAAGGCACGGGATAGGCGCTATTTAAAGGGTCGGTCATCGGTTTTTTCTCCAAAAGTTCTACGGTATTATCTAACAGATTCAGGCTGACACGCAGGGGACTAAGCTGTTGTGCATCTAGATTGTCTCTTGTGTTTGAGGGGGAAATGGTCCGATGGGGATCGGGGGAAGGTTTGATAAATCATCGAAATATACAATTTAAATGCACAACAACTTAGAAATCAGGTTTACGAGCAGATGCTGCGCCGCCAAAGCCCTGATTTGGAGAAACCGGGTTTCTTTTTCAGATGGTAGATTTCTCTTCCCATCTAAAATCCCAAATCTCAAATCTCAAATCGGATAGGTAAGATAGTATCGAAATTAATCAGGTATGTGTACCGAGAGGGAGGAACCATGACGCGATCTTCTAACCAACAACCTTCAATCCCCCCGACTCGCGTCTCCAAGTCGCGGGGAAAAGGTTTGCTTGTACTGTCGCTGATATTTCGACTGCTGCTGCTGGGAGTAGGCAGCGGTTTTGCTTGGGTTTTAGGGATGGCGATCGCCCAAATTTATCCCTCACGCGCCACAGAAATGCCGATCGCCGAGAGATTGCTGCGCGTTACTCAAAATTTGACCTCCAGCCCGAAACGCGCGCCAACAACGCCAATTCCGGCACTTCCTGCACCAACTGCTACACCCACACCCCAGTCAAAAGTTAGTCCAGCCCAGAGAGAGAAATTGCAGTCGGATTTGAGAAAATTACAGGGAGAGTTGAACGCGCTAATTGGCCGTACAGCCGCTTTAGAAAGTCAGTTGGGTAGCAGTCGCCCGACGGAAACTTTGGAAAAGCGGTTGCAGTTGATATCGCAGGAATTGGCCGCAACCGGAAGTGCAAGTGCTTCTCCTCTGGCTTTACCAGCGCTGAGTCCGGGAAATGCCAACGCGCAGCCCCAGAATACAAGAAATCCGGCGTTTGCGGGAGATGGGCTGATGGTAACTCTCCCCAGCGATGTTTTGTTTGATACTGGTAGCATTTCCTTGCGCGCGGGAACCACTGCGATTTTGGACAATTTGGTGGCGGATTTGCGCAATTACGAGGGGGCGACGGTGCGGGTTGGGGGCCACACTGACGACGCTCTTGAAGAGGCGGACAATCGCAATGTATCGTTTGCGCGGGCTCAGGCTGTGGTGCAGTATTTGTCCGGCGTGCTCGGTCAGAAGTATCATTGGGTGGCGATCGGCTACGGGGAAAGTCGCCCTTTGGTGGATAATAGTTCTGAGATCAACCGCCAGCGCAACCGCCGCATAGAAGTGGCAATTAGTCCTTAGTCATGGGGCATTGGGCATTGGGCATGGGGCATCGGGGATGGGGCATTGGTCAGTGGGCGGGTTGAGATGGACTTATTGCATAATTTTTTGATTGATAGTCAACCGCAGATTTAAGGCAGATTAACACAGATTAACGCAGATAATTTCAAGATAGTTTGTGGTTTTAGCTATCTTGTCTAGTATTTTGAATTCACTGTGCTGAATTTTAGGAAAAATCATGCAACATTATTTGTAGGGTGTGTCGCCTTCAACAATCTCTAAATAAGACCAATAATCGATCGGGCG
>NZ_JAUBUN010000016.1:32296-42059 GCF_036702665.1 Microcoleus sp. Aus8_D2
ACGCACCGAATAATTTGTAGGGTGCGTCGCCGCCAACAAGCTCTAAAATTAACAAATAATCGATCGGGCGACGCACCGAATAATTTGTAGGGTGCGTCGCCGCCAACAAGCTCTAAATAAGACCAATAATCGATCGGGCGACGCACCGAATAATTTGTAGGGTGCGTCGCCGCCAACAAGCTCTAAAATTAACAAATAATCGATCGGGCGACGCACCCGATCCAATATTTTAGGAAACAAGCCTTTTACGAGTTTTGTGTTTGTAGAAATAATTTTAATGAATGGTATCAGGTGCGTCGCCCGCTCGATTGTCGATATTTAGTTAGGAATTTTTGATGGCGACACACCCTACATCTTCCTGTATCAGGCCGAAGGTGTCAAAGGCGGTAAGTCAGAATTATTTTTGGCTTGATTTATTGTCTCTCGATATTCGCTTCTCAGCTTCGGTTTTAAATACAAGTTCTCAATCAAAGCTGCTACTCCCGCAAACCAGGGCGGCACAATTACAGCCCCAATAATTCCCAATACTTGGACGCCTCCCAAGACAGACAGCAATTGATATAAAGGATGCACGCCAACCGAGGAACCAACCAGCAACGGATCTAGTACGTAAGTTTCTAAGTTTTGGATAAATACAAACAGCAGCAATACCCACAACAACACCCATCCACCCTTGGCTAAGGCGACGACTAAGGCGGGTACTGCGCCCAAAACCGGGCCGATGAAGGGAATCAGATTTGTCACACCTGCGATCGCACCCAAGCCCAAAGCAAACTCCGGCATTCCCAAAAAGCTCAAACCTGCGGTGATAAATATCCCTAAAATTCCCGAAACTAACACCCGCCCGCGAATGTAACTCCCCATTCTTTGACCGATTGGTGTCGCTTGGGCGGCTAATCTTGCATCCCAAGGTTTCGGGAAAAACTGCACCAAACTTTTAATTAATGTGTCGCTGTCGGCTACCATGTAGCCAGAAATAAATAATGCTAAAACTAGGCTGAAGAAACCGCCGAGAATGCCTCTGGTTAAACTATACGATCGCAAAACCAGTTGTTGGCTCGATCGAATCAGCCAATTTGTCAGCGATTGAGTGTCCAGCAACTGATTCACCAAAGCAGGCGCATCATCGGTGAGGCGACTCAATAGATTAGTTGCTACGGCTTCCAGACTTTCGGCGTACACTGGTAACTGTCGCACCAGTAACTCGATTTGTTCAATTACCGTGGGCCCGATTAACACTACCGTCCCGCTGAATCCGCCGATCAGAGTTAAATAAACCATAATCACCGCCAGCCAGCGGGGAACGCGCATCGTTTCGGCCCAATTGACGATCGGGACGATCGAAGCCGCGAGCACGACTGATATCATCAGAATTACGAGCAGGCTGCGCAATTGCCACAGCAGCACTAGCAGCAAGGACGATGCTACAATGAGCAGCAAGTTGGGTATAGAAATGGTAATCCGCTGTTCTGACATGATTAAATAATTATATTGTTGCCGATCGTCTCACCCTTGATGTTATAATAAACTATATGATATAAATATTGTAATTAAGATTATGAAAGTGCATTCAAGCAGTGGGAATGTGTTGGCGGACTTAGGACTCCCAAATCCTGATGAACTATTGATTAAGGCAGAAATAGCTCATCAAATCAGTGAGTTAATTTCCGAACGCCAACTAACCCAAATTGAAGCAAAAAAGCTCTGAGGAATCGATCTACCCAAAATATCAGCATTGAGGCGCGGTAAATTATCCGAGTTCTCTATAAAACGCCTATTTCGTTTTCTCAACGCACTCGGCAGCAATGTAGAGATTCGTATTGCTCACTCGCAACCAAATATCCTAGCTCAAACTCGCATTGTTGTAGCCTAAACTAAAAAACATTTAGTTTGGTTTGCATTGTGAAAACTCTTAAAAATCTTGTGGGTGGGCATCCTGCCCGCCCCAATATGCAGGTTAAAAGTGGAACAGCTTAATACATAAAAACTTAAAAAATTAATAAGCTGTTGTGCATTTAAAGTGCATATTCGGGACGCTGCTCAAAGCCATCCCACAAGAATTTAATTAATTTCAACACACAATTTAAATCCAGAATAGCTTATGCAACCGCAATATTCAACCCAAGATTTATCCGCCATTTCGTCTATAAAATCACCAACGCTGTTTTACGAATGGCAAAAATATCGCTGCGCTTATGATGTTTATCAACCAACTACTGCGACAGAAGATAGCATCCCTTTGTTATTAATTCATCCCATAGGAGTTGGTTTGTCAAGAGTCTTTTGGCACAGATTTTGCGAAAGTTGGTACAAATCCGGTAACACAAATCCGATTTACAATCCCGACCTTTTGGGCTGCGGCGATTGCGAAATGCCCGCTGTGGCTTGCTATCCTGAGGATTGGGCCGCACAGTTGCAGTTTTTCTTGGAGACTGTAGTCAAAAAACCTGCGATCGTCCTCGTGCAAGGTGCTTTACTGTGTGTAGCCTTGGAATTAGCCAAAATTCAGCAGGAAAGCGGTTCTAATTTAATCCATTCCTTAGTCCTCGCCGGGTCTCCAGCTTGGGCGGTGATGAACAAACATTCGACAGACAGACAGCAAAGAATCGTCTGGAATTTGTTAGATTCTCCCTTGGGAAACGCTTTTTATCGATACGCCAGACGCGCTCAATTTTTGCGATCTTTTTCTGCAAAACAACTGTTTGGTGATGCTGCAAATGTTGATAGCGAATGGTTGGATGCTTTGCAAGCTGGGGCGGCAAATCCTGACAGCCGTCATGCAGTTTTCTCGTTTTTAGCGGGTTTTTGGCGGCAAGATTATAGTACCACGATTCAACAGTTTATGAATCCGGCACTCGTTATTATGGGAGAAAAAGCCTCAAGCATCAGTCAATCGGGTAAGGAAGAAAAACCAGAGGAAAGATTAGCGCAATATTTGGCTAACTTTCCCAACGCAGAGGGTTTCTTAATGCCGGGGCGCAATGTTTTACCCTACGAATCAACCGCAGAATTTGTCGCGGCTGTTGCCGAATTTGCGAACAAGTTAAAGAAAAATTAAATTTATTTGTGGAGTTGTAGTCTAATAATGACTGACACAGTTAATAGACCTCATCATGTGTCCCGATGTCGAGTAGAACAATGACTTCACTATTTGTTTCCGTATCCTCTTCAATCGAGAACACAATTCGACAATCATAGCCGCAAGAGCAGGACTGAAGACCATCAAGTTTGCCACCTAGTTTATGAGTACCTAGATTTGGAAAAAATACATCTGCTTCCATTTGTTGAAGAGAGTCTTCAATACGTTGCTGGAGGTCAGGATTTCGTTTCACAAACTTGCGGAATGCTCGTTTGAATTTCGGAGTCAGAACCAATTGTCTCATGCTTCGGGCTCGTCCAAAGACTGGCGTAATGTTGAAATAACATCCTCGGCTGACTGCTGTCGAAATTTTCCTGTACGGAAATCAGCTAAGGTTTGTTGAGCATCCGCAGCTATTTCGGCGCGAATACTTTCACGGTGACGGTTTTGCAGGATTTTTATCAGCATTTCCTGCTGTTCGTAGGAAAGTTGTAAAGCAGTTTCTAGCACTTGGTCGAGGGTATTCATAGAATTAGGCTATTACCCAATACGGTTGAACAACTTGCGTTTAGTAAATTGTATCGCTAATCAGGACACGGCTGTGTCGTTTCCCTACTATTAATCGGGAGAGGGTTGCATCTCTGACAATGACTCACGATGTTTTTTGGGGTAGAGAAACAACAGGTTCGTAGTACGGACTTCAGTCCGTCCCAGAGGACTGAAGTCCTCACTACAAACCAGTTGTTTAACTCCGATGCCAAATAGTTGTACCATCCTTTTGGTCAATCAAAGTAATGCCATTATCCTTAAGTTCATTGCGAAGCCGATCGCCCTCAGCGAAATCCCTAGCTATCCGGGCATCCTTCCGCTGCTGAATCATCGCCTCAATCTCCCCATCACTCAAACCACCAATAGCATCATCACTATCAGCTTCCGGCTGAACTTCCAACCCCAAAACCCCCGCCAAACTCACCAAAGTCAGCCAATGAAGCTGCAACAATTCCGGCGAAGTTTCAGTTTTTCCTTGATGCACCAAAACATTGCTTTCCTTACCCAATTCCTTAGCCAATTCAAACAAAACAGCCAAAGCAGCCGGAGTATTGAAATCATTATCCATAGCTGCTTGGAATTGCTGCACAGCTTTGGTATCTTGTCCAGTTTTCTCAACGTCCCAATTCAGTCGATCGGCATATCGGAGTCCAAAAAGCAAGCCTTCGTTGATAGTATTCCAGCCATTTCGAGCAGATGCGATCGCCTCTTCGGTAAAATCTATCTGACTGCGATACTGCGCCATAAACACAAACAGCCTCACCGCCATCGGTTCCACCGCTTTTGACTTATCACTCTTACTCCCCCCCTCAGCAAGGGCAGATTCAGCTTCACTCTTACTCCCCCCCTCAGCAAGGGGGGGTTGGGGGGGGTCAGCTTCACTCTTACTCCCCCCCTCAGCAAGGGCAGATTCAGCTTCACTCTTACTCCCCCCCTTAGCAAGGGGGGGTTGGGGGGGGTCAGCTTCACTCTTACTCCCCCCCTCAGCCCGGGGGGGTTGGGGGGGGTCAGATTCAGGTTCTCCCGACCAATTCCCCTCCAACAAATCGCGAATTGTAATAAAATTGTGCAAAGACTTCGACATCTTTCTGCCATTGACAGTCACAAAAGCATTGTGCATCCAATAATTAGCTAGAGACTTACCCGTCGCAGCTTCTGATTGAGCAATTTCGTTTTCATGGTGCGGAAAAGTTAAATCGGAACCGCCGCAGTGAATATCAATAGTTTCGCCCAAGCAATCGCGCACCATCGCCGAACATTCGATGTGCCATCCGGGGCGACCTTTTCCCCAAGATGATTCCCAAAAAGGTTCACCTGGTTTAGCACTTTTCCACAGGGCGAAATCTGATGAATCTTGCTTTTTTTGAGCTTCTATTTCGGCAGTTTCTAATCTGCCACTAGCCCCGGCTTCCATTTCTTCCAACTTGCGGCCGGAAAGTTTTCCGTAGTTGTCAAACTTGCGAACGCTGTAGTAAACATCGCCGCTGTTGGCATAGGCAAAGCCTTTATTTTCTAACTCGTGAATCAGCCGTTTGATGCCGTCTATCGAGTGGGTGGCGCGGGGATATTCATCAGCCCTGAGAATATTTAGCTTGTCCATGTCGGCAAAATATTCGTCGATGAAGCGTTCGGCTACCGCTTCCATTGTCGAATTTGTTTCGCGGGCGCGATCGAGAATCTTGTCATCAATATCGGTAAAATTCTGTACGTAGCGCACCGAGTATCCCCGCCACATTAGATATCGGCGCACCATATCCCAAACAATGTAAGCGCGGGCGTGGCCGACGTGGCAGTAATCGTACACCGTAACGCCGCAGCAATACATCCGCACCTTTGGGGGTTCGAGGGGCTCGAAAGGTGATTCGCGGCGAGTCAAGCTGTTGTAAAGCGTTAGAGTCATTCGATTTTAGATTTTAGATTTTAGATTTTATAGTCCTGGACGCAGAACCTCTATGTGTAGGGTGCTTACGGCGCACCTTACGGGTACAAGTAGCGCGTTGCTTTCAGGATCGCTAACTCAGCAAATTTTGCACTCAATCTGCTGTATCCATAGTACCGCCCCAGCAGACTCAATCTCACATCGAATTTGTGTCAGGGAATCTTGATAATAGTGGCGGTTACGATCCCCATAAGCGTCGAATTGTCAATATTCCCTGACAAATTGATCCCCAAATGCCCGAAAATGCGTATAAGTACCCATGATTGAGGCGAAAGACCCCTTGACCAGACCCGGAATTGTCTGCAATATTGAATCATCACAAAGCGATCCCAAAGAAAAGCTTTGCTTAAATAAGCATCTTTGGAAATCGAATAGCGCGTGTGCTGCCGGCACAGCGTTGCTAGCAGCACCGATCGCACTCACAAAATCGATCTTGTTTGTCAATCAAGAATCGACAGATAAAGTTTTATTTAGATCGGACGGTGCGCGCAGAAGCCAAGCAGTCACAACCCCCGATCGCAATTGGGGAAAAGACAAGCAAAAAACAAGCAAGGCTTCAAAGGTTGGAGAGATCCAGAAGCTCGATAATATTTGCATTTAAAAGAGTTTCTAGCTCGAAAAGTCAACACATTTGTGTTGAAACGAAAAATCTAACCCGCCATCCCAAATTAGTGGAAAACAAACTCATGGCAAAAGAACGCCCACCATTAGAAGAGATGACTTTGCGACAACTCCGCAGAGTTGCTAGCGAATGTGGAGTCTCTCGCTACAGCCGGATGCGGAAATCGCAACTTCTGGCATCAATTCAAGAAATTCAGCGCAACAAGTTTTCATACAGTCCATCTCGCAAACTAGAGGCACAAGAAGCAGTGGAAGCAGCAAAGTTTGAACTAGGTCAAGAAGATAGAACAGGCGGTTCATTGTCGTCTGTAGATGAAGGTTTAGCAGATTTGCCCAACGGCTACGGCGAAAGCCGGGTTGTTTTAATGCCCCGCGATCCCGAATGGGCCTACACCTACTGGGACATTCCCAACGATCGCAAAGAAGAATTGCGCCGCCAAGGTGGACAGCAACTCGCCCTGCGGATCTACGACGTTACAGATGTTAGCCTCGACATCCAAAGCCCGCACAGCATTCAAGAATATCCCTGCGACGAATTGGCCCGCGAATGGTACGTACCAATCCCCGTTAGCGATCGCGATTATGCGATCGACATCGGCTACCGCTGTGCAGACGGCCGTTGGTTGGTGTTGGCGCGATCGGCAGAAGTCCGCGTCCCGCCCATCTATCCCAGCGACTGGATTGAAGACCAATTCATCACCCTCGACTGGGAAGAAGACTTGCGCGGCCAAACCTTCGCCGAACTGGTTCCCCCAGCCAAGAAAATGGCCCAAGCAACCAACGGCATCGGTTACAGCACCGGCAACGCCATCTACCAACAAATCTTCGGCATGGCAGAATCGGCAGAATCGATGCGCGTAGCAGGTTCGATGTTCGGTTCCATGCAGCACGTCGCCGGTTCCATCCAGCAATCCGGCATCCACGAACAAGCTTTGAGTTCCTACGTATTCCCCTCCGGCGTTGGAATGTGGGCTGGGGCAGGAATGTCTGCCCTCACCATGTCAGGTGTCGGTATGTCCGGCCTCACTGCGTCAGGTGTCGGTATGTCCGGCCTCACTGCGTCAGGTGTGGGTATGTCCGGCCTCACCATGTCCGGTGTCGGGATGTCTGGCCTCACCATGTCCGGTGTCGGGATGTCTGGCCTCACCATGTCCGGTTTCGGTATGTCAGGTGTCGGTATGTCGGGAGTTGGCTTTGCCGCCCCGATGCGCCCCCGCCAGTTCTGGTTAGTTGCTGACGCCGAACTGATCGTCTACGGTGCTACCGAGCCCGACGCCACCGTCTACGTAGGCGGACAGCCAATCAAACTCAATGCTGACGGAACTTTCCGCTTCCAAATGTCCTTCCAAGACGGCTTGATCGACTATCCGATTTTTGCAGTAGCAGCCGACGGCGAACAAAACCGTGCTGTCCACATGAAATTCAACCGCGAAACCCCTGAACGGCGCACCAATACTAAGGAAGATGCTGTTGTGGAATGGTTGGGCTAATCCTCAAGGTCGATCGCGATCCCGACAAGTGTTTGGGTTTGTGCCAATTTTTTAACCATCACAAGGCCTAACCGGAGCAAATGGCGATTTGTTAGGGTTAATTCCAGACAACAACCCATAACACCCCCTATACACCGTTCTCCTATTTTGAGGAGCGGTGTTTTTTGTATTTAGAAAGAAGAAGT
This sequence comes from Microcoleus sp. Aus8_D2, assembly GCF_036702665.1. Classification (NCBI taxonomy): domain Bacteria; kingdom Bacillati; phylum Cyanobacteriota; class Cyanophyceae; order Oscillatoriales; family Microcoleaceae; genus Microcoleus; species Microcoleus sp. Aus8_D2. The sequence goes on from NZ_JAUBUN010000016.1 coordinate 40,160, forward strand.
TCGGCAACGGATTTTGTAGCGGATGTAACGGATGAGAAGAAGGAAGAAGGAATAATTATTTATTTAAATGTTCTCAATAAACTTGAATTGCATAAATGTTTGATAACTGGTTCCCAGGCTGTGCCTGGGAACCGAGATCGGCGAGGCTCTGCCTCGCTTGGAAAAATGGAGGCTCTGCCTCCGGATCTGCGTTACCAGGCACAGCCTGGTAACGAGTAGAAGAAACCGGGTTTTTCACCGATATTAAAGGCTTCGATGCAGTATTTTTGTAAAAAACCCGGTTTCTGACCTCAAAAATTGTACTCTTCACTCAACGATTATTAAGTAAGCTAAAGTTTATTTAAATTTTGATTGCACAAACTCGCTAAATCCCGCGAAACATAACAAAGCGAGTTATGAGATCAATAAGGCGATCGCACAGCCCCATCTCAAAAGCAAATGCCAAAAATAAATTCCCCGCCCCAGCGAAGGCAAAAGCGCCCCCGTCTTTTCGCCTTATTCGCTGTCACATTAGCAGCAGTCTTGCTTTTATTTATTCTGCCCGCACTGACTCAGCAGCCAGTTGTGCTCACCATGTTAATGCAAGGCCAAGACATTGCTAACTGGAAACCATTTGTCAAAGAATTTGAACAGAAAAATCGCGATATTCGCATCAACCTCGTCGAAGGCCCCTTTGACACAAACCTCGTAGAAAATCTTTACACATCTGCCTTTCTTTTAGGCGAGTCGCCCTACGACATCATCAACATGGATATCGTTTGGGTTCCCAAATTTGCCGCCGCAGGTTGGGTAATGGATTTAACCGACAGAATTCCCCCCGAACAACTTGCAAAATTCATCCCCGGTAACGTCGAAGGCGGGCGGTATCGGGGCAAGCTTTACCGAATTCCCCACGCTTCCGATGCCGGAATGCTTTATTACCGCAAAGATATTTTAAAACAAGCCGGAATTGCCGCGCCGAAAACCTTTGAAGAGATGGTAAAAATCTCTCAAGACTTACAGAAACAGGGAAAAGCAACCTGGGGTTATCTGTGGCAAGGTAAACAATACGAGGGAGTATCTGCGATGTTTGTCGAAGTGCTCTCGGGTTTCGGCGGTTTCTGGGCCAACCCTCAAACTTTTGAAGTTGGGTTGGATAAACCCGAAGCAATTAAAGCAGTGGAATTTCTCAAAAATACGATCGCCTCTGGCATCTCTCCATCGGGTGTTACTACCTACGGCGAAGAAGAAACCAGGCTGTTGTTTCAAAACGGCAAAGCGCTGTTTTTGCGAAACTGGCCCTATGTTTGGAAGCTAGCAAATGCCGAGGGATCTAAGGTTAAGGGTAAAATTGCGATCGAGCCAATGCTCAGCAGTATCGGTAAAACAGGCGGTTCCTGCTTGGGCGGCTGGGGCTGGGGAATTTCCAAAACCTCAAAACATCCAGAACAAGCCTGGAAAGCAATTAAATACCTCACCAGCGAGGCAACTCAGCGCAAATTTATTTTAGAAACAGGTTTAATTCCCAGTTACAAATCCCTATTTACCGACAAAGAAATAGTCGCCAAATATCCCCACTACCCGCAACTCCTAAAAGTAGTGCAGCGGCCAGCTTTGCGCCCGCCCATAGCACAATACGCTCAAGCTTCGGATATTTTGCAGCGCTATTTGAGTTCGGCTTTTACCGGGAGAATGAGTGCGGAACAAGCAATGAAAGCAGCGGCTAGCGAAACTCGCAATTTATTAGGCAGTTTGAAACAACCTAAAGCTTCATAAAACTGGTTCGTAGTGAGGACTTCAGTCCTTAAAAAAACTTCCCCCGTTCGTAGTGAGGACTTCAGTCCTAAATTTTTGAATAAATGAGGATTAAAGTCCTTACTACGAACCTTACGGATTAAAGTCCTTACTACGAACCTTACGG
>NZ_JAUBUN010000016.1:42159-98443 GCF_036702665.1 Microcoleus sp. Aus8_D2
ACTGAAGTCCTTACTACGAACCTTACGGACTGAAGTCCTTACTACGAACCTTACGGACTGAAGTCCTTACTACGAACCTTACGGACTGAAGTCCTTACTACGAACGGGGGATGAGGGATGAATCTGGGGTTACAAATATGCAAGTAGACAAGATGCGACAGCGCGAACAAAGAACCGGATGGATATTAGTAGCACCAGCATTGATCATTCTGCTGCTAGTATTTGCTTACCCAATCTTGCGCGCTTTTTGGCTGAGTTTATTCACTCAAAACCTCGGTACAGAATTAAAACTGGTTTTTTCCGGTTTTGCTAACTACAGTCGAATGTTAGGCGACGGGCGTTTCTGGCAAACTTTAGGCAACACCACAGTCTTTACTGTCGCTTCTGTTGTGCTGGAATTAATTCTCGGCATGGGCATTGCTTTAGTCTTAAATCAATCCTTCGCAGGGCGCGGGATTGTCCGCACAATTTCCCTGCTGCCTTGGGCGCTACCGACGGCGCTGATGGGTGTAGCTTGGGCGTGGATTTTTAACGACCAATACGGCGTAATTAACGACATTTTGATCCGCTTGGGATTGATTCAAAAGAGCATTAGCTGGCTGGGAGATCCGACTTTGGCAATGATGGCGGTGATTGCAGCAGATGTCTGGAAAACTACGCCGTTTGTCAGCTTGCTTTTGTTAGCAGGATTGCAATCAATTTCTGCGGATTTGTATGAAGCCCACGCCATTGATGGCGCCAGTAGTTGGCAGAGTTTCCGTCAAATTACTGTGCCGCTGCTGATGCCCCAAATTGTGATTGCTTTGCTGTTTCGATTTGCCCAAGCTTTCGGCATTTTTGACTTGATTCAGGTGATGACGGGAGGGGGGCCGGCAGGTGCGACGGAGACGGTTTCTATCTACATTTACAGCACGGTAATGAGGTATTTAGACTTTGGGTATGGGGCGGCTTTGGTGGTGTGTACTTTTTTGCTGTTAGTGGCCGCAGTGGCGATCGCCAGTTACCTGTTATCGAGAGCCCGCGCCAGTCAAGTTTAGATTTGGGATTTGGGATTTTAGATTGATGGGGGGTAAGTTAGTTTGCGATCGCATATCCCAGAAACCGGGTTTCTTCGTATATTTCTCGTAACTCGTCGAAAAACTCGTAGAAACCCGGTTTCTTACCCCACGCGGTAGCCCGCCCCCAAAAAATAAATCTCAACACCGAACAATCAAGCCAAGTTCCTTTCATTGGTATAAATTATGTCGATCGCCCGCGAACAACCTACCACAAAACCATTTAACATCCGGCAATTAATCTTGCCCGTATCAGCGATATTAATTGTCGCATATTTCCTCGCACCCATCATCTGGCAAGTGCTGACTTCCTTCAAAGTAAACGCAGATATCTCAGCAATTCCCAACGTCTACATTCCCACCCGAATTACCTTCGAGCATTACCTGTCCTTGTTTCAGCGCCGCCCGTTTGCACTTTACATTTTAAATAGCGCTTTTGTTTCCATCACTTCCACATTGCTGTGTTTAGCTGTAGGAGCTCCCGCCGCTTACGCTTTAGCCCGATTGCGGCTGTGGGGCGAGAGAATTATTCTGGCAACTGTGACAATTGTGACGCTATTTCCAGCAGTGTTGTTATTTTTGGGACTGCTGGAAATAGTCAAAGCTTTGGATTTAGGAAATAATTATTTAGCCTTAATAATTCCCTACACAGCCATCAATCTGCCGCTGACAATTTTAGTCATGCGGAGTTTCTTTCAACAACTGCCAAAAGATTTGGAAGATGCAGCTAAAGTTGACGGCTACAACACCTTTCAAATGCTGTGGCAAATCGTGCTGCCGATGACATTTCCCGCCTTAGTGACAACCGGAATTTTGACATTTATTTCAGCTTGGAACGAGTTTATATTTGCACTGACATTTATGACTCGCGAATCTCTCAAAACAATTCCCGTCGCCACAGCTCAACTCAGCGGCGCATCAGTCTTTGAGATTCCCTACGGCCCGATCGCCGCAGCCACCGTTTTAGGAACCTTACCCTTAGTTTTGCTAGTTTTGGTGTTCCAGCGGCGCATAGTTCAGGGTTTAACAGCCGGGGCAGTAAAAGGATAATTTTCAACTTGAAATCATCCGAAAATCGTCAACTCTTCCTCTTCCCTTCTTGTCTTTTCCTTCGCGCCCTTCGCGCCTTCGCGGTTCGTAATTCTTTCTTCCTTCTTCCTTATTTCTAAAATCAGTTACATCTCACATCTTGTATCAGTGTCAATTGGGGATTTTTCGTGGGGTTGGGGCGGGTTTATTTAACCTGTTTGCTACGTTTGAGACTGTTGGCGAACCCGCCCCTACAGCTTGTTGGGAATGGTGCAAGATATCAGTTACATCCTTTACATCCGTTACATCCCGTACACGGCTTCGTTGCCGAACTTCATTCTTCCTTATAAAAATCATGGCAAAACTGCAACTAAAAAATCTCAATAAAACCTACAGCCCCAAAGTTGTACCCGTAAAAGACATTACCTTAGATGTCAGCGAGGGCGAATTTCTGACCTTGCTGGGGCCCTCCGGGTGCGGCAAATCTACCACGCTGCGGTTGATTGCAGGGTTGGAACAGCCGACTAGAGGCGAGATTAGAATTGGCGATCGCGATGTGACATATCTCAGACCGGGCGATCGCGATATTGCAATGGTGTTTCAAAGTTACGCGCTCTACCCGCACATGACAGTCTACGACAATATGGCATCCAGCCTCAAACTTCGCAAAATATCTTCCAGCGAAATCAACCGCTTAGTTACAGAAGTTTCAGCATCCCTCGGATTGACCGAATTAATCGATCGCAAACCGGGTAAACTATCAGGCGGACAGCGGCAGCGAGTAGCCCTCGGACGCGCCTTAGTGCGCCAACCGGAAGTATTTTTGCTCGACGAACCTTTAAGCAATCTAGACGCCTTATTGCGGGAAAAAGTGAGGGCAGAACTCAAACAATTGTTTTCCGCCCAAAAAGCCCCTGTAGTATACGTTACCCACGACCAAACCGAAGCAATGACGCTTTCTACAAAAGTCGCAGTTCTCAACAGCGGCAGCGTGCAGCAATTAGACCCGCCACACTTAATTTATAACCGTCCGGCGAATCAGTTTGTAGCTGGTTTTGTAGGCAGCCCGCAAATGAATTTGCTAGTGCTTAAATGCCAGGGCAATTTTGCAATGTTGGGGGATTCTGGAGTTCCGCTACCAAATCTGCCGACTGTCCCACCAGAGATTGTCTTGGGAATTCGCCCGGAACACCTCAGCTTTGCAGATGCAGAGACTGGCAAGAAGCCAGATCCAGAGGCAATTAAAGGTGAGGTTTATTTAGTAGAAAACTTGGGAATGCAAAATTTAGTTAGCGTCCAAGTTAAAGGTTTGGAGTCATTAACGGTGCGCGCTTTGCTCCCGAATGACCGTCAGTGGAGTTCCGAAATTGTCGAGCTGGTTTTTCCGCCTCAGTTGCTGCACTGGTTTGATGTCAAAACTGGCGATCGCTTGCAATAAAAATTTGCTCTGTATAACACGATCGATTGAAATTTGTCTAACCCTGTGCTGAAAAATTGATTTTCTGCTTCTAACTAAGTTATGACTTTAGTAAGAGGTAGAAGTATTTTGCTGCTGTTAAGGTAATATTTGTGTTTGAAAAAGCTAGTTGACTGATCTCATTTCCGGTCGATTACCATAACAAAAACGGTTTGTAGTGCGGACTTAAGTCCGCAGCATTTGACGGACTTAAGTCCGCACTACGAACGAATATGATTGCGGTTAATCACTCGGACACGATCTGACACGTAGATTGGGTGTTTGACAGATTTTATCGCTCACCCCGAACTCTATTGATGTGGCTAATGGCAAGTGGCAGCTAAGTTTAGCGTTTAGCTTTCCCTTGCGTTAGCTGATTTTGGAGCCAGTCAATTAGATTAACAAATGTTGGGAATTATCGCCAATTAACTTAGGGAGTATTACAGAGATGAATTTGATTTCTACAGCTATCGGTCGCATCAGTTCCTTGCTTAAGGGCTTTCAAATCAAGAGTTTTTTGAGTGTTGTCCTAGTCGGTTTTCTGCTGCTGACATCCAATGTTGATGGGGGACGCAGCAACAAAGCTTATGGCACGCCTGGAGGATCAAACGCGGAGCTAAACAATCCCGAAAGACCCCAAACAACTCGCGAATGGAGACAAGAAGCTCGCGAAACGTCTGACGCTCCGGGCGAACGAATTCAGAAGATCGGACAAGAGGCGGGAGCAGCCGTCAAAGAATTCGGGGAGATGTACAAAGACACTGCTAACAGAAGTATGTCTGAATTGAAAAATAATAGGGCAGATGCCAGCAAGTAGCCGATCGCAAATCAACTACGGCTGACGCTCTTATCCTCTTAGAAACCGGGTTGTTTGCCGTTTTTCAGGGTGCTAAACAAAGATTTTGATTAAAAACCCGGTTTCTGACCCCCTGTGGGTTCAAGACTAAATAAACTACGACTGACGCTCAAAAACCCAGTTTCTCATGAGAAACTGGGTTTTTGAGTTGGCAGAATTTTATGTTAAATTATATCGCAAACGCTAGCATCGGTATTGTGCGAGCGTTCGGGCGGTGCCTCAGTGTCAATAGTCTCACATTTGGTAGTTAAAGATCGATCGCACTCACGGACGCTACTACTTATTTGTGAAAATAATCACATGAAGAACAAATATCTTAACAGTCTTTGCTTGGTCGCCCTGCTGTCGATCGTGCCTGTTTGTCCGGGGACAATTGCCCGCGCTCAACTTCCCGAAACTTCCGATACTAACGCCAGTCCAAAAACCTTCCTCAAAGATGAACTGTATTTTGGCTTAACTAAACCCGGAGGCGAGACAATCTCTCAGTCAGAATGGCAGGAGTTTGTCAAGGAAGTTATTACCCCTCGTTTTCGGGAAGGGCTAACTGTATTAGACGGTTCCGGGCAGTTTCTCAACAGTTCTGGCATTCTGATTCGAGAAAACTCTAAAATAGTTATTTTGATTTATGAAAACAGCCCGGAAAAAAATCGAGCTATTCAGGAAATCATCGAAACTTACAAGCGCAGGTTTCAGCAGGAGTCCGTGCTGCGGACGACCAGCGAAGTTAAGGTTTCTTTCTGATTCGCTCATCCAATCAGCGTATTTATGATATTATTCCTAGTAATCAAGGTCATATCCTCAAAGATAAGTAGGGTGCGGGTGCAGTAAAAATCAGAATTTGTGGGTATCGATCGCACACTGCAAAAATTCGCCAAAAAAAACCAGCCCGGGAGAAAACAAAAACATGACGAACGACGGCAACCAAAAAGCCCAACCGCCGGATAGCGAGGATTCAAAAAATTTGTCCGGCATGGCGAAAGCTTTTATTGTGAGCGTGGCTTGGTCTTACGCAGAGGCATTGGAGCGAACAAAACGCGCTGAAAAAAAACAGGAAGCCACGCCGGAATCTCAACCAGAATCTCAACCAGAATCTCAACCAGAATCTCAGACATAAACAGTCGATCGCACTTTTGAAAGCAATTGATTCGGTGAAGGTGTTTTGCGTTGAAAACAATCACCGCATTCACAGCCTCTGCGATTGCTTTCCGAAGAGGCGAACAACGACACAAAATCCGGAGTGAGGAGATTTGGGGCGATTCCAGCGGACGATAGCTACGGTTCACGACTTTTGTGGCAGATTCCGCAAATTGCCACGGTTTGTATGCAATTTTACCTAAATAAATTTTCTTTCCCAAAAGGGATTAAAACTAAACAATGTACGGTTTTACCGCTACAGTGTACAAAAGAAACAACCAATTTTGAGATCGGTCTCATGTCTAATTCAAAAATGATTGGCAAAGCGATCGCAGGTGGCATTTGCTTCGGCATCCTCGCCAGCAGCTTCAACGCCTCACAGGGCCCCGCATCCGCAGCAGCACCAACAATTTCCGAAGCAGCAGCCCCGGCCGCTAGCAACATCGACAAGCAACTTCTAGGTCAATGGCAAGGCACAGTCCCCTCCGGTCAGTCTTTCACCTTCGTCTTTGCCCCAGAAGGCAAATTGTTCCTCATGGCTAAAGGCTCCGACGGAGCCGCCCGCGCCAAAGAAATGAGGTACAAAGTTAATCTCGGTGCACAACCGATGCACCTGGATGTCGGCCTCAGCAGCACAGAAACCGTTGAGACTGTTTTTGAGTTGACTCCCGAAGGTCAAATGCGCCTTCAGTTGCAAGGCACCAATCCCGGACAGCCGAGACCTGATTCCTTAAACGAGCAAGCAACCGTGTTTAAAAAGGTCTCCGAGACCACTGCACTGCCTGCTGACACTCAGGTCATCCGTTATTGAGGAAAATTTCTCCAAGGCAGAAGGCGCTTAATTAGTTGTGAGTTTTGAGATTGCTTCGTTCCTCGCAACGCGAAAGCGGTTTTAACAGTCCAGGACCCATCGATCCCCCCAACCCCCCTGTGATCGGGGGGCTTTCAGGTTCCCCCCTTCGATCGGGGGGAGTAGGGGGCAAGTTAAGGGGGGATCAGCATTTGAGCCATGGAGTGCGTAAGTCCTATTAAGTTAAACAATTCAAAACTGAAAACTTAAGACTTTCCCCGTGCCTTCTGTCTTTAACCGGCCCTGCTACAATCCACTTAATCTCCCTTTAACTTTTGCCATAGACTTCCATGAGTGAAACCGTCCTAGAAGTTCGCAACCTGCGGGTTGAATTTCAATCTGCGGACTCCGGCGATGCGTCCGCAACAGTCAAAGCTGTTGACGGCATTTCCTTTGAGGTGAAGCGAGGGCAAACTCTGGGAATTGTGGGAGAGTCGGGTTCTGGAAAATCGGTAACATCCCTCGCTGTTATGGGTTTGCTGTCGAGTTCGTCAACGAAAATCGAGGGCGAAATTTGGTTTGCTTCGGCAAAAGACGGTGCTAGCAATGGGCCGGTTAATCTGCTGGAAATGCCGGATCGGGAAAAACAAACCTACCGGGGCAGCCAGATTGCGACGATTTTTCAAGAGCCGATGAGTTCGCTAAATCCCGTTTTTACGATCGGATTTCAACTCACAGAAGCCATTTGTCTCCACCAAAAGATATCCCAGACAGCAGCGCGGCGCAAAGCTGCTTCGCTATTGCAAGAGGTGAAGCTGCTACCGGGGGACGAGGAACTGCGGCAGCGCTGTTTGGCTTTGCGGCAAGAAGCAGGTGCCGAGGACGATCGCGATTTCATGCAGCTCGTCAACGGCCAAAAACAAGCTATGCTCGATCGCTACCCCCACGAACTCTCCGGCGGCCAAATCCAGCGCGTAATGATTGCAATGGCGATTTCTTGCAATCCAACTTTGTTAATTGCTGACGAACCAACAACGGCCTTAGACGTAACCGTGCAGGCAACAATCTTAGCTTTGCTGCGCGAGTTGCGGGACACTAGAGGCATGGCAATGATTTTTATTACCCACGATTTGGGCGTCATTGCTGAAATTGCCGATACCGTGGCGGTGATGTACCGAGGCAAGATTGTTGAGTGCGCTGCGATCGAGCAAATTTTCAGCAATCCCCAACATCCTTACACAAAAGGTCTGTTAGCTTGCCGCCCAACTCTCGATCGACAAATGCGGCGCTTGCCAACAGTTGCCGATTTTATGGAAGTTAGCACAAATGCTAGCGGCGAATTGGTAATTGTCGAAAAAAATGTCGATTTAGACGGCGACAGCAGCGGCGGACTTGCCGCTTTTGCCACCGGAAAACCGCCCCGGCTGCCGAATATTTCCCAGCCTTTGCTAGCTGTTAATAACTTGCGAGTCGGTTTTCCGGTGCAAGGAATGTTTGGCGAAACCAAACGCTTGTTTATGGCAGTCAACGATATTTCTTTTGAGGTTTACCCGGGCGAAACATTGGGTTTAGTGGGCGAATCTGGCTGCGGAAAATCAACTTTAGCGAGAGCTTTGCTCCAATTAATTCCGATCGCCAGCGGTCAAGTGTTTTTTGAAGGTCAAGAAATTACGCCTCCTGCGAAAAGTAGTTCGGGCTCGCAGTGGATGGCTAATTATCGCAAGCAAAAAGAGTACGATCGCAAATTGCGCTGGCTGCGGCGCGATTTACAAATTATTTTTCAAGACCCTTTTAGTTCTCTCGATCCGCGCCTGAGTGTTGGGGAAGCGGTGATGGAACCGATGGTGATTCACCGCTTTGGTAAGAACCAGAAAGAACAGCGCGATCGCGCCGCTTATTTGTTGGAGAGAGTGGGTTTAAATCCCGATTTTATGCGCCGCTACCCTCACGAGTTTTCTGGCGGACAGCGGCAGCGAATTTGTATTGCTAGAGCTTTGGCTTTGAATCCTAAGTTTATTATTTGCGATGAGTCGGTTTCTGCATTGGATGTGTCGGTGCAGGCGCAAGTTTTAAATTTGCTGAAGGAATTGCAAACAGAGTTTGGACTGACTTATATTTTTATTTCTCACGATTTGAGCGTGGTCAAGTTTATGAGCGATCGCGCGATCGTCATGAACAAAGGTAAAATCGAGGAAATTGGCACAGCCGAGCGCATTTACCGCCAACCGCAGCAAGCTTACACGCGGCAACTGATAGCTGCTATTCCTGCGGGGAATTTGGAGCGCATTCGGCAACAGCAATTAGGCAGAAAATCTGCTTTGTCTGCTGCGAATGGGCCCCTATCGGCTGGGGATGAATCGCAACAAATTTGATATTATCTAGTCCCTAAAATTAACCCGGAGCCTTTGGCAGCATCAAACTAAATTCCTCATCCAACCAATTTGATTGTCGTGGTTTGATGGGATACAATTCTCATCAAATCCTATAATACCGGCTACATATGGATTGTGCCAACGAGCTGTAGGGCAACGGAATTGCCCTGTCCAGCGCGGGGTTGTGGGAATCTTAATACTTAATATTAGATTGATGACTGTAGCAACAGTTTTGTGAACTGTATTAAATAGTTAAATTTTTCCCAATCAAAATTCAACATTTCATATCAATTCCGGTTGGATCGGAATGATTTAACCGCAGAGAACGCAGAGAACACAGAGAAAGGGAAGAGAGAGATAAATACAGGACGATGTTAACGGATTTGAGATCACACGGGATTCTGCCTTCGGTACGGGGAATTTCCGGGTATAGCAATTTGCAACACTCGCGAAGTACAACCGATCGATTCCCACCTTCGACTTGCTTCGGATCCCCTGGGCTCCGCTACTTCGGCTACGGGGTTATCGAGCTCTCGTCGAGATACAGCACAAGTCGCGAGCAGCCAAAATTCCGAATTCCCATTACCCAGGAACAGAGGAATTTAACTAACAACTGCTACCAACATTTTTTTATTATATTTTCATAAATCAACAGTCGATCTTCATTTTAACTTCAGAATTAATAAGTAGTATCAAATTTGGTTGAATTTGACGGAGAGTCCGGGTTTTTTAACCAGCAGTCAGGGAGTTCCCCGCAGTATTTTAGTACATCAAACCCAGTCATAACTTACGCAAAAAGTGGTTTGACACGATACTCTCACGCGGTAATGTGCTTCAGGCGCACTCTAGATAATTAAATTTTGCGTCCTGGACTAGCTAGATTAGGCCAAATGTCCCATGACTAACAGCAATATCTAGTCCATTATTATAGATAAACCCTTTATGCCATTCCAAAAAATGATAAAAACCGCACCGCAGCTCAAAAAAGATTACTCGCTAATTCCGTAAATATACTTAATTCTAGGGTTTTGTTGCAGGGATTAAGGAAAAATTTCAAATGCTTGATTTCGCAATCTAGGAAATGTTTACAGTATTTAAACATATTGAGAGTTGTTTTTAAGTCTTAACCGAGCAAAAATTAAACTAAATTCATAAAAAAATGAAAGATTTAGTTCATATAGAAGAATCACAAAACACTAAATTGTTTAACTTCCTGCAACTGTTGTTGATAAAATTAACGGCAGCAGTCACCAGCAGACAGAAGGCAGAATGCAGTATGCACTATGAAGAAACAATCAGCCTAGCGACGATCGCCTCAGGTAGTGTATTCTCAGTTGTGAGCGTGGTACTGCTTGTATTAAACGGGTTGCTGGTAGCAGGCTGCGGCGATATTTTGTACGATCGCCAACTCGCCCAGGGAATTGTGGGAATAGCAAATATTGTCCTGTTGGCGGTGTCCGCGCGATCGCACGTCTCTGCTGTCTGGGCCTACAACGATCGCCAATCCAGCAAGTTCAACCAGGGCGATCGATTTTTTAGCCTCTCGCCAGATATGCTGTGCGTCATTGGTTTTGACGGTTATATCAAGCAGATCAACCCAGCAGCCGAAAAAATCCTCGGCCATTCCCCAGCCGAAATGGTTGGCAAACTCTTCATGGAATTTGTCCATCCAGACGATCGCGAAACTACTCTCAAAGAAGCTGAAAGTATTGCTGCGGGCAATAATACGGTTGGATTTGAAAATCGCTGGCGGTGTCGCGACGGCTCTTACAAGTGGATAGCCTGGACTGCTAGCCCCTTCTGCGAAGAAGAATTGATGTATGGTATCGGCCGCGACGTTACCGATCGCAAACACGCCCAAGAGTCACTCCAGCACAGCAATTCTATCTTGCGCTCCGTGATAGAAAGCACGCCGGATGTCATTTTTGTCAAGGATATTCAAGGCCGCTACGCGATCGTCAATTCGGTGGCTGCTGACTGGCTGCAAATATCAGCGGAGGCAATGCTCGGCCGGGACGATACAAATTTATTTCCCCCAGAAATTGCCCAGCAAATTATCGAAGGAGACCGCAAGACAATTGCAGCGGGAGAAAATTTAAGCTATGAAGAACTTGTCCCCAAAAATGGAGAAATGCGGACGCTGCTAACAGCAAAATGCCCTTGGCGCGACTCGGAAGGAAAAGTTATCGGCATAATTGGTATATCTCGCGATATCAGCGATCGCAAAGCAATAGAAGCAGCACTACTAGAGAGCAACATCCTCTTTGAAAACGTCATCGAAAGTACAAGCGACAGCATTTTTGTCAAAGATACTCAGGGCCGCCACCTATTGGTCAATTCTCAGGCGGCGGCCATTATGGGCAAGCCACAATCAGAAATTATTGGCAAAAATGATGCCGAATTATTTCCGCCGGAGATTGCAGATCGGCTGATGGAAAATGACCGCCGGATCTGGCAATCTGGGATTGAGGAAACGATCGAAGAAATAGTCAAAGATAGTGAGGGCAACATCCTGACATTTCTTTCTACCAAAAGTCCTTTGCGCGATCGCTCTGGAAACATCACCGGCGTAGTGGGAGTAGCTCGCGATATTAGCGATCGCAAACGCGCAGAAGCAGCCTTGCGCCGCAGCGAAGAACGGTTGCAGCTAGCTCTTTGGGGTTCCGACAGCGGAATGTGGGATTGGAATATAGTTACAGATGAAGTATATCTCAGCTCCGAATACAGTGCTTTGTTGGGCTACGAAGCTGCGGAAGTGCAAACCAATGCGATCGGTTTGTCAGAGCTAGTTCCTCCCGAAGATTTAGTGGTATTGAACCAGAAATTAAATGCCTATTTGGCAAATCCTGAAAATGGCTACGCTGTTGAGCATAGAATGTTAGCTAAATCCGGCGAATTTAAATGGATTTTGGCGCGGGGGAAAGTCGTAGAAAGGGATGAAAATAATGCTCCGGTGCGGATGATCGGCACTATTTCTGATATTGGCGATCGCAAGCGCACAGAACAAGCCTTGCAAGAAAGCGAGCAACGCTACCGCTGCTTAATTGAAGCCACATCCCAAATTGTTTGGGATACTACAGCCGCAGGCCAAGTTGCCACCGAACAAACAGGATGGAGTGCATTCACGGGAGCAAATTACGACGAAATCAAAGGATGGGGGTGGCTCGATAACATCCATCCAGACGACAGAGAATATACTGCCAGGATGTGGTCTGATGCAGTAGCCAACAGCACCTTATTCGCAATAGAACACCGCTTGCTGCGGCACGACGGCGAGTACAGGTACATGAGCGTGCGCGGTATGCCCGTATTGAACGCAGATGGCAGCGTTCGCCAGTGGGTGGGAATACACTCGGATATTACAGAAAGCAAAATCACAGAACAAGAAATACAGCAGCAAAAAGAATTTTTGCGCAGTATTTACGACGGCGTAGACTACAGCATTTTCGTAGTAGATATCGGCGCAGACGGAGAATTCCGCTACGCCGGTTGGAACCCAGCAGCCGACTTACTCGGCGGCATCAGCAGCGAATTCGGGCGCGGCAAAACTCCCCAAGAAATTTTCGATCCCATTACAGCAGCAATGTTCCGGCAGAATTTGAGCGACTGTTTGGAAGCAGGCGGCTCGATTTCCTGCGAATATCCCGCTACTTTTGAGGATACAGAAGTCTGGTTTATGACAAATCTGACTCCGCTGCGGGACGTATCCGGCAACATTTATCGCATTGTCGGCAGTTGCACCGACATTACAGAAAGCAAACAAGCCGAAGCACAATTGCGCGAACAAGAAGAATTTTTAAACAGCATCTATAACGGCTCAAGTCAAGCTATTTTCGTGGTAGATGTCGGCGCAGATGGAGAGTTTCGCTACGCGGGCTGGAATGCAGCCACAGAAGTCTCTACAGGCATTTTGAGCAATGATGTCAAAGGCAAAACTCCTGAAGAACTTTTTCCCCCACCAGTAGCAGCAGATTTTCGGCAAAGATACGTCGATTGTTTGGCAGCCGGCAGCTCGATCGCCTACGAAAACAGCGCCGAGTTTGAAGGTACAGAACATTGGTATATGGTTACTCTGACGCCCCTGCGCGATGCCTGTGGTAATATCTACCGTATGATTGGTAATTCGATCGACATTAGCGATCGCAAACAAGCAGAAGCAGCCCTGCAAGAGAGCCAGCGTTTTGTCGAGCGCATTGCCGATGCTACTCCGAATATTCTCTATGTTTACGACGAAAGCGAGCAGCGAAATGTCTATGTCAACCGCGAAATCACTGACCTCCTCGGCTATACGCTCGCAGAAGTTCAACAAATGGGCAGCAGTCTGTTGCCGACAATTATTCACCCTGAGGATTTAGCTGAATTTCCCAGATATATCCAGCAATTAGAAAATGCTCCTGACGGCGAAGTTATTGAGTACGAATATCGGGTGCGCGACACACAAAATAATTGGCACTGGTTAGTCAGCCGGGAAATTGTATTTAGCAGAACAGAATCGGGAAAAATCCGGCAGCGTCTCGGTGTTGCTGCGGACGTTACAGAGCGCAAAATCGCAGAACAAGCTTTAGCAGAACAATTGAAAATTTCTTCATTCACGGCAGATGTGGGAATAGCCCTAACTCAAAACCAGACTTTACCTGCAACTTTGCAAAAGTGTACCGATGCAGTTGTACGCCATTTGGATGCTGCGTTTGCTCGGATTTGGACGCTGAATGAAGAGGGAAATTTATTAGAACTGCAAGCAAGCGCGGGGATGTACACTCACATTGACGGCGCTCACAGCCGCATTGCTGTCGGTGAGTTCAAGATTGGTTTAATCGCCCAAGAGCGACAACCTCATATCATTAATTCTGTGCAAGAAGATCCCCGAGTCAGCGACAAAGAATGGGCGAAACGAGAAGGAATGGTGGCTTTTGCGGGATATCCGCTAATTGTTGACAATCAATTGGTGGGAGTAATCGCGATGTTTTCCCGCCAGGACTTGACAGAATCAACGCTCATTGCTTTGGCATCAATTGCCGATTCCATCGCCGTGGGAATCAAGCGCAAACAAACAGAAATGGCTCTCGCCGCCCAAAAGCAAACTTTGCGGGGAATCATTGACAACGCTCCGATATGGGTGTGGATGGCCAATTCTAGCGGGCGGATGTTATTGGTCAACAAAACTTTCTGTGAAGACGTAGCTATTCCCGAAGAAAACTTTTTAGCAGCCTCTCACTATTCCGAAGTTTTGGGATTAGAAGCATCTGCTAACTGCATGGCATCTGACGCACAAGCCTGGAGCCAAGATACTCCCTGTTATGCTGAAGAATTGCTCCAGTTTGTTGACGGTGAATACCACCAGTTAGAGATAATTAAAACTCAGGTAAAAGATGATTGCGGTAGGGCGATCGGCTTGATTGGCTTGGGTTTGGACGTTACGCAACAAAAAGCAGCTCAAAGACAGTTGCAAGAGTCGGAAGCGAGATTCCGCAAATTAGCGGAGCAGGAAGCGCTGCTGAACCAACTAGCTAACAATATCCGCAAGTCTCTGGATTTAGATACTATTTTAGCAACAACTGTGCAGCAGATTCGGGAGTTGCAGCAACTCGATCGCTGTCTGTTTATTTGGTATTTGCCAGACGCCTCGCCGCCTGTTTGGGCTGTGACATACGAGGCAAAAAATAATGCCGATTTGCCTTCGCTGTTGGGTTTATTTCCTACTGCTGTGAGTGGCTCTCACGCCGAGCGGATTGCCAATTTGGAAATAATTCGGATCGATGATTTTGAGATTGTCACCGATCCAGTAGAGCGGGAATTTTTTAGGTATGTAGGATTCAATTCTCTGCTGGACATTCCCCTAAAGACATCTTCAGGTAAAATAGGGGTAATTTGCTGTGGCGCTTGTAGCAGCGTGCGGTGTTGGAGCGATGAAGAAGTAGAATTGTTAGTGGCAGTGGGCAATCAATTGGCGATCGCCATTAATCAAGCCGAACTTTACGAAACATCTCGCCTCGTCGCCGCTGAAGCTTCATCAGCCGCCATGCAGCAAAAATTGCTCAACCAGCTAGGCAGCCAAATCCGTGCTTCTCTCGATTTAGATACTATCTTGGCCACAACTGTCCGGGAAATTCGCGACTTGCTGCAAATCGATCGCTGCGTGTTTATTTGGTATTTTCCTGATGCCGATCCGCCCGCTTGGGATGTCGTCCACGAAGCTAAAAATGATGACTTAATCTCGCTTTTGGGCTATTACCCTGCTGACATAACCGCGACGCTGCCGCAAAAGATTGCTAAATCGGAAATCTATCAAGTAAATGATGTTGCCACTTTCAGCGATTCACTAGAAAGGGAATTCTTTTTGCAGATGGGTTACAAGTCAGTCTTGGATGTGCCCGTCAAGAGTGCAGGGGGTTTAATTGGAGTTGTAGGCTGCACTTCTTGCCGCGAGGTACGCAGGTGGACAAAAGACGAAGTGGAGTTGCTATCGGCAATTTGCGATCAATTGTCGATCGCCATCAGCCAATCAGAACTATACACCCAAAGCGTCGATTCAGCGCGGATGGCGCGAGAACAAACTGCCCAACTAGAAGCAACTCTGTGCGAACTCCAGCAAGCTCAAACCCAGCTCGTGCAAGCAGAAAAAATGTCGAGTCTCGGTCAGATGGTAGCAGGAATTGCTCACGAAATCAATAACCCGGTCAGCTTTATTTTCGGCAATCTTACCTACACAGAAGAATACACCGGAAACCTGATGAAACTGCTGCAAATGTATCGAGATGAATACCCGGAACCTCCTCAAGCTATTCAGGAGCAAATAGAGGGGTTAGAACTAGATTTCTTGTTAGATGACTTACCGAAAATGCTATCTTCGATGCAGGTGGGAGCCACTCGCATCCGGGATATCGTGCGGAGTTTGCGCAACTTCTCTCGCCTTGATGAATCAGAGATGAAAAATGTTAACATTCACGAAGGCATCGACAGCACGTTAATGATTTTAGAACACCGTTTGAAAGCTCAGCCCGATCGTTCAGCAATTCAAGTCGTCAAAGAATACGGACAATTGCCGCTGGTGGAGTGCTACGCCGGACAATTGAATCAGGTGTTTATGAATATTATCGCTAACGCGATCGACGCTTTACAAGAACAGCTCGAAAATCCCGGCATTATCCGCATTCGTACAGAGGTAGAAGGTAATTTTGCTGCGATTAGAATTGCTGATAACGGTGCAGGAATCACCGATAAAGTCAAGCAGCGGATTTTTGACCCGTTCTATACGACAAAACCGATCGGTTCGGGGACGGGGATGGGCTTGGCGATTTCCCATTCAATTATTGTCGAAAAACATAAAGGTAAAATCAACTGTTCATCGGTGGTGGGGAAAGGCACTGAATTTGCGATCGAGATTCCGATTCAAAAAAGAGGAAATTTAATAGGTTCGTAGTGAGGACGAAGAGTCCTTCTTAAATT
The DNA here is from genome assembly GCF_036702665.1 of Microcoleus sp. Aus8_D2. NCBI lineage: Bacteria > Bacillati > Cyanobacteriota > Cyanophyceae > Oscillatoriales > Microcoleaceae > Microcoleus > Microcoleus sp. Aus8_D2. Next base: position 58,298 of record NZ_JAUBUN010000016.1, read on the forward strand.
CAGAGGACTAAAGTCCGAACGATCAAACCTCTCATCAAATTGGTTCGTTAACTGGTTCCAAGGCAGAGCCTTGGAATCCATGCCCAGAGGCTCTGCCTCGGCTGAAAAATGGAGGCAGAGCCTCCTAATATACGTTACCAGGCACAGCGAAAGTAACGAGTAGAAATCAACTGTTCATCGGCGGTGGGGAAAGGCACTGAATTTGCGATCGAGATTCCGATTTAAAAAACAGAATATTCAATAGGTTCGTAGTGAGGACTTCAGTCCCGCTCTGATGCGGACTGAAGTCCTCACTACAAACCTATCATGGTTTTTTACCAATGTTGTCAGAAATTGATATGATATGAAAAATCTAAAATCTAAAATCTAAAATCTAAAATGACATTACCTCCAGGTAGTTTGGGTTTACCGCTAATTGGCGATACCCTCAACTTTTTGCAAGATTCCCAATTCGCCAAAAAACGCCACCAGCAGTACGGGCAAATTTTCAAAACCAGCATCTTCGGACAGCCTACCGTGTTTGTGTGCGGCCAAGAGGCGAATTTGTTTGTTTTAAGCCATGAAAACCAGAATTTTGTTGTGAGTTGGCCTCCCAGCACGAAAGCGCTGTTAGGGCCGCTTTCCTTGTCGCTGCAAACGGGTTCCGACCACCAAAATCGGCGCAAACTACTGTACCAAGCCTTTCAGCCGCGAGCTCTGGCGGGCTACATCGGCGGGATGGAAGATATCACTGGGCGCTATTTGCAAAGATGGACGCAAATGAGCGAGTTTGCGTGGTATCCCGAACTGAGAAATTATACTTTTGATGTAGCTGGTAAGTTGTTAGTTGGAATTGATAATGGCTCGGAAACTCCCCTGGGACATTATTTTGAAACTTGGTGCGAGGGTTTATTTTCGATTCCTTTAGATGTGCCTTGGACTAAGTTTGGGAAGGCGAAAAAAAACCGCGATTTACTGTTGGTAGAATTAGAAAATATTATTCGAGACAGACAGCAAGGGACACCAGGCGGTAATGATGCTTTGGGTTTGCTAATTGGGGCTCGCGATGATGAGGGTAATTCTCTGAGTTTGGCAGAGTTGAAAGATCAAGTGCTGTTGCTGTTGTTTGCGGGACACGAAACTCTGACTTCGGCGATCGCCTCTTTTTGCCTTCTGCTGGCTCAAAACCCGGATGTGATAGCAAAAGTTCGCGCGGAACAACAGCAGTTCCCCGCAACTGAACCTACCACCTTGGAACAGCTCAAACAAATGACTTATTTGGAGCAGGTGATGCGAGAAGTGCTGCGGTTGGTTCCGCCGGTGGGAGGCGGTTTTCGGCAGGTAATTAAAGCTTGCGAGTTCGGGGGCTACGAAATTCCCCAGGGTTGGAACGTGCTTTATGAAATTAATGAGACACATCAGGATAGCTCAGTTTATCCCGAACCCGATCGCTTTGACCCCGATCGATTTAGTTTGGAGCGATCGACAAATGCGAAACCTTTCAGTTACGTCCCCTTCGGCGGCGGTTTGCGGGAATGTTTGGGGAAAGAATTCGCGCGGTTGGAAATGAAACTGTTTGCGGCGAAGATGATTCGCGAGTGCGAATGGAATCTGTTACCGGATCAAGATTTGAATTTAATCCGAGTACCAACTCCGCACCCGCGCGACGGTTTGCGAGTGAAGTTCCGGCGAAAAATTGCAGGTTCGTAGTGAGGACTTCAGTCCTTCTCCTAGTATTCGTAGGGTGCGTCAGTGTGCGATCGTTTCCACCATCACTAAAAATCTCATAACTGACGCACCATTTATGCGGGGGTGCGTCAGTTATGAGATTGTGAGCTGATAGCGTGTCCCTAGCTGACGCACCCTACTTCACTGACTGGTTCGTAGTGAGGACTTTAGTCCGCATTCATGAAGGACTAAAGTCCTCACTACGAACCTTAAGATGTTGGTGCGATCGCCAACAATATTACAACTCCATCGGGCCCAAATACTTAGTTAAATAAGGCGAAAACACCTCATAAATCAGCGTCAGCGGCTTTCCGTGATGCCAAAATAAATAGTGTCGCCCCCAAAAAGGCCCCGACTGTTGAAAAGCCGACTCCAAAGCCACCGACTCACCGCAATAAATGCCTTGCACGTCGCGATACAATTCAGTCCGCAGGCGCGCTAAACTTGCCCAAATTGGCAAAGATTTATTTTCTAAATATTCATCTACGTGACTCGCTTCCCACCAAGAAGTCGCGTAGGCGAGGCGCTGTCCCGAAGCTGTACGCAGCCACACTTGACGGCGCAGTCGCGGCCCTGGAACCGCGACAATTTGCGGTGGCGCGCCGTCTGCATCTTCACCCACCAAGGACATATCGATCACATCTACTTCTGTGGGCTCCCCTGTCAACAGTTGCAGGTGACGGGTAGGGGAACCGTCGCCTAAGAGCAGTATTTGCCATGCCGGTGCTAGCTTCGTGTGGGGTAAACCCTTCTGTACTGCGTCTTCTGCTCCTTCCCACAGGGGGTTGAGAGCGTGCCAGGTTTGGCTGTTTTTGGGTGTGAATGTTGCAGTCAAGGGTCTTTACAAAACTTAATTTTTTGTTTATTATAACGCTTCTGCAATTATGGAATCTAAAATCTAAAATTTACAATTAAGTGGCGATCGCCCAAAAATCGCCTTTCTCAGCCAGATGACCTTATGGCTGCGATCGAGTTTCATAAGCTACTCGCCAGTCGTTTTACCAATTACCAATTCCCAATTCCCAATTCCCAATTACCAATTCCCAATTCCCAATTCCCTGTTTTACCAATTACCAATTACCAATTCCCAATTACCAATTACCAATTACCAATTACCAATTCCCTGTTTTACCAATTCCCCATTACCAATTCCCCATTCCCCATTCCCCATTCCCAATTCCCAATTCCCAATTCCCTATTTTGCCAATTCCCAATTCCCTATTTTGCCAATTCCCAATTCCCTGTTTTGCCAATTCCCAATTCCCCATGCCCCATGCCCCATGCCCCATGCCCAATTCCCCATCCCCAATTCCCCATGCCCCATGCCCCATGCCCTGTTTGCCCAATTCCCCACTCACTTGAGAATTTATATATATGTTACGAATAACCGAAATCAAACTTCCCTTAGATCATCCTGAAGATGCGATCGCCAGCGCCATTCTCAAAAAGCTGCAAATTCCCCCCGCAGAATTGCTCAGCTATACCATCTTCAAGCGCAGCTACGATGCTCGCAAAAAAGCAGAAATTGTCCTTGTCTACATTGTGGATGTGGAGACAACACAGGAAAAGCAACTTCTCCAACGCCTCAAAAAAGACCCTCATGTGCTGGTAACGCCAGACATGAGTTATCGCAACGTCGCCCAAGCCCCCAGCAATTTGACGGTTCGCCCCATTGTGATCGGTACGGGGCCGTGCGGGATGTTTGCAGGGCTGATGCTGGCACAAATGGGGTTTCGCCCTATCCTGTTGGAACGGGGGAAAGCTGTGCGCGATCGCACCGCTGATACCTTTGGATTTTGGAAACAAAAATCAGCATTCAATCCCGAATCTAACGCGCAGTTTGGCGAAGGTGGTGCGGGAACTTTTTCCGACGGCAAACTCTACAGTCAAGTTAAAGATCCTCAGCATTACGGGCGCAAGGTGCTGACAGAACTTGTGAATGCGGGAGCTTCACGGGAAATTTTATATATTAATAAACCGCATATTGGGACATTAAAACTGGTGGGAATTGTCCAAAATATGCGGGCAAAAATTGAATCATTGGGCGGAGAGATTCGGTTTCAAACTCGTGTCGAAGATATCCACATCGAAAATGGCAAAGTGCAGGGAATTACCACCGCCAGCGGAGAATATATTGCTAGTAATTATATAGTTCTGGCGGTGGGACACAGCGCCCGCGATACTTTTCAAATGCTGTTCTCGCGCGGAGTTTACATCGAGGCTAAACCTTTTTCGATTGGTTTTCGGGTAGAACATCCGCAGAAGCTAATCGATCGCTGTCGTTTTGGCGATCGGGCGAGCCACAAGCTTTTGGGTGCCGCCGATTACAAATTGGTTCACCATTGCCAAAATAATCGTTCTGTGTACAGTTTTTGTATGTGTCCCGGCGGTTTGGTAGTGGCGGCGGCCTCGGAACCGGGGCGACTGGTGACGAATGGGATGAGTCAATATTCTCGCAATGAACGCAATGCTAACAGCGGGATTGTGGTGGGTATTACGCCGGAGGATTATCCCGGTCATCCGCTAGCGGGAATTGAGTTTCAACGCCGCCTAGAAGAACGGGCATTTGAGTTAGGAGGTAGCACTTACAACGCCCCCGGACAGCTTGTAGGTGATTTTTTGGCGAATCGCCCTTCCACGGCCCTAGGTGCTGTGCAGCCTTCTTATACGCCGGGTGTTGTGATGACTGATTTGAGCGCAAGTTTGCCGGATTTTGCGATCGCAGCTATCCGCGAAGCACTTCCGGCTTTTGACAAACAGATTAAAGGATTTGCGATGGATGATGCGGTTTTAACTGGTGTAGAAACGCGCACTTCTTCACCAATTCGGATTAAGCGCAAGGAGGATTATCAAAGTTTAAATACAGAAGGCCTTTATCCGGCTGGGGAAGGTGCGGGATATGCGGGTGGAATCCTGTCGGCGGGGATTGATGGGATTAAGGTAGCGGAGGCGGTTGCTTTGAGTATATTGAACAATGCTGGTCTTGGTTGAAGAGTCGAATTTGCAAACTCAAGCTGTAGGGTGCGTCGCCATTAAAAATCTCTGAATAAAAATCGACAATCTGATAGCGACGCACCTGATATCTTCAATAGGCTTGCATTCCATGTGCAAGCTTTCAATTCCTTCAATTATCTGCGTTTATCTGTGTTTGTCTGCCTTAAATCTGCGGTTTATGTATCAATCAAAGACTTATGCAATTCAACTTTAATGGGTCATGCGTAAGGTGCGTCGCCATGAGATTGTAGGTAGAATTTAGGGATTTTTCGCAGGCGACACACCCTACAAATATTATTACGAACCTTGTTACGCCACAGCTAAGCGGAAACGAATTTCCGTATCCGTATATTCCGGCGTCCAGCCTTCAGTCGTGGTAAAATATCGCACAGCTTTAATTTTCCGAGTCGCAGTCAAATAAAACCAGTGTTCTGTATTCGCCGGGACGTTGATAAATTCTTCCGGCTGTACCGTAAGTTCGACTTGGCTACCATCTGGCCGCACGAAGCCGAAAATTCCCTCGCCTGCTACGATATAGCGCACTTCATCGTCGGCGTGGATGTGACACTTACTGAATTTCGACAGCAAGGTGTCGAGGTTGGGAATGTCTGGATGCAGTACGATTAAGTCGCGGGATTGATAGCCTGCGGTTTCCTGGAGTTGTTGGAAGTAGCCGTCGAGGGCTTGCAGCACTTGCTCTTTTTCGCTGTCGCTGAGGGCATCTTTGGCTAACAAATTTTGAATTTCTGGGCCCTCACCCACGGGCCAGCGGTTGAGTTGAATGTTTAAGGGAGCCAGTTCGCGGGTAATATCGCTAAGTTGAGTGTAGGTTGTACCGTTTTCGTGTCGCAGGATAGCCATTTTTGCACGTTCCAAATTGTTGAGTGAGGCGATACAGAGGCACTTTGCCAGATTTTTGTCGATCGCACCTGCCGCTGAAAAACCATTTTAACGCTAATTTGAACAGGCAAGATGCCTGTTCCACAAGAGATAATATTGATAAGTCAGGCGCCAGGTAGCAACCGCAGCGATCGGCAATACTGATATCTTGAATGTAACTTTTGCAACAACTATGCCTACTTATACAGGAATTTCTAGCGAAGCTTTTCAGCATCCCCTCGATCGCCAAGCCGAGGCCGCATTGCGTAGCGTACCGGGATTTGACTTAATTGCCAGCAAATTTGTAGAATTTGTCTACGAACGACCGCAATTCGTTTACCTCATGGGAAATAGCATACAAGTCGGGCCGCGCCAATATGCTAGCATTTATCATATTTTTCGAGAGTGCGTGCAGGATTTAGATATTTTTCCAGAACCGGGTTTGTTTGTGTCTCAGAATCCCGCTGTTAACAGCTATGCTCTCGGAAAAAATCAACCATATATAGTCTTAAACACAGGTCTTTTAGATTTGTTGGATGAGTCGGAAATCAAAGTAGTTCTGGCTCACGAGTTGGGACACATCAAATGCGGTCATCCAACTTTAAATCAAATGGCGATGTGGGCGATGAGCATCGCATCGACAATTGGCGAGATGACTTTTGGACTGGGCAATATTGTCGGCAGCGGTTTAATTTTCGCTTTTTATGAGTGGCGGCGGAAGGCTGAATTATCTGCGGATCGGGCGGCTTTGTTGGTGACAGATGATTTGAATTGTGTGATGAAGACGATGATGAAACTTTCGGGAGTTAGCAGTAAATATGCTGACCAATGCAGTTTGCAAGAATTTATCCGCCAGTCTGACAACTATCAAGATCTCGATCGCGACAATCTCAATCAAGTGTATAAATTTTTACTTTACAACGGCGGCCAAGGCGTGATGCTGAGTCACCCTTTCCCGGTGGAAAGGCTGCGCTATTTGCGAGATTGGGCGACTTCCGAGGAATATCGGCAAATTAAGCTGGGTAACTACAAGCGGGCTGTAGCTGAGGGTGCGGTTGATGTGAAGTCTCAAGCATCTAACAGCGAGGCGGAGGCTTTGCGCCGTCAGATTGAAGAATTGCAGCGGGAGATCGATCGACAAAAATCTAAGCAAAAATAAGTTTAGGATGTGCCGCAAGTACCTTGCGGCTGTAATTAGCGCCTTCAACCACTGTTTGCGTAAGTCTTTGAAAATTTACCGGATTTGGGGGAGGGAGGAAAGTAAAAGGAAGACAGGCTGCGGATCTCCCATCCCGCTACCTCGGAATTATATTTGAGTGCGATCGTTCTCAATAGCCAGAGCTTGCACTCGCAACTCGCCTCCAATCTCAAAACTGTCCTCTCTTTTCTGAAATCTGTTTCTCAGAAGGTGTAGTTTAAATCTAGATAAGCTTATAACTCAATCGGGCTAGGAAAAAAAATGATTATTGATAAACCAATGAATACTCACAAGCCAACTTCTAATTTTTTCGGCAATGTCGGAAAAGTTGCGATCGCCCTAAGCGTGCTAGCCGCCGGGATGGCATTTACAAATCCTCCGAGAGATAAATACCTAACTTATGCTTCCGGCGTGCTCCAAACCGAGTTGGAAAGCACTGTGTGCAAGGATTCTCGCGTACCTAAAGCTTTGAGCGGGGTTGCAGAGACTCTGATCGGGAGTTGCAAAAATTTGCTGACTTCGCAGCGCGGATCGATCGAACACTTGCTCGACAATACAACGGAACGTCAGAACTTAGGCGTTGTCAGCGTTTACACAACTCAACTGGGTAAAAAAAGCTATCAAACGGTTGGAGCTTTTGGCAATTTCGTTACCCTCCCACCTAGTTCCGAAAATGCTGAAAAGTAATGTCAAATTAAGTTCAATTATAAAAACCGGGTTTTAGATCTAACCCGGTTTTTACTTGCGTAATTCTATGCCAGTAAATCTCGAATAATTCGGATAATGGCAGTACATATTTTTAATCAAGCCCGCGACTCTCATCAAAATATTAAATTTTATTAAAGACGAAAACTTATCGTGCCACTTAATATTAAAATAAGCAAGATAAAATTTTATGTTTGACAAATAAGCAGATGGCAATGCAATTAAGTAAGGGAGAGAGATTTAATCTCTCTCAAGAAGCGCCGGATTTAAAAAAAATGGCGCTCGCCCTCGGTTGGCAGGTGACAGAGGCAGGACAAAGCTACGACATTGATGTTTCTGCGTTTATGCTAGGTGCTGACGGCAAATTACCTAACGATAAATATTTTATCTTTTACAATAATCTGCAATCCTCTGACGGTTCCGTACTGCAATCGATTCCGGCAAACAACCCAGGTAAAGAAAATAAGACTATTTACGGCGTTATCTTAGAAAAAGTTAATCCGGAAATTGTGGAAATAACTTTTGTTGTCACTATTCACGAAGCAGATAAAATTAATGCAACTTTTAGCAATATCAGAAATAGTTTTATCAAAATTGTCAATTTGGATACCGGAATCGAACTCGTTCGGTATGAATTAACAGAGACTTTTACGCGAGAAACGGCTCTAGAATTTGGTCGTTTGTATAGAAAGAATGGAGAGTGGAGATTTCAGGCGGTAGGAGCAGGATATCAAGCTGGATTAAAGAGTTTTGTTGACAAGTATTGTAGCTGAAATAGCAATTAGCGATCCTAAATCATTTGTGTAATTGTTGTAGGGGCAATCCCCCTGTGGTTGCCCGGGGGTAGGCACGGCGGGGCACTACCCCTACAAATCTTCATGAATCATTTAGGATTGGTTCATAGATACCAAAATGTGCTGGTAAGCATCGATGGTTTGTCGGGCGAGATTCTCCCAGTTATAATACTTTTTAGCATAAGCTTGCGCGTTAAAGCCCCTGCGCTGCCTTTCCTGTGGTGCGAGGAGGGCTGATTCGATCGCACGGGCGAGATCCCCTACCTCCAGAGGCACCACCCAACCCGCCTCCGCTTGCTGGATGTCTTCCCAGATGTAAACGCGATCGGAAATAACCACAGGTACACCCGCAGCCATCGCTTCTGCTACAGCAATCCCGAAGTTTTCGTAATAAGAAGGCAACACAAATAAGTCAGCTTTTCTCAACAGTTCAGCTTTTAAATCACCGCTAACAAAACCCGTTATTGTTGTAAATTGTTCTAAACTTAATTTTTTTATTTGGAGTTTAATTTGGGTTTCGTAATCGGCATCTTGGGGATTAGAACCTGCTAAAATAAAGTTAAATTTTATACCATCTGCTAAAATACTTTCCAGCGCAGTAATTAGCAATTCTAATCCTTTTTTGGGTTCGATTCGCGACATAAATAATATGATTGGTATTTCCGAATCAGGCAATATTTCAGGGTAAATATCTGCCGTCACCCCCAATGGAATTATCAAATCTTGTGGCACAGGCATCTTGCCTGTAAAATCTTCTTGTGGCACAGGCATCTTGCCTGTGCTATCCAAACCAAACCTTTCTGAAATTTTAGCTTCTTGTTTGCTAGTGAAATGAATTGCTGCCGCACCTGCTAAATTAGGGCGTTCTAAGATTGCCGCATAAATCTGTTTCAAGAACTTTTTTTTCTGCAAATCTGCGGGGTCAAGCATACCGCAGGGCCGGATAATATACGGTAACTTGTGATATCTGGCAATTGTCGCGGCGAAAGTAGTTACTGGCGAGAACAAAGCGTGAATGTGAGCGAGGTTAAATTGCCGCGCATTTTCATTCAACCACTGCAATAAACTCAGAGAAAACTTATATCTGCGAAACGGAGAACAGCGGAAATAAATAATCTCATAGCCGTTTTGTTTGATTGGTAGATTTAAGGGCACATCTAAAGGATCTTGACCGATATCTCCGTTACAATTAGTGGTGATAATTGTGACATCAATACCTTGAGAAGCGAGGGCGGCAGAAAGCCCCAATACCATTTGACTTGGGCCGCCGTAGACGAGAGAAATTGAAGGGATAATTTGAAGGATTCGCATGATTAGCCCTTGGTCTTAGTTGCGGTAGCTGGTTGTGTTTTTTTTATATAAAAAATTGCCAGAAGATTTGCACCTTATACTAATTTTGTATGAGGCTGCGTACAATAGCGGGTCAGCGCGATCGTCTCTTGGCTCTGCGCTCTATTTTCAGCTTGCATATATTCTATGCAGCTTCACATTAAATTGGTATAAGTCAGAGCAACAGTTTCTTCCCTAACCGAAGAATCACCGTCCCGGATCGGGCGGTGAGTGTCAAGCCAGAGGTCTGTTAGACAGACTCGAACTTCGGTGCAACTTCAGTTGTCAAAGCCGATATGGATTCGCGCCAACCTTGCAGGTTGTCCAAGTGGTCGTAGGAAATCGCCAGCAGCGTTCCAAAACCGCCAGAAGATTGCAGCATTTCCCCAATTTTGTCAGTCACGGTCTCCGGAGTCCCGACGATCCAGCAGTGCTTTGCTAAATACTCAACCGTGACATCCGAGTCCGCTACGTCTGGATGGTGCTTGCAAGCTGAAAGCGCACCCAATTTTTTGAAAAATGGCAAGAAATAATTGCGGTAAAAATCTCCCATCGATCCGTTTACCGTCTTTTCCCATGCCTCACTCTCGCTAGAGGCAATGTAGATGTCGCGTCCCACGCGCCAATTGCTGCGCAAAGGTATCCGGTTAGCAGCAGCAGCACCCAGAGAGTAAGCGTCCCACTGACTGGCTAAATAAGTATCGCTGTAGGAGATGCTGACGGGGATAAAACCTCTGAGACCGGACCAATGCAAACTCGGAGACTTCGGGCTGAAACCGGCCACGGCAATCGGCGGATAAGGTTGCTGGTGCGGCGTGAGATGAAAATTGAACACCCCGTCCAAATCAGGTTCGGGGCGGCGCACCACCCAGAACTTGCCTCGATACTCGAAGGGTTCGGAACTCTGCCAGAGTTTGAGCATAATTTCCAGGGATTCTTCGGTCATTTCGCGATTTTGACCTGCCATACCGTCTACGTCGAACATCGCCCAGTCTGTTGGGACGCCGCCGGCACCGATGCCCACGATTAAGCGGCCTCTGGAAATGCGATCGAGCCATGCAATGCGGTGCGCCAACTCAGCCGGATGGTGATACGGTAACAAAAAAGCTCCGGTACACAAAATCAAATTTTGAGTTTGCAAAATTGCCTGGGCAATCAGCAAATCGGGAGAAGGAAGCGGCTCCATTCTCACCGTGTAATGTTCGCCAATCCATGCTTCGCGACAGCCTGCTTTGTCGAGGAATTCGAGATAATCAAGATTGTGATAGTGTCCTTCTGCATAGTCCCGACCTGGTGGATGACCCGGCATCATAAAGACTCCTATTTTCATGCGGCTTTGCCTCGTTGTGACGTTTTCTCCCGTTATACTCGTAAGAGTATAACGGGAGTTTCCTAGAATAGAGATAGCTGCACGCCATCCCAACCCCAGGCTTCAGGCTTCACAGGTTGGGTATCCCCTTGACCTCCACCCGCAGAAACGATGTGACCCACCGCCTGTAACGCTTTATTTAATATATTGACCGCAGCATTTTCATCACGGTCTAAAATTAATCCACAGCTCGGACATTGATGAGTCCGAACTGATAAGGTTTTGGGAACCTTTACCCCACAACCAGAGCAATTCTGCGATGTATTGTGCGGCGCAACTTTAACAACACGAACTCCGCATTTTACTGCCACTGATTCCAGTAGGTTAATGAACGCACTCCACGCAGCATCATAGATTGATTTTGCTAGTTTTGAGTTACGGGCAAGGTTCTTTACCTTGAGGTCTTCTACTGCAATTAAGTCGTATTTCCTCGTTAACTGATAAGCAGTCTTGTAGTGGAAATCTTGACGTTGGCGGGCTATCCTCTGGTGAATCCGGGCTACTTTATTTTGCTGCTGCTTCCAAGCATTTGACCCCAGCTTTTTACGCGATACCTGTCGTTGCTGACGGGCTAAATGTGTTTGTGTTTTCCGATAGTGCTGTTGAATTGGTACAGTCTGACCATTTGAAGTAGTAAGGAATTCTTTGAGCCCGACATCTACACCAACAACATCCTCAACTGCATCTATAGGTAAAGGATTTGGTACTGAATTATCGAGCAGGCTAAAACTTATATACCAGCCATCTGCTTGACAAATAATTGTTGCCGTTTTGATCTCAAACCCTTGCGGGATAGGGCGATGCAGATTTACTGGTATTATTCCCAGTCTCTTGATTCTCAACACCTCACCTTCAAGAAAACAGACAGCTTTAGGATGATTGACTCGCGAGAATGTGAACGAGCGCAACGAGCCACTTTTCTTGAACTTGGGGCGTCCGCCTCGGTTCCCGTTCGAGTCTGGTACTAACCACCGCGACCAAGCTTTATCGACCCGCTTGAGATTTTATTGCTGGATTTCGTGGTAAATATTTTTGTAGGCTGGAAACAGCTTTTTAGTTTGCTTAAGTTGGGCTGATTCGTTCTAAAAGGTTGGTTTAAATTTTGGTATCTCTCCCCCACAGCTCAGAAATAATAGAGCAACGGTCAACCTGATATCTGGTGCGGTTTAGCCAATCAAAGCGATTACCTAATACCCAGTTACGATGCCGGCGCAACAATTCTAACCAGTCAAACATTACTGCCTGCTGTTCTAAACTTGGCTTAATCTTCTACTGGTAAGTTAATCGCATATTTACCTACAAATATACTATTAGTATAACATTAATTACTTAAAAGTTGCCGTGCTTTTATTAGTTTTGCAAGAATTCGTCTCCCGCTAATACTTCTGTATATAACGGGAGTCCCCTTGTTGCATCCGTTATGGGGTTTGTCAACAGGTAAGGATCGGTTAACCAAGTCAAGACCGACGGACATACACTATCCGTACAGTGCGCTTCGGTGCACCCAGCCCGCGTCAGCCGTCCTCTTTTAAAACGCCACTTTTACGTTAATTCCGAACGGCAAAGGTCGTACCGCAAACAAGCTTGAAAGCGAGGGCGATGAAACTGATACACTGCGGCCGTTGCCGTTGGCTGCAACGGTTGCAAGTATAGTTGTATAGATCGACTTCTTCAGGTTGGTGGCAGCCTAAATGCGAACCACACAGCAGGTACTCAGGCGAGGGAATCAATGTTAAATGCTATCTTTGACAGCTTTGTCTAACACAGTCCGCTCAGTATCATGGTACGAGGTCTGATGGAACGTGTCTTTAGCAACGAGCAACTAGACACCATCTTTGAAAAAAACGCTCGCAACCAGTACGCGCCAGAGCAATTCCCGATCGGGGGCGATCGCTGGGCCCTGTGAAAGCTCAAATCCATACGCAGCAAGGCAATCAAAGAGCGATCGGGGGATAGTGAGGGGTGAAACCCTCTAGTTTGTTGCGATCGCTCCACCGTGTCGGTAGCTTCTACTCAAACCCATATGCAGCAAAGAAATCCAACAGCGATCGGGGCATAATTAGGGGTCTTACCCCTAATTATGCTCCGATCGCTAGCAATGAATCTTTGAGTAGTCAAGCTTGGATGAGGCTTGGTGGAGCCACAACTATGAGGGAAGGACGCGGGATGCCCGAGCAGGATTGAACGATCCCTACTTTAAAAGCAATGCCAGTCTCGAAGTAATGTATTTGAAATCAATCATAGATTAAAATTGCTAAAAAGTGCTGCTATTTATGGAGCCAATGCCAGCGGGAAAAGCAATCTTGTTGCTGCTGTTAACTTTATGAAGTGGTTTGTCCTCAACTCATCCAAAGAAACGCAAGTTTCAGAGGCGATCGATATTGAAGCATTCAGGCTAAGCACAGAGACAGAAAAAGAGCCATTTTTCTTTGAAATAGTTTTCTTGCTAGAAGGCAAAAATTTTAGATATGGTTTTGAGATTAATTCTGAACAGGTTGTTGCTGAGTGGTTGTTTCAAAGTGATGAAGATTCAGAAAAAATGCTTTTTGAACGGGATTTTGACAATTTTATATTAGATGATTTCCCGGAAGGGCAAGGCATTAGCGATCAAACTAGAAGCAATGCTTTATTTCTTTCTGTTGTCGCACAATTTAATGGTAAACTTTATGGCAAAATTCTGCTGTGGTTCAGTAAAACTTTGCAATTGATATCAGGCTTGGAAGATAGGCAATACCGCAAGGAAACTTTAGAGTCTTTTGAGAACGATCGCCACAGGCATGATATTATTGAATTCATCAAAAAATTAGACTTGGGTATTGCTGATATCCAAATCACAAATAAACCTGTATTTATTTCCCAGAAAACCGCCTTATATAGTAGTTCATACGGTAGTTTATATCCTAATTCTGAAATTAAACCAGCCGTGAAAACAGTTCATCGGAAATATGATGCTGATGGTAAGCAGGCTGCTATAGAAATATTCGATATCGAAAAGCATGAGTCTGAGGGAACAAACAAATTGTTTGCATTAGCAGGGCTGCTTCTCGATATTTTGAGGACAGGAAAGATTTTATTAATAGATGAACTTGATGCCCGACTTCATCCGTTGATTACTCGTGAATTAATCTGTTTATTCAATTCTAACGAGACTAATCTCTACAACGCACAGCTTATATTCACGACACACGACACAAATCTGCTCAGCAGCAAGACTTTTCGCCGAGCTCAAATATGGTTTACCGAGAAAGACAACAAGGGCGCTACTGATTTGTACTCTTTAGTAGAGTATAAAGTAGAAAAAAATGCCTCATTTGAGCGCGATTATATCATCGGGAAGTATGGCGCTATCCCTTTTATTGGTAATTTTAAAGAACTTCTAGGTGAACTTTATGACTAAAAAAAGTTCGTCCCGAAGAACTATTGATTACTATAAGAGAAAAGTTAAAAATAGAAGATGGTTTTTAATCGTTTGCGAAGGTGAAAAAACCGAACCAAACTATTTTAGAAGTTTCCCGGTAGACACAAAGGTAATCAAGCTTGATCTCAAGGGAGAAGGGAAAAACACGAATAGTTTAGTAGAAAAAGCTATTGAGTTAAAAAATGACTCAGAATACGACGAAAGCGATCGATTTTGGTGTGTCTTCGATCGCGATATTAACGGTAAAAATTCTAAGGACGCGCCAAATTTTAATGCTATGACTATTGCCAAAAATAACGGCATTAAAGTAGCGTACTCCAATGATGCTTTTGAACTTTGGTATTTACTACACTTCTATTTTTATAATACTGGAATTTCTCGCAAGGATTATCAAAATAGGTTGACGAAGTTGCTCGGACACGAGTATCAGAAAAACAGCGAGACGATTTACGAGGAACTGAAAAACAAACAACAGGATGCGATTAAACACGCAAAACGGCTGTTGTTGGAATACGATCGCCCTAATCCTGAAAGTGATAATCCTTCGACAACGGTGCATCTGCTAGTGGAAGAACTGAACAGTTTTATTCCTGATTAGTCGGGGATTTTGATAGTACATACATCCGATTCTAGGCTTACCCAAAAAGTGTTTGACCCGCTACTTATACCGATCGCGTGCGCCGTGCACATTTGTGGTGATAATTGTAACATCAATGCCTTGGGAAGCGAGGGCGGCAGAAAGTCCCAGTACCATTTGACTCGGGCCGCCGTAGACGATAGAAATTGAAGGGATAATATGGATAATTCGCATGGGGCTAGTTCTTTAAATCAAAATACCAACATTTCCCATTACAAATTTAATTATCTGGAAAAGGCTGCCCGCCTAGCTGTTCAGCTTCTTCTCTCTTTGTTGCTGTAACTTGGGTATTGTGAGATACTTTCTTAGAAAAATCATACATTTCACTGGCTTTGGCTTCAGCGGCTTTCACAATTTCCAGGATTTCTAAGAGCAGGCTTTCATCTGGTAATTGTTTCATGGCAATACCTCTAATTTTTCAATTACTTGTTCGATCGCGATTTTAACTTCTGGAGCCATATGTAGCAAAGCTGCTAAATAATCTCCTGCTTTTTGAACATCTTCATCTGGTACATCAGCCAGCAAAATATTGCTCACAATGTTCTCTGCTTGTAAGCGAGTACCTGCTACGCAGAATTGAAAATTACTGATCGCAGAAAAGTATTGCATCAGTATTTCATTTTCGGGAAAAAGAGACAGGGATCTTCTCAGTGCAAAAAGTCCCTGCGTTGCTTGGCGATCTGTATCGTCTAGTACCTGGTAGAGTTCGTCAACCAAGGGTCGTATGTCGGAAGGAATAGACATTTACCACAGTTTTTATTTGACACTTGCATTATACTGCTAATTAGAGGTCAGTAGTCAGTAGTCAGTAGTCATCAGGAAGAAGGAATTCGTCAGTAGTCAGTAGTCAGTAGTCCTGCCGTCGGGCCGTCATCAGGAATTCGTCAAGCGTGAAGTCGGAAGAAGGCTTGAGTTATGGTTGCGAAAACAGGAATAATACATATACAGCAAGCTTGAGGGCGATGGGAGCTGTATTTTACGTTTAATTAGGTCGATTTACTTAAAAGTTATAATAATTCTTTGTAAAAGTCCAATAACTGCTCTGCTAAAGCTTGATTTGTATAATTACTCATGGCTCTATGATAACCCCGATCGCCCAAATCAGCAGCCAACTCCGGCCGTTCCATCAATTTCTGCAAACAATCGCGCAAAACCCCTGCATTTCCCTCCGGGAAGACTAACCCCGCATCGCCGATGACATGGGGAATTTCGCCGCAGTCGGAACCGATAACTGGAATTTTACAGGCCATCGCTTCAATTAAAACATGACCGAATTGTTCTTTCCAACCCACAGCAGTCAAAGTTTTGAATTTATAGCTGGTTTGCGAGGGCAATACCAAACAGTTCATGAGGTTAATGTAGGGGGGTATTGCCTCATGGGAAACGCTTTCTACCCAGATTATTCGGTCGCTGATGCCCCATTCTCTACATTTTTCTTCCAAGTGCGATCGCAATTTTCCTTGTCCTACTAACAGCCACTTCCAAGGGAGTTTCTTCAACCCTGCCAATGATTCAGCTAAAGTTAGCAGTCCTTTTTCTTCGACAAATCGCCCTACAAATCCTACCACAAAATCGGTCGGTTCAATACCGAATTTGCGACAGAAATCAGCGTCTTTACCAGTAGGCAAAAATAAAGTTTCATCTACTCCGAGTTGCGGCATTACTTCCATCGCACCTGTGTAGCCCCGCTGGTGCAAAATTTTAGCTCCGTCTAGGTTGCCGGCAATAATTCCGTCGGTGTTATGAAGATTGCAATTTTCTAATAGAGAAATAGGCCATTTCAATTCATAAGATAGGTTCCACCAGGTAAATAATATATTTTTTGCTTTGAGTTTGAGCAATTTATTGAGTAAAATTAACTGGGTGTAGGCTAGGGATTTAGAACCTTGTTCGACTTGGATAATCTGCGGTTTAAATTCCTGCAAAACTCTAATTAGATCGATACCAAATGTTAGCAATCCTTGATTGTTTTGGCTGAAATTTGAGAGGGGAACTACTTTGAATGACCCTTCTTGACTGAATTGCGTTTCTATAATTTGATTTTGTACGCCTCCGGGTTTCCAGCGTCGCGGGACTACAACTGTTACTTCAATATCGGGTTGGAGGTGTGCTAATATTTTGAATTTTTCCCGATTGATGTCAACTATATAGGTGTGGCTAACAACCAAGATTCTCATTGTTCAGTCATTGGGAATGGGGCATGGGGAATGGGGCATGGGGAATGGGGAATGGGGCATCTTGCCCGCTCGCGAAGTCGAAGGGTGGGCATGGGGCATGGGGCATGGGGCATGGGGGGATTGTAATTGGTAATTAGACCTCTTGCAAAAGTCACAAATTATCTTGAAACTATCTGCGTCTATCTGTGTTCATCTGCTTTTCATCTGCGGTTCCTGTATTAATCAAAGATTTATGCAAGAGGTCTATTGTAATTGGGAATTGTAATTGGGAATTGTAATTGGGAATTGTAATTGGGAATTGTAATTGTAATTATTTAATGTTATCTTGACGAGTGTAAACTTGTCCGTCGTTCCATAGGGATTTGATGAGTGTATTGAGGGCGCTAAGGGAGCCGAGGATATAAAAAGTAAGTCGAATGATGATTTTAAGGGGCGATCGGCTTTTATGACAAGGTGGCTTCCCCAAAACGTGACAGTCAAAGAGTTTGGCGAAAAATCGCAGGCATTGAAAGGCTGTTAAATTTTTCAATCCCATCAGGAAGTGGTTGTGATAAAATGTGATTTGATATTCGATCGATCGCGTACTGACATCGTGACATCCGCCGCTTTCTTCCCCCAAGTGAACTAAACAAGCACTGGGATCGTACCAAATTTTCATGTTAGTCGATCGCAATCTCAAACAAAAATCCGACTCCTCCCGCACCGCACTCCCGACAAACCGCTCGTCAAACGTCAAACCCCACTCAGCAAAAACTGAGGAGCGAAACGACATATTGCAGCCTCTAGCCGATAGTACCTGCTGCGGTTGGACGGTATGCACCAAATCGATAAAATACCAAGCAATGCCGGCATCCATTGCTTCTGGGGGCAAAAAGTCGATCGTCAAATCGCCTCCAGAATTACCCAGTTTCATTCTGTCAAAAACCCTACCCGCCACACATCCCACATCCGGTTTTTCTAAATAATTGCCAGCGTGAGCCGCTAAAAAACCATCTGGCAATTGTACATCATCATCAATAAATAAAATAATCTCTCCCACTGCGCGCCGCACTGCATAATTTCGAGCTGCCGGCAAACTCGCCCAATCTACCCGAAACCACCTAATTTTACCAGCATTTGCCAATTCCTCTAAATAAACTTGAGTTTCCGATTCGTGGGTGCGAGTTTGATCGATTACCAGCACTTCAAAATTTGGGTAATTTTGCCGAATCGCGTCAGCCAATGTCTCTCGCAGGGGTTGCTCGCGGTTGTAGGTAGGTATCACAACAGAAATCATCATTCGCAGTTGCCACTTGAATTATTTCTCTATACGCCAAAGCCAGACATCGCCCGGTTTATAAATAGGTGTGATTTTATATTTTTGCACTTTTTCTAGTTCAAATTTCAATAGCTCGGTGCTGCGGTAGAGAAATACATCGCTAAAACCGTCAGGAATTTTGACTTGCTCGGGTTTAACTGCCAGCAAAAGCTCTACTTGTGGCTTCAGCAGATAGCTAACCGACAGTATTTTTCCTGTGATGTTGTTGCCTCCTTGACTAATTACTAAAGGTTTTTGGGCTTGATTGACAATCGCGGCTACTTGGGGATTGTATTTGGTGCTAGAAGGATACTTGTTCCACCAAAGTTCCGACTGCGAGCTGACGGCACAAGACAATATTTCACTCGATATTAGCACTATTAAACCGAGCTGCCACAGCTTTTGTTGTCGGGGATTGGTGGGGGTGGCAATTTTATCGGTGAATAGGTAAGCAACAGCTACCTGGATTCCTAAAATATAGGGAACTAGATAGCGATCTGCAACGCCTCCCACTGCTATCAATACTATCGCTGTAATTGCGATCGCTGTCAATACAAACAGCCAAACTCGTTTGGGAGTGGAGCGACAGAGCAAGGATATTGAATGTGCGATCGCTAACAGCAATAGAACCGTGACAATCAGTCTGATTAAATCTGTCGCCATATTGCTCGCACCCAAGTTGATAATTCCGCCCGCCCAATGCGTGTCGATAAAATTTCGGCAGGTGATGATAATTAAAGGTTTAAGCGAAGATATCCACGACGGGGAAAGGTGTGGCAATCCTACTGTTGCCTCGATTTTTCGCGAGTTATGAACTAATACGATAATCCAAGGAGCAAAAATGATTGTTGCCGTCGCTGAAGCTAGACAATAAGCAATTAATGTCTTGCCAAAACGGCATTTTTCAGCGATAATTACATAGATACTGTGGGCGAATATTACTATGAAAAATAATAAACTAGAATACAGTCCTAAAGTCAGGACGATCGCGTAAATAAACCAAACTGCTTTACTCCATTTATATGCGGCGGTAGATTTTTGTAGGGCGATCGCCCGCAGCAGAATTGCATTCGACAGCAAGACGAGGACTGCAAACATCATATACGGTCTTGCCTCTTGCGCGTACAAGACGTGAAACGGCGACACAGCGGTGATTGTCACAGCCATCCATCCCGCAGGGGGAGATCGAAATAATTCCCAGCACAGCCAATAAATGCTGGGGAAAACTAACAAACTAATCCAAGCTGAAAGACTTCTGACAGTCGCCACTTGCGGGCCGAACAACTGCACCCAAAATCTGGCTAAAATAAAATACAGCGGTGGTAGTTGAGGTTCTTCTGTAGCTAAACCTTTAACAGTATCGAACCAGCTTTTTTCATGATTTATGTGCTGGTATTTTCGCTGCAAATCTTCTACACTAATTGTTTTGCCTTGAAAATCTTGCTGCACCATTTCCGTCCAGGTGTAGCCCGAAATTCGCAGCGAGGTGATAGATTCGTCGAAAGAGTAGACTTTGCGATCGAGGTTTGTAAAGCGAAAAAATATCCCTGTTGTTAATATGACGACCATTAAAATTTTTAACGAAATTCGATGCACCCGCCCATTTTGAATTGATTTGCTGTTCATAAAATCCGAAATGGGGAAATGAAGAAAGAAGAATTTAGTTGTTTAGTCTATAAGTAATAAGGATGAGGGAATAAGCATGAGAAAGTGGTTTCAATATTCACTATGTTTCTCTATAGGGAATCGGTGTCAACTTAAGGCTAAAATCCTTCATAAATGTCGCTTTTAGCAGAGTCTCGATCCCCCCGGCGCCCCCCTGGTGGGAGGGGGGGACAAGAGTCCGATCGACAGTCCCCCGACTATCCGGGGGAGTAGGGGGTATGCGAGGGGGATCTGGCCAGAGGCGATCGACTAGAGATACAAAGCATTTCAGACTTAAGTTGACACTTTTGGAAGGCTTCTTCACGCTTGACGAATTCCAACTGTCAACTGTCAAGCGGTCAACTGTCAACTCTTCCTTCTTCCTTCAGATAGCGATGTGTTCCTGAACGGCTAAGACTAAATTTTCAGTCCAGAAATTAGCTAATTCGGCGCTGGCAGCTTCCACCATAACTCGGATCAGCGGTTCAGTGCCAGAAGCGCGAACCAAAATCCGTCCCTGTTCTCCCATTGCAGTGTTAGCACGATCGATCGCCTGTTGCATGGGTTCGCACTCGTGCCATTTTAGGCGTTTTTCGCGATCGTCCACCCGCACATTTCGCAGCAACTGCGGATAAGTTTGGAAACTGTCGCTTACCAATTGTGCCAAAGATTCCCCCGACTCGCGCACCAGCGAAGCTATATGCAATGCTGTCAGCAAACCGTCGCCACTAATGCCGAAATGCGGACAAAGAATGTGGCCCGACTGTTCGCCACCCAACATCGCACCCGTGCGCTGCATTTCAGCATGAACGTGCTGATCTCCCACATTCGTTCTAGTTAGTTTGCCCCCCAATTCTTCCCAAGCTCGCTCAAAGCCGAGGTTAGCCATTACAGTAGAAATAATTAAATTATCCGGTAACTGTTCGGAGGCGCGCAATTGACGGCCCCACAGATAAAGAATGTAATCGCCGTCAATCGATCGACCTTTGTTGTCAACACCCAAAACTCGATCGGCATCACCGTCAAAAGCAAATCCCAAATCGGCATTGTGTTCCAAAACCGCCGCTTGCAAACTGTCGAGATGAGTTGAACCGCAGTTAACATTAATGCGAGATCCATCAGGAGAGTTGTGCAAACAGATAACCTCCGCCCCCATTTGCTCGAACACCGCCGGCGCCAAACCAGCAGCAGCCCCCCAGGCCAGATCCAAAACCACCCGCATTCCCCGCAAATTCATCTGTTGCAGCGAATTGGAGAGAGAACCAGCATAATCTTTAACCAACTCAGGGCGGTAGTAGTGGTGCCCCAAAGTCAAGCTAGCAACCGGAACCTTAGCCCCCCGGATTCCCGCTTCGATTTGTTCCTGCAAATGCTGGGACAGCTTCGAGCCGTTGGGGCCGAAAAACTTAATCCCGTTATCTTCTGGGGGATTGTGAGAAGCCGAAATCATCACTCCGCCGACAGACTCCGAAACACTTGCCAGATAAGCAACGCAGGGAGTAGGGCACAAGCCCAAATTCCACACTTCCAAACCGGCGGCTGTCAAACCTGCTGACAGTGCCATTGCTAGCATATCGCTGGAATTCCTGCTATCTTGTCCCAAAATCACAGGGCCCTGGTTGGGGGTATTTTGGCGTAGAACTTGCCCAGCCCAGAAGCCAATTTGCAGCGCTAGGGGTGCATTCAGCAATTCTCCAACTTTCCCGCGAATGCCGTCTGTGCCGAAGAGTCTTGTATTTGGCAGCGGGGCGCTATCTCCCAGCAGAATCGTATCGCGTTTGACGGGCTGTACCGAGTTAGCAGCCGGAAACTCGTTGCCGCGATGGCGCGAAGGTGTCTGAACCATATTCACTCCTTTAGGAATATTCACACTCACACTTTGCAGTTCATGTTACAACTGAAAGATCTTTTTTTCAGCGTAAAGTTGATTTATTTCTGGGATTGCCTGGGGAACTTGCTTTGACAAGCTACGCACCAAGCTTACCTTCCTCCGAAAAATTTGTATTGTACTCAAAGCACAAACTTTTACGATCGGGCGCGCAGGATCGTTCCGATCGCACTGCGCTATGATTTGGATCGATATGATGCTGATGCCGTTGGAGGCTGTCAGCAACTGCGGCTGTAGAAGGTTAATGCTGTGTTGCCATATACTTTCTGGCGGCAAATTTCTAGGCCGGGTATCGGTTGTGTCGATCGCTCCGGGCTGTGTTCGATCGCAATTTCGCCATCAAGTGCTAGCATTTCTTGGCTGGCGATCGCATCTAACACAGGTTCGTACAAGTCGCTGGCGTAGGGCGGATCGAAATAAATGCGATCGAACTGCTGTCCCGCTAGTGCCACCAATTTCGCCGTAGCGTTTCCCCGCAGGATTTGGAATGTTTGGGAAGAGTCTGCTACTTGCTCCCAGTTTTCGCGGATAATTGCACAAGCTTTCGCCGACTGTTCGATACCGGTAACACTCGCAGCTTTGCGACACAAAGCCTCTGCACCCATCGAACCGCTGCCGGTACAAATGTCAAGCCACCTGCAATCTGCGATCGTCCCTTGCCAAATATTAAATAAAGCCTCTCTGACTCGCGAAGGTGTCGGGCGAGTTGCAAGTCCCGGCAGAGTTTTAATTTGGCGGTTACCGTAGATTCTCAGACTCATAAGTAGAAGGAAGAAGCAAGAAGGAAGAAGCAAGAAGCAAGAAGCAAGAAGCAAGAAGTAAGAAGCAAGAAGCAAGAAGGAAGAAGCAAGAAGTAAGAAAGTATTTATAGGGTGCGCCGTCATTAAAAATGCGTTGGATGCGATCGACAATCTCATAAATCCGCACCTTACACTTCTCGCCTGTGGAAACAAACTACCAGTTTCGACATCGAATTTGATGGAAGCGCTGGAATCTCTGGGATGGCGATCGTTAATTGAGAAAATCACAGTCACCGGTAATGTCGCTTTCACGTTGCAGCCAGTAGTGAGGAAATACGCGATCGAGCGATAGGTATTTATATCGTGTCCGGATTGATCGCAGTAAGATTCGTTCCGTTCGTAGTGCGGACTTCAGTCCGCTCTTATTTTGCGGACTGAAGTCCGCACTACGAACTGGGCGATCGCACTACATTTTTGTTCTTGTGGAGTTTTTTCTTGTGGAATGGGCATCTTGCCCGTTCCACTCAAAAGGACTGAGGCAAAATATCTATTACCTAAGCCGCTACTTTTGTCCTCACCAAACTGACAAAATTTGACAGCATTTTCAATCCCGTACTCGAAGACTTTTCCGGGTGAAACTGCACCGCCATCAGATTGTCTTTAGCAATAGCCGCCGTCACATTTTGACTGCCGTGAGTCACCATTGCCGATCGCACTTTCAAATCAACCGGATCGACATAATAAGAATGCACGAAATAAACCCAAGGATCGGAGGGTAAACCTTCCCACAGCGGCTGATTCGGCTGAGCAAATTCCAATTGATTCCATCCCATATGGGGAATTGTCAGCCCCGGTTCCGATCGAAACCTGCGGACTTTTCCCGCAATGACGCCCAATCCCGGTTCTACGCCTTCCTCGGAACTGTCAAACAGGATTTGCAAACCCAAACAAATGCCTAAAAAAGGTTTACCCGAGGCGATCGCACTTGTTATCGGTTCTATCAAATTGCGCGATCGTAAATTCTGCATTGCCGGATCGAACGAACCCACACCCGGCAAAACCACCGCATCAGCCTGCTCGATGATAGCAGGAGAATCCGTAATTTTTGGCACTGCACCCACATTTTCCAAGCCTTTACAGACCGAGTGCAGATTGCCCATGTCATAGTCCACTACTGCGATGACAGACATTGACTTACTTGCCTTATATTATCAATATCACTATTTTCGCACAAAACGTCAGCAGTCAGCAGTTATTATTAAGATTAATTTTCAATTTTCAATTTCCGAGACTCGTAGGGGCGGGTTCACCCATATCTCTACTATAAAACCAGAGGATTCATAAACCCGCCCCCACCCACCAACAATATTTTATGCGCGTTAATTTACCGCAAATTATATGACTGAAAAAATCCTGCTCACCTCATTTGATACTTGGCTTCCCCATCACAAATCCAACTCTTCTGACGACTTATTAGCCAAAATTTCTCAAATTCAATCTTTGCCTGATTCCACGACTTTTTTGAGGAAACTGCCCGTAGATTTTCAGGAAGCGCCGAATTTGGCGATCGCCCAAATCAAAAAAATCCAACCCGACACCATTATCTGCTGCGGCATGGCCGAAAGCCGGCAAAAATTAACAGTAGAATCATCCGCGTGCTGCGATCTAGACATTCTCAAAACAACAGTTAATCTCGAACAGCTAGTTACTGATTTAGGCATCACTGAAATCAGTCACGATGCTGGCAAGTTTGTTTGTGAGGCTCTTTATTATGGAGCATTAAAGCATATTTACAATTCGCAAATTGCCACTAAATGTATTTTTGTACACGTCCCAATTTTAACCAATGAAAATCTTGACAAGATTGTCGCCGATTTTTTATTACTGGAGTTGAGGCTAAGAAAAGCTGCCCCAGTAAAATCGTGACCATTTTCGTCGTTCCGAAGGTGATAAAACTCACAGACAAAGGACAATGCCGGTTCAAATCGATCGCTCTCATACTGCTCATTAACTTGCTCCAGCAGTCTGTCAGCTTCGGCTTGGCGAGAATTTTCTATTTTTCCAATCCTCTAGGGTTTACTCAATTGTTTTGGCATATTCTTCCAGGGCATTGTCCAAAAAGTCTAGAGCTATCTCCTCCCCTTCGCTATCGCCTGATTGACGTGCAATATTTAACCACTGCTTCGCGTATTCAACTACCTGAGCCGAGTCACCTAGCGACAAGTAAGCCTTAGCTAGATTGGACAGAGCCAGAGACTCCTTGCGACGATCGCCTCTATCTTTGGCGATGTCTAAGCTCTGCTGGTAGCAATTAATTGCCTGGTTATATTTTTTCAGGGAATCGTAAGTCTTACCAAGATTCAAAAGAGCATAGCTTGCCCTGTAGTGGTTCCCAAGCTGGAGTGCAATTTCTAAACTCTGCTGGCAGGATTCAATTGCTTTTGTATAATTGCCTAGGGAATTGTAAGCCTCGCCCAAATAGCCAAGAACGCGCCCCTCCTCATAGCGATCGCTATTCTCTCGTGCAATCTCTAAACTCTGCTCGTAGCACTCAATTGCTTTAGTATAATCCTCAAGGCAATTGTATGCCTTACCCAGATGCAGTAGAGCATACCCCTCACCCTCGCGATTATTACCAATGTTCCGCAGGATTCTTAAACCCTGCTCTGGGTAATCAATTGCCCTAGCATAGTCACCGACATCCCTGAGAGCACCTCCCAGATTAAACAGACCAAACCCTTCCAGCAGGCGATAGCCATTTTCTTGTGCAATATCTAAACTCTGCTGGTAGCAATCAATCGCCCTAGCATGATTACCCAGATTAGTGTAAGCCCATCCCAGACCGATTAGCGCCATCCCTTTATCACTGCGATCGCCAATCTCACGCAGGATTGCCAAATTCTGCTCGCTGTATTCTATTGCCCTGGTATATTCGCCCAAGCGAGAGCAGACAATATTCAGCTTGCTCAGAGCGCACTTCTCCTTATAGCGATTACCAATTTCTTGTGCTATTGTGACACTCTCCTGCAAATATTCACACGCCTTGGCATAGTCCCATAAAAACAAGTAAGCCTGTCCTAGCCAGCATAGCTTACAGGCCTCTGAAGTGCGATCGCCAATTTCTTGTGCGACGCTCACCCTCAGCTTTAGATACTCAACTGCCTTAGCATAGTCTTTTTGGGAATCGGAATTACCTACTAGCTTGTCCAGAGCATCTTCGATCAGGTGCAGAGCTGTTTCCTGCCCCTGGCGATCGCCAATTTCTCGATAAATAGCCAGTGCCTGTTGCAAAAGCGGTAATGTTTCCTTATGTTGAGAGCTATCTTGAGAGCTATTAAACAGCTTTTTACCCTGTTCCAACAGTCGATCGGCTTCGGCTTTGCGAGAATTTTCCATAGTTCCAATCCTCCAGGGTTTACTGAATTGTTTTGGCGTAGTCTTCCAGAGCCTTGTCCAAAATGCTCAAGACTTCCTCCTCCCCTTTGGTGTCACCAATTGAGCGGACGATCGCCAACCACTGCTTTGAGTATTCAACTGTCTTAGCCGAGTCACCTAATGACAAGTAAGCCTTAGCTAGATTGGACAGAGCTAGAGCCTCCTCACGAAGATCGCCTCTATCTTTAGCAATCTCTAAGCTCTGCCTGTAGCAATTAATTGCCTGGTTATATTCTTTCAGAGAATCGTAAGCCTTACCAAGATCTAAAATAGCGCAACTTTCCTTGTAGCGGTTGCCAATATCTTGTGCAATATTCAAACGCTGCTGGTAGTAATCAATTGCCATAGCATAGTTGCCCAAGAGCACGCAAGCATCTCCCAAACCGCTCAAAGCATATCTTTGTAAATCGAGATCTTTAATCTCCCGTGCAATGTTCAAACTCTGCTGGAGGCGATCGATTGCCTTAGCATCATCACCCAAAGACTTGAAAACAGTTCCCAGACTTTTTAAAGGATACCCCTCCCAATCACGAGAACCAATGTCTCGCAGGATAACCCAACTTTCCTGAAAACAATCAATTGCTTTAGCATAGTCCCCCAGAGAATTGTAAGCATTGCCCACATTGTTCAAAGAGGCTGCCTGCCCGCGACCACTACCAATCTCTCGTTCGAGTTGTAAACTTAGCTCAAGAGAATCAATTGCTTTGATATACTCCTCTTGGGAATTGTAAACATTGCCCAGATTGTTCAGAGCGCATTTCTCTTCACGACGATCGCCAATTTCCCTAGCTATGGTCACACTTTGTTCCAGGAACTCAGCGGCCTTGGCATAGTCCCCCAATTCTAGATAAACATTTCCCAGCCTACAGAAACCGCAAACATCCTGCTTGTACTCATACTCACCAATTTCTTTGGAAACGGTCAAACTTTGTTGAAGAAACTCAACAGCTTTGGCATAGTCCTTCAAAGACGAATAAGACTTTCCTTGCTCACATAAAGCATCTTTGAGTAGGCGCAGAGCTTTTTCCTCTCCCTGGCGATCGCCAATTTCTCGATAAATAGCCAGCGCCTCTTGTAAAAACGGCAAGGCTGCCTCATATCGATCGCTCTCATACTGCTCGTTACCCTGTTCAAACAGTCTTTTAGCTTCGGCTTCACGGGCATTGTTCATTTTTCCAATCCTCTCGCGTTATTAAATACTTTCAACATTGGCGAGTTCTAAGAAGCTGACAGCAATTGCACAGTTTCTCCAAAAGGGAACTGCGCCAAGTCCAAACCTCCCGGAGTCACAACCCACAAAACTGGCAGCACAGGCGGTTCCTGTGGAAAGGTGCCGTACCCATCGGTGAGGTAGACACACACCCCGCTGCTGTGCCAGTCACGATTCACGCTAACTTGGTCAAAAAAGGGAACGAAAGACGTACCGCCACCTCCAATCGGCTGCGGAATCTCGCTATCGGATTCCAGAGAATAAGGCCCGTAAGCTTGCGCGTCAGCATAGTACAAGTCACAAGTTAGGTGAGGGTAAGCCTTGAGAATCCCCTGAACTTCACTAAGGAACAGTTGCATTTGCTGGTCTCCTATAGAGCCACTGGTATCCACAGCTACAAAAACTTGTACAGATTCGCCTTGGAGAGCTTCCAAGTAGAGGCCGCGACCAATAAAACGGCGATCGAATCCCATAAAATCAGTAGGTGTCTGCACCAGATAGCGCCAAAGGTAGGAGCGCCAGTCCAATTTAGCTCGGGTTAATGCCCTGAGTTCCCGCTGCATTCCAGCAGGTATGCTCCCCTGACTGTTAGTAGAGCGGGCGATCGCAAGGGCTTGCTGCATGGCATCTCGCCAGTGAGTTTCCAAAGCAGCCTGCTTTGCTTGTGCGAGACTACCACTATCTGTTTGAAATGGGGAATTCCCCTCTGCTCCCTGGCGAGATGCCTTCCCCTCTGCCTCTTGCCACCTCTCTCCCTTTCCCATAGCCAACCCACCTTCTCCTGAAGCATCACAAGGGGACTGACTTAACAAGTCGGGTTGAGAAATAGAGCAATTGGGGTTTTGTTGCAGCAGAAGTTCATAAATTTCCTCCACACTCAAGTGTTCTAGTTTTGGGTCGCGCAAAGGATTGAGGGGCAGTTCAAAGCACCCCTGTTGGGCAATCATCCCATTCACCACAATGTCGGCAGAAACATTCCATAGCTCCGGTTGCCGCTCACCCCGGCGCGGTACGTGCAACAGAGCCGCGTGCAACACTTTATGCAGCAGCAAACCATCAACCTGGGCCGGAGGCAGGGAGCGCAAAAAGTCGGGATTGAAGAAGATATCCCAACCATCCGTAGCAGCAGTGGGTACTAATTGAGTGGGTAGGAAGTGGGTAAACAGTGCGAGGGTGGCGAAAAAAGGGGATTTCATTCGCAGGCGCAACAGCGAACCACTGATAAGCCGTTCCATCTCTGGTGCTAGTCTCATAAAGTCACCAAGCCTTGAAAGTCTTTCAGAAAACCTTGAAGTTGCTTATTCTTTTGTACCAGAGTCGCCAGGGCTCCTATTTGTTCTTTGGCTCGCATACTCCGGAACAAGTCCACGGCAAATAGCTGCACCCACTCAGCAGCAGCTACCTTACTGAGCCAAGTGAAAGCATTGTCAGCTTGGATAGCATCATTGGCTCGTACAGCCAGACCAATTGTGGTGGCGTAGCGGACTGAAGGCTCCTCAGGAAAAGGAATGGCATCGCCTTGATTGCTGAGAATGCGCGTCAGTTCAGGCAAGTTCTCGTAGAGTTTAATAAAAGCTGCAAACTCGGCTGCGGTTTCGCTACCTATGGCAGGTGCAAGGTCTAGTCCAGCTTGATGCAGAAGGCTTGCCATCACCCAAGAGCGGGGAGATGGCCAAGCAGGTTGTTGAGGGTCTAGCTTGTGGAGCAGGTTGGAGCGGAAAGATAGAAAGGCGATGATTTGCTCGTGTACTTTAGTCGCCAGGGCATAGGCTTTGAAACTGTCAAAATCTGGCTCGACTTGGAGGTGTAAAAAGCGGTTGGCGAGGGGAGTTGGCATATCAAAGACGGCAGCTCGGTCTTCTTTGCGGTTGCCTGCTGCCCAGACGTACCAGCCTTCCGGCACCACGTAGGAACCAACCCGTCGATCGAGAATTAACTGCTGAGCCATCCCCTGCATCGCCGGCGGAGCCATATTCAGTTCATCGAGAAACAGGATACCTTTGCCGGAGTGAGGCAGAAATTCTGGCGGATACCACTTGGAAATGCCATCTTCTGCCACAGGTAAGCCGCGCAGGTCAGTAGGAGCCAGTTGAGAGAGGCGCACGTCCACAAAGTCAATCTTATGTTCTTTGGCGACTTGAGCCACAATGCTGGATTTGCCAATGCCGGGAGCGCCCCAGATCATGGTACTGATTTGCAGGCTATTTTTGACGAGGTTATTGAGGTATGTTTTGAGAGCCGTAGGGGTCATGATTGTTGAGTGTGACGTTGTAAATTGGCTCGAGCAGCAGCACGGACAATGCGGTTAATATCAACAGCTAAAGCCGTGAGGGTATTAATTGATGTATTAGAATTTTGGGCGATCGCATAACGCTCCAGCCAAGCTTTGGATCGACTGTTTTCTGCCAGGATACGCGCTGGAACTTTGGGGTGGAGGAAAATCAGGAGACGGGTAAAAAATGGCAGAGCATTTTTAGCGTAGTGTTCTAGCACCACAGGTAAACCTTCAGGGTGAACCTCCAAGTAGCGTGCGACTGCAACTCGGCGAACACTCGATTTGCGATCGTCAAATAGTTGTTCGAGAATACTAAAAGAGGTGTTGGGATGTTTGGCAACACAGCGACGAATCTCATCTTTTTCATCCTTAGCTAACTTTTCTAAGAGGCTCACAGGTGCATTTTGATTCATGGCAACGCCCAATCGAACATTCTCCTCCTTGTCTTGAGCCAATTCTTCCAAGAGGTTTAAAGGAGCATCTGGAAGTTGAGCAACAAAACGGCGGGCAGAGCTATTTTCATGGTGAGCTAATAATTGAAGCAGGCTCTCTAGGGTATTAGAATCACGAGCCAGAAAACTTTCTAAACTCAGATCATTTGAATTAATCTGTGGTGCACCCTGAAACTCTCGCGCTTCCTCCAAACTCGCAATAATTTGGGGGAGGTCTGTTGCTGATAAAATAGAAAATGGACTCAAATTGATAGCGTTGAGCCTGATGGCAACAGCAGATCGAACCCCCACATCCGCATCACGAGCCAACTGTCCCAGAAGGACGCGAAAAGGCGTGTTGACATTCAGAGCTACCATTCGGCGAACTCCAGTCTCCTCATCATCAGCTAACTTTTCTAGAATCTTTGCTGGTGTATTGCGATATTTAGCAACACCTTTACGGACTTCACTCCTCCGATCGATCGCCATTTGCTCGATGATTGTCACAGGAGTTTTGTAACCGTTAACCTCAAGGGTATGGAGGTAGCTGTAATTCAAAGAAGCTAACTGGCCGGCTAACTGCTCTAGTACCTTTTCAGGTGTGTTGAAATTCCAGGCGACACGAGCGCGAACTTCTGCATCATCATCCTGGGCTAACTGTAAAAGAATCGGAATTGGGGTGTGGGGACTGAGGGCAATATTGATGCGAACAAGATGATTGTCATCTGTTGCTAATTCTTTGAGCACGTCAAAAGGCGTGTTGGGGTTCCAGGCGATCGCCTCGCGCAACTTCTCTTCCTGCGCGAATTGCTCTAAAATGCTAGTAGGAGTATTTGCAGACTTAGCGGCATCCAGCAGGACTTGATAACAGTAATGCACTTTACCTGAAGGGTGCTTTGTGGCACACAGGTGCTTGAGAATAAAATCGGGAATTAAGCCAATTTTTTGCAACTCAAGTAGTGCGTATCCTCTCTCCTGTTCTTGGGATACTTGTAGGGTAATGTTCTGAATTATTTCACGAGCTGCTTCATCCCAGCTTTGAGTCATCTCTCCTGCTAATTTAACGTGTAGGTGCAATGCCTCTGTTATTTGAGACCCCAGGCTGTGAACTAGCTCTCCTGCCCAGTTTATATAGGACGGCGAGGCTTCTACTAATAGAAAATTTGGGTTTTGAATCAGCTTCTCCAATACGGTTTTAGGAGTTTGACTATTCGTCGCTACGGCTAACTGCACTTTTGAATCCGAGTGAGTGGCTGCCCACTCCAGGAAAAATCCTGGTACGCTTTCTACACAGAGAATACTCCGCAAAGTAGTTAAAGGAATTTGCTCGACTAGATTCGGGTTTTCTAGCAATAATAAAGAGAAGATAGGGTTGCCTAACAGTTGCTCTGGAAATTCGCTTCCTAACTCCAGCAACACTTCAGTCGGGGTATTGGGATTTGCTGCCACATGAGCGCGGATGGTAGCATCGCTACTAACACTTAATTCTCGTAACAAATTGGCGGGCGCACTAGGATTATTTGCAACTACTTGTGCGATGTCTGTAGTAAGCCTTGCAAGTTCAATGAGGCGTTGTGGTGCTGTACTTTTGCTTGCGAGTTCAATGAGGTGTTGTGGAGGTGTACTTTCGTTGGCTGCTTCTTGTTGGTCGTTCATAAATTCAGAGGGATTAACTTCCATGTTCCGCTCCTAGGGATAAAGTCAATGTATGATTTCGTGTTTTAATTGTTTAAGTTTTGTTGCCAATCATTATGTCGCTCAGCGAAGTCACTCGTTTTTAATTAGGACTTCAGTTCCAGATAACTGGAGTTGAGACGATTTTCACAAAAAAAGGTACTCAAGGATTTAAAATAAAGGTTGGGAAAAGAACAGAGAGAGTGAAGTAGTGGGAAAACCCTCAAAGTGACCAAAGGAATTTAAGTGTTGAGCAAATCGAAGACTTGAGATTGGCAGCCTCAAAAAAGGTTGAAGCAAAACGCAGAGACTTGATGGCGCAAATGACCAACAAATATTGTCAGGGGACTGCTAGAAAAGCAGATAGAGTGTTGGGATGGCACCGGAACACAGTAATCAGCGGTTAGCAGAACAGCGAGAGTGGCATTGGCTGTATCGGCCCACAATCAGGCAGATGTGGCTCCAAGCGATGGGAAGAACAACAACCAGAAGCAGGCAAAACACTTTGGGAAATAGCCGAAGCGCACGGACAGCAAGATCTAACCTTTAAAATTACGATCGCCTATACCGGGTTAACCGCAGCCCAGGCGATCGAGAAATTAAAGCAGCGGGGTTATGGAACATCTCAATTACCTGCACCTAGTACAATCTTATACGAATTTTCAAAAGTATTGCTACAATTTTCAATCTGATACAAATTATCTGTCATTCGCCGAGTCCCCCGCCGGACACGCCAATGCCGTCGCATCTCGTAAACAATTAAACTGATTCAATTGTTGGCGGATGCAACTTTTTCACGTCGCTCTCATTTAACCTAAAAATTTGTTTGGTGTTCAGAAACCCGGAATATTCAAAAAACCGGGTTTCTCGGTGTTAGTCTTTTTTACTAACAACTACCAGATGCTAAGTAGCTAGCCTCCGTAATTCCAGCCGGTACTTTCTAACAGCAACGGATCGCCTTCGCGGTGAACGCCGGCACCGATAACTTCTCCCACATAAACCGTGTGATCCCCGTGTTCCACAGAACCGACAACATTGCACTCAATGTAACCCAGAGTATCCGAGATAATCGGACAACCGGTTTCGGGGCCAGGATAAAATTCTACATCCTCAAATTTATTCTCAACCCGGCGCTGCGGCTTAAAGAATTTCTGGGCTAACTCTTTTTGTCCTGCTTCTAGGAAACTCAGAGCAAACACACCGCTGGCTTTGATCATGGCGTGGGATTTCGAGTCTTGCTTGACGCAGTTGACGACTAAGGGAGGGGTAAAGGAAGATTGCATCACCCAGCTAGCGGTGAAACCGTTGACTTCCTCCCCGTCTTTGACACCGCAGATGTACAATCCGTGAGGGATTTTGCGCAGGATGGTCTTTTTAGCTTGTTCGTCTAGCACGGGCTTACCTGTCGATCGATAAATTCTACACCGCCCAGTTTACCAATCTCGGGCCCACAAACCCAACTGTCTTAAGGGCGATCGACAAGATTGCCTTTTTCTCTTCTTTCTCTAACTTCGCGCACTTCGCGTCTTCGCGGTTTGTTAGATCAGCATTATTTAAGCGGGAAGAGAGTAAGTTTTAACTCAAAACTAAAAACTCAAAACTCTCAAACAACTCCGTGCTTCTTAAACCAATCTTGCAGCTTTTTCCAAGCATCATCAGCTTCTTTTTTCCGGTATGTGGGGCGATAGTCAGCATTAAAACCGTGCGGCGCATCTGGATAAAGCACAATTTCGGAACCGCTGCTGCCAGTTTTGAGAAGTTGTCGCATTTTCTCGACTGTATCGTTGGGAATTAAATCATCTTTGCCACCGTAAAGCCCCAATACTGGCACTTTCAAAGTTGCTGCAAGGTCGATCGGCTGTTTGGGAGTTAAAGCCGTAGAATCGCTAGCCAAACGCCCGTACCAAGCCACACCAGCTTTGACTTTCGGGTTGTGGGCGGCGTACAGCCAGACAATTCTGCCACCCCAACAAAATCCTGTAATGCCCAACTTATTAATATTGCCCTTTCCTGACTTTTGCGCCCAATCGACGGTAGCATCTAAATCGGACATCACCTGAGCATCGGGAACTTTCGAGACAACTTTACTAATAATTTCTTGAAAATCGGTGATTTTAGAAACATCGCCTTGACGGGAATACATTTCAGGGGCGATCGCCAAATAACCTAATTTGGCAAAACGGCGGCAAATATCTTGAATGTGCGCGTGAACTCCGAAGATTTCTTGAACCACTAAAATTACTGGAAAATTGCTACCGCTGGCTGGCATTGCCCTGTATGCTGGAATCTGCCCGTCTTTCACGGGAATTTTTACTTCACCTGCAACTAAACCCTTTGTATCTGTGGTAATAGTTGCCAAAGAAATAGGATGAACTGCTAAAGCAAATCCGGCGGTTAATGCGGTGACAGTGATAAATTCTCTGCGAGTTAAATCTTTCATTGGGAATGGGGAATAGGGCATGGGCCAAACAGGGCATTGGGCATGGGGTGGATCGAAGCGGAGGGATGGGGCATTGGTAATTGGAACTAACAAATAACCAATGACTAATGACTAATGACTAATGACTAATGACGGAACAGCCGATCGTGCTCTGGATGATACAATCGCGATCGCCCTTGAACATCTTTACCCAA
This sequence comes from Microcoleus sp. Aus8_D2, assembly GCF_036702665.1. Classification (NCBI taxonomy): domain Bacteria; kingdom Bacillati; phylum Cyanobacteriota; class Cyanophyceae; order Oscillatoriales; family Microcoleaceae; genus Microcoleus; species Microcoleus sp. Aus8_D2. The sequence goes on from NZ_JAUBUN010000016.1 coordinate 92,733, forward strand.
AGCCGGACTGATCGCATACATCGTCGTTCTGATCAAGTTATTTTCGCGAGTGGCGATCGCCATTTTGTCAAGAGGAACCAGCACAATTTTCTCATCCGGCCAGCCCAACCGATAACAAATCGCCACAGGCAAATCAGACGGGTAATGTTCCATCAACTTAGCTTGAGCTTGTTCGACGTGGCGGGCGCTCAAATACAGACACAAACTCGCTTGATGAGCCGCTAAACTAGCTAATTCTTCACGTTCTGGTACTTCAGTTCGGCCGCTAATTCTGGTCAAAATAATTGTCTGCACAACTCCGGGAACAGTCAACTCAATTTTAAGTTTAGCCGCCGCTAGTTGGAAAGCACTAATTCCCGGAATTACCTCAAAAGCAATTCCCGCTTCCGCCAAAGCTTGCATTTGTTCGCCCACTGCGCCGTAGAGACATGGATCGCCCGAATGAAGGCGGACAACGCTTTTGCCGGCCCGCACTCGCTCCACCATCAAAGGTACAATCTCTTCGAGAGTCTTATCTGCCGTTTGGATAACTTCAGCATCCGCGCGCACCCCCTCCAAAATTTGCTTGGGAACTAGGGAATCGGCAAATAATATGACATCAGCCGCAGCCAGTAATTTTTGAGCCTTAACAGTCAACAAATCCGGGTCTCCCGGGCCTGCACCTACAATGTATACCCCTGGAATTAGGGATGCAATCTCTGTCAAAGTCATGGCTGCTAAAAAAAATTTGCTAAATTTACCGGCGTTTCCGGATGCACCTATTTTGGTTGGAAGTAAGGGATGGTAGATGCACCCTGGTTTTGAGCCCTAGAGACTAACGTCTCTGGGGTTTTTTATTGATCCTCTGGGGATTTGGGAGCAACCTTTGACCGATCGCCCGTCGCTGATATCGCATCTGGCAAAGGTCGATCGAGCAAATAAAGCCAAGCCAACCCGCCCAAACCTAAAACAATCCCAGTCAAGCTTACCATCTGCGCCGTCCGCAGCGGCCCGAACATCAAACTATCAGTTCGCAGCCCTTCAATCCAGACTCTACCGGAACTGTAAGCTGCGATGTAAACCAAAAACAAAGCACCAATTTTTAACCTAATTTTGCCCTGCAAATCGCGGAAAAACAAAGTCAGCAGCAACCCAAATACTGTCAAATTCCACAGAGATTCGTAGAGAAATGTGGGATGGAAGTATTCAAAACTAGCGTAGGCTGGCGGTCGATTGTTTTCCGGAATATAGAGTTTCCAGGGCAAATCCGTAGGACTGCCAAAAGCTTCAGAATTAAAGAAATTTCCCCAGCGTCCGATCGCCTGACCTAGAATTGCCGAAGGTGCGATTAAATCTGCCAATTGCCAAAAAGAAACTCGCTGGATTTTTGCAAAAATTAAAGCGGCAATCGTGCCGCCCAAAATCGCCCCGTGAATAGCAATTCCACCTTTCCAAATCGCAATAATATCTTCAGGCCTCTGGGCGTATTGCTGCCACTCAAAAGCCACATAATAAATTCTAGCGCAGGGAATAGCGCCTAGAACCAGCCAAATTGCCAAATCCCCCAGCAATTCCGGGTTAACGTGGCGCTTTTCGGCCAAATATTGGGACAGACTGACCCCAATCAAGACAGCAGAAGCTATCAACAGTCCGTACCAACGGACAGCTAAGGGGCCGAGTTGAAAGATAATCGGGCCTGGCGATGTAAATTGAAAGCCTAGAGGTAGCGCGAGAATATTTAGCACCATGAAAGTTGAATTATTTTTGGTGGAAAGCAGTCAGATTTGCATACCCTTTCACAAACTACAGAGTTTATTTTAGGTGACTGCGGTCATTTACACGCAATATTTGGGGAATTTGGCCAAATATTAACTTTGTTGCGGAGATTTGTGTCAGGAGATACCTTAAGTCTGAAATCCTTTGTATCTCTTGTTTATCGCTGAGGCTTCTTCCCCCTAAATCCCCCTTAAGAAGGGGGACGAAAGAGAATACTCTTGTCCCCCCCTTTTTAAGGGGGGCTAGGGGGGATCTGGCCTAAATCGTCAGACAGTTGACTGGTACTACATTTGACGTGTTTGTTGACACCAATACCTTGCGCCTTGCTGCTTCTGCATAAGTGCCTTCTTAAGGATTGGCCGCAGTTTTGGTCGAGAAGTTTTACTATAGAGGGTGGCTTTAAATTTTTGCTATGACCTATGTCTCCTACCTCCGTTTCTCAGGTGTACTCTTCTGGTAATTCCAGGGATGCGAATCAGTCTCGCAAGACTGCTGCTTTGGCTGTTGAGTCTGGTAAAATTCCACCGTTGTTGGGGGCGAGTTTGGCTGAGTTAACGGAGTGGGTACAGCAGCAGGGACAACCGGCTTATCGGGGAAAGCAGTTGTATCAGTGGATTTATGAGAGAGGCGCCCGATCGCTCTCTGATATTTCTGTATTCTCAAAACAATGGCGCGAGACTGTTGCTAAAATTCCGATCGGGCGCTCGACTATTCATTTGCGATCGGTCGCACCAGACGCCACAGTAAAGTATCTCCTAAAATTAGCAGACGGTCAAATTATTGAAACAGTCGGCATTCCCACCGAAAAACGTTTGACAGTGTGCGTCTCAGCCCAAGTTGGCTGCGCCATGGGTTGCGACTTTTGCGCTACGGGTAAAGGCGGTTTCAAGCGAAATTTAGAAGTAAACGAAATCGTCGATCAAGTCTTGACTGTACAGCAAGATTTCGGCCGCCGAGTCAGCCACATCGTATTTATGGGGATGGGCGAACCCCTGCTAAATATCGATAATGTCGTAGCCGCTGTCAAGTGTTTGAACCAAGACGTAGGAATTGGACAGCGCAACATCACCATTTCCACAGTCGGAATCCGCAATCGTATCAACAAACTAGCCGAACATCAACTCCAAGTTACCCTCGCTGTCAGCCTCCACGCTTCCAATCAAAGACTGCGCGAAGAGTTGATTCCCAGCGCCCGCCCTTATCCGTTGGGCGAGTTAGTCGCAGAATGCCGCGAATACGTGCGATCGACCGGACGCAGGTTAAGCTTTGAATACGTACTCTTAGCCAATGTCAATGACTTACCGGAACACGCAGCCGAGTTAGCAACTCAGTTGCGCGGTTTTCAGTGTCACGTCAATTTAATTCCCTACAATCCGATTCAGGAAGCAGAATATCAACGGCCGACTCCCAATCGAATCAACAATTTTGTTGCGGTTTTGAAAGAGAAGAAAATTGCAGTTAGCGTGCGATATTCTCGCGGTTTAGAAGCAGATGCCGCCTGCGGACAATTGCGGGCTTCTGAGGTTTAATCTCGCAGGAATTACGTAGAAACCGGGTTTTGCAAGAACCCGGCTTCTCGAAAAAATAGTCGATTGCTCGCCTAATATATTGACATCGAATTCAGCAAACCCTAATGTAATACTTCCTGCTTTCAGATCCTCATTGAGCAATTTCACTTGAAGCTCGATCGCCTTTTTCTTCGTCGTAATTTCAAAAGCGGGCGATTCCCTACGGGATAGCGAACGCGACCCGCAGGGCGCTTTCCCCTGTGCTGGAGTTGTATCTAAATCAACACAAAATCCGATGCGGTAATTGAACTATTCAACCCAGTCACTGTTGCCAAAAGTTGACCAGTTGATGCAACTTTCAGCAGCGTTCCTCCCACAGTTTGACTAATTTCTAACTGCTGGAAAGTCAAACCATTGTCGATCGCAAATTTATCGATACCCACCTCAAAATCAAGCACCGTATCTGAGCCACCACCTGAATTTAACAAAAAGCGATCGCTCCCGCTACCTCCTGTCAGAAAATCGTCGCCATTTTCGCCACTGAGGAAATCATCTCCCGTACCGCCAAGCAAAGTATCATTACCCTTGCCACCGTACAAACTGTCATTGCCTGCACCGCCTTCCAAACTGTCAGCACCGCGGCCTCCAAATAGGATGTCATCGCCACCGCCACCTGTCAGCGTATCGAGTCCCCGCCCACCGTAAATGCTGTCATTACCGACGCCACCATCGAGGGAATCACTAGCTTTTTTACCACTGATAAAATCGTTACCGCTGTCGCCGATTAAAGTATCGCTATCATCAGTACCGACAAGATTTTTGCCCTCAGCATCTAGAATTTCAGGAGAAGTATTGCTAACTTCAGTGATATCGCCTTCGACAACCGGAGTAGAGGCTGGAGTCGGGGTTGGAGTCGGTAGTGGATTTCCTTGAATTTTGGCAGTTAAAGATTCGCCTGTATTTTCCCAAACCACCTGTGCGATGGGTTTTGTGCCAGCGGCGGCTGCTTCAAGGGCGATCGCACTTTCACCTAAAGCCACCTTTTGCACTTTCGCAATTTCCGAGGGAATAAACTGTGGCAAAAAGTTAGATTTAACTCGATCCGTTTTTTGATTTGCCTCAGCCATTACCTTCGCAGATTCTGGAGTAATTTGGGAAAGTTTTTCAGTGTTGAGATTACTATCAACTTGTTTAACGTTAGCAATAGATTGCTGGATAATGCCTTCTACCTGTGCCGCCTCGCTCAAATCCAAGGAACCCCCGGATTTAATTTTACTGTTAATTGCCGCGACAACGGCTTTGGTAATTGCAGTATTATCAGCCGTAGATGCACCGTCTATCAGGCTGCTGGTTTGGATAATGACATTTTGGACTTTTGTCATGGCGACTAGAGTTTCAGCACCACCAGGCTCATTTTTGGCTGTAGAGGCGATCGGATCTAATTCTAATAAGTCAACTCCCGCCGGAATAGACAAAGTAGATTTAACCTTTGACTCAGCTTCATTTTGCGTCATTCCCCCAGCCATCAAACCAGTTACCAAACTGGTTAATGGAGTAACAACTGTGGCATCACCAGGTGCAGAAAGAGGAGTTTCGAGAGGTAAACCTGTCGCAGTATCCGTCCCACCAAAAGCAACTAAATTGCCTTCTTCTGGATCGATTTGCCCATTTTTATTTTTGTCGAAAGTCTCCAAGGTAATCGGGAGATTATATTTACCATTGGAGTCAGTAGTAGTTGATGGTTCGTCAGCATCTTTGACGCCATTTTTGTTAGCATCTAAAAAGACTGTTGCGCCGGAAATGTAACCGTCATAAACTAAACCTACGAGACTTGCACCTACGGCACCTAATGTTAAATTACCGCCAATGAAACTTGGCTGGAAGAATAATGTATTGTTGAGAGACGCTTGGGAAGATATAGACGTTACGATCGCCTCGTTTAGGATCTCTTCGTCGGTTTTGACGGAAGAGTTCGTACCAGATCCGCTATTAGAGTTAGTAGTAGTTGATGGATCGTCATCGTTATTGGTAACGATGATATCGGCTGCATTTAACCCGGAGTATTTACTGTCATTGCTGATAGCAGGTTTTGTAACAATGGTGTAGGCTTTATTCCCGTCATCTACATTATCGTTAACACCTGTTACCGTTACTGTCTGCGGTGAATTCCAGTTAACAGAGTTGAAGGTAAGCGATGGTGAGGAAATTCTTCCTTCTGCTGTATTTGAACTTTCCAAGTCGATTTTGACATCAGCAGTCGGTTGGCTGTTGAGTTTGATGGTGAATTTGTCTGTGCCGCCTGTTTCTGTAGTTACTAATCCCGATGTCGGATTAATAATAATCCCTGGACTTGCAAGTATCGGTGTTGGTGTCGGTGTTGGCCTGATTGGTGTCGGAGTTGGTGTCGGAGTTGGGGTTGGGGTTGGTGTTGGGCTGATTGATGTCGGA
>NZ_JAUBUN010000016.1:98543-148234 GCF_036702665.1 Microcoleus sp. Aus8_D2
GTTGGAGTTAGTGTCGATGTTGGAGTTGGAGTTAGTGTCGATGTTGGAGTTGGAGTTAGTGTCGATGTTGGAGTTGGAGTTAGTGTCGATGTTGGAGTTGGTGTTGGTGTTGGCGCAGTCTCCTTATCGTTGATCGTCAATATTGCTTGATTTGTTAGACCTGCACTCCCATCAGTAATGATGCCAAAGTTGAACACCGCTGTTTCGGCGTTCTCTGGGATATTATCATCTTTGATCGTGACAGCAACATTCTGAGTCAGGGTGTTAGTACCTGCACGAAATCTGAGAGTGCCAGGTAAAAAAGTGTAGTCTGAATTTTGGGTGGCTGTGCTGCTGGGGTTAATTGCGATCGGCACTATCAAATCTTTGACGGGACTGCTGCTGATTGTCACCGGAATATTCACAACTGTATTCGCATTTCCTTCTCTGCCAGTGTAGGTAGCAGCACCGAAATTCACTACAGGCGTATTGTTGCTGAGCGTATTGCTGTTAAGAAAAACCGAGACGTTGTTAGAGAAGAAGTTTGCCGTAACTAAGTCTGTCTTGCCGTCACCATTAAAGTCCCCAACAGCAAAATAGGACTCGTTTGCAATGGTGAAGTTGGTGGCCTCACCAAAACTGCCCGTACTATTTCCCAACAAAATGGAGATATTACCATCACCATAATCGTCGAGAGCCACAGCTAAGTCTGACTTGTTATCGCTGTTAAAGTCCCCAACAACAGCGAAACCTTCGATCCCTATATTAAAGTTAGTAGGAGCCCCAAAGCTGCCTGTCCCTGTTCCCAACAGGATCGATATGTTGTCAGAGCCGCTGTCTATTCCAACTAAATCTGGCTGGTTATCCCCATTAAAGTCCCCTGTCGCGATCATAGACGAAGATCCCCCTACCTTAAATTTAGTAGGAGTCCCAAAGCTGCCTGTCCCTTTTCCCAACAGGATCGATATGTTGTCAGAATAGTCTGTGAAAGCTAAGTCAAGCTTGCCGTCAGCATTAAAGTCTTCCACGACGACAGACTGCGGATTTGTCCCCACATTAAATTTAGTAGGAGTCCCAAAGCTGCCTGTACCCTTGCCCAACATGATCGATACATCGCTGGAAGAGCGGATGATCGTAACTAAATCTAGCTTACCGTCGCCGTTAAAGTCACCAACATCAATAGAAATATCATAGTAAGGATATGCCCCCGTATCAAAGCTCGTGGGAGTGCCAAAGCTACCTTTGCCATTTCCGAACAGGATGGCTGCTTGGCCTAAATTTGCGCTGTCCCTCATTAGAGAAGCTATGTCGAGGTTGCCGTCGTTGTTAAAGTCCCCTAATGCCAGATTATTTATGGGCTCAAACCCGATGTTAAAGTTGGTGGGAGTGCCAAAGCTGCCTGTGCCTGTCCCCAACAGAATGGAGATGTTGTTAGTTCCTTGATTGCCTGTGGCGAGATCTGGCTTACCGTCTTTGTTAAAGTCTCCTACAACAATGCAATTGGGTTCTGTGCCGGCAGGGAAGCTGGTTGAGGTACTGAAAATAGACATAATTAATTTACCTATTATTAATTGTAATTGATATAATTAAACTAATTACGTATAAAGTCAATTCATAAAAGTCATAACTTAAAGTCATAAAAGTCATATTTGTAAAAATATGTATAGTTCGACTTTGATTAATTTTTTCGTGGGCAGAGTCTGTGAGGATGACAAAGAGGTCTAGTTCGTAAGCTGAATAAGGGTTACATCCCGTAACCGCAATCTAAACAGGGTTGAATGGAAGTGCGATCGACCATAAGTGCGATCGAACCTATCATAAATAAACTTGTGCAATTCTCAATTAGCAACCAAACAATCTAATTGTCTTTGCATTTGGGCGGTAACTAAATCCAAACAAGCATCGACATAATCGCGAAAGTATTACGGTTCGTAAAAGTGCGTTATTTTCTCAATCATCAAAAAGCTACAATCTAACTCACCCTAATACTTTCTACAAGCGTTTAACCAGTATCCACCGCAACTCCAACGGCGGTGTTTCTTGCACGGGAAACAAATCGCGGCCGCTCGCCCAACTCACAAACCAAGGAGTCGGCGGCCACGCAGCATCAGGCAAATGTTTTTGTTCGTATTCAATCACCGATTCATCAGCAATAATTTCTAACGGTAAACCCTCGATTGCTGCTTCCAATTCTTGTCTGGTAATTAAATAAGACCAACACAATTCTGACATTTGTTTGGCCATCTCATCCGGTTCGTAGCCACCGACAGCTAAGAAAGTGCTGAATAGTATAAAGCCGCCACTTAACACAGCATCGGACATTTTGCCGAGGAACAAGCGGATTTGTTCGGGATAGCGGAAGTGCGAGAGAACTTCGGTAGCAATCGCTAATTTGTACCGATAAGTTTTCATCCTCAATAATGGATCTAAAACGTCGCCTTGGGTGACATGAATCGGCAAGTTTTCGGCGGTGGCTGCTGCTGATAGTTTTTCGGCAAATATGGGCGTTAGCTCGATCGCATCCACGGAATGTCCTAACCTAGCTAAAGGTAGACTATTGCGCCCTGGGCCCGCACCCACATCTAAAATAGCTGCTTTACCCGGTTCGCCTAATTCGGCGACAATAGCCATAACTTTAGCATCAGGATGACTGCCAAATAAAGGTTCCGGGCGAATATCCGGCCAGCTATGATATTTCTGGGCCATCGATTCGACTTGAATCTTGGTATTCATAGTAATCCCCCCGGCTAAACCAGTTTGAGGATTGGCGGGAAAGTATGAGACGATGAGATTAGCGTGGGGAGAATTTTTGAATCCTTCTGTTAAGGCGTTAGCGATTAATGTTCGCAAGTTTTCGGTTTGGGCAGCGTCGAGGTTTTGTCCGAGAACTTTTAAGAAGTCTGAGAGTAATTTTAGATAGTCGTCTAGCATCGAAGGCAAACAAGGTAGATAAAAGTCTCCCTTGATGCCGATGTTCTTTTTGAGTCTTTCTTTGAGAATTAATTTCAGGCGATTAGCATCAGTCAGCAGCGGGCCAGTTTCGGGTGAGTCGCTGACGGGCAATTCTGGGGAAGATGCGGCACTGGTAGGGTTTTTAGTCACAATGTTTTCGATGATAACCGCGCAAGTTGCGGGAAAGTGCGATCGACATTACGGACAATCATAACCTCGGTGGTTGCTCTCGGTGGCGAAATTTGGTATAATTGTCTGCTGCAAAGATTCAGACATTAGAACTATTGCAAAAGTCAAATTTACCCCCCGCAAGTCCCCCCTCCCGCGGGGGGAAACAAGAAAAGAATAATCTTACCCCCTCCCCTGATTCAAGGGGAGGGTTGGGGTGAGGTGCTTTGTATTTTTGCAAGAGATCTATTAAACAGAAGGTCGATCGGCAATAAGTGCGATCGCGCCTAACATAATTTTATGCTCTTGCACCTGAATCCGGGCGTGCAGCGTTTCTGGCGTATCGTCAGGGAATACCGGAACCGCAGCCTGCATTAAAATCGGCCCGCTGTCTACTTCCAAATGGGCGATATGCACCGTACATCCTGTTATTTTCACCTTGGCGGCGAGTGCTTGCTCGACGGCGCGAATTCCTGGGAAACTCGGCAGCAAACTGGGGTGAATGTTAATAACTTTGTCGGCAAAAGCATCGAGCAAGACTTTGGTGACAATGCGCATCCAACCTGCCATGACTACCCATTCTATATCATATTCATGGAAAGTTTTAACAATTTTTGTATCTAATTCTTCGCGGCTTTTGCAATCGCGGTGATTGAGCAAAATCGAGGGAATGCCGTATTTTTCCGCTCTGGCGACAGCTTTGGCTTCGGGATTGTTGTAAATTAATACTGGGATTTTAGCGTTGAGTTGTCCCTTTTGGATGGCTTCGGCAATTACCTCGAAGTTGCTGCCGCTACCAGAGGCTAAAACTCCTAGTTTTAACGGTGGAATGTTGCGGGCGATCGCACTTTTGCCAATCTCAGGGGAAATCAGGCTAGCGCTAGAATTAACAGATACTGGATTAACCGTCATAAATGCTATCAAAAATATTCAATCAGATTCTACAACAATATCATCAAAAAACTCTTCCCTCAGAATCGAATAAATTTTCAGATCCCAATATCTGCCTTTGACAAATAGCTGCTCTCGCAAAATCCCTTCCAACTGCATCCCCACTTTTTCCATCACCCTCGCCGAAGCAATATTGTTAACTTCACATCGACCCATAATACGATTTAGCAACATCTCCCGAAAGCCAAATTCAATAATTGCATTGACAGCCTCACTCATGTATCCTTCTCTCCAATATCTCCGAGAAAGTGCATAGCCAATTTCGGCGCGGCTGTGAGTCATGCTCCATTCCACAAATCCGCAAGTCCCGATCAACTTTTTCTCGGCTTTGTGGACGATTCCCCAATCTACAAGCTCTCGTCTTTTGTACATTTTTGTTAGAGACTTGAGAAAGTATTTAGTGTCTTCGATCGAGGTGTGGGTTGACCACATTGTGTATTCTGAGACTTCCGGGTTGGAAGCATACTCAAACATATCGCTGGCATCGTTTAAAGTGATTTTTCGGAGCAGGAGCCTTTCAGTTTCTATACTGGGTAAATTTGCTAATATATCGAGAAGATTCATTTTGACATTGACCTATATTGTGATACCATTTAAAACTAAAAGCTAAAATTTACAAGCCAATGGTGCCGATGAAATCTGGGCGTTTTAACTGGTTGGACAATGAGTCGATCGCAGCTTGGACATTTCTCGCCCCGGCTTTGCTGTTTCTGGGTACTTTTTTGATTGGGCCGATCGCCTATTTATTCTACCTCAGCTTTACCAGAGGCAGCTTTACCCAAGCGGGAGTGCGTTTGATTGGCTTGAACAACTACTCGCGCCTGCTGACAAACCCGGATTTTTGGCAAGTTCTCCAAAACACGATCTATTTTACTACCGCTACAGTCATTCCCAGTCTAGTAATTCCCTTGGGTTTAGCAGTTTTGCTAAATCGCTCGTTTGCTTGGCGGGGAGCTCTCCGCACTGCTTATTTTATCCCTTCGATTACCTCTCTAGTGGCTGTTGGCTTGGGTTGGCGGTGGTTGTTTCAAACGGATGGCCCGGTGAACGATATGCTCAGGGCGATCGGCTTAAATCCAATTCCTTGGCTCAGCAGCACAGTTTGGGCAATGCCAGTCATAATTCTGCTCAGTGTTTGGAAACAACTAGGCTTTAATATGGTAGTATTTTTAGCAGGATTGCAAGCAATTCCGATAAATCGTTACGAAGCAGCAGAATTGGATGGAGCTAATGGTTGGCAGCAATTTTGGCACATCACTTTACCAGGTTTGCGGCCGACTTTAGTATTTGCTACCATCACTACAGCTATTTTTACTCTACGCAGTTTCGAGCAAGTTTATGTCATCACCGGCGGTGGCCCTTTGAACTCTACTAATTTGCTAGTTTATTATATTTACGAGCAAGCTTTTTCCCAATTCGATTTTGGCTATGCAGCCGCTGCGGCAACTTTCTTGATGGCGATAGCTTTGATATTAGTTTATGTTCAGCTTCGAGTTTGGGGCGAAGATTCTTAATTAACTAGGGACACAGCTATTAGTGTCAAGTTAAGACTAAAATCCCTCACAAATCTCGCTTCTAGCTTAGTCTAGATCCCCCTAAATCCCCCTTAAAAAGGGGGACTTTGAAGCTCTTGTCCCCCCCTTCTTAAGGGGGGTTAGGGGGGATCTGGCCTCGGCGGTAAACAGCAGTCTCTGAATACGGCTGAACTTAAGTTGACACGAATGGGCATTACCGTGTCCGTGCAAATAAAATGTGCAATTAACTCGATTCCCAATTATCAATTCCCAATTTTATATTCCATATGCGCTGCTGTTTGTTCGGCTTGCGCTGTGCCCAAAAGCTTGCCGACGACATACAAAGACATATCAATTCCCGCAGAAATCCCCCCAGATGTGATGATTTTACCGTTATCCACAAATCGCTGATTTTCAACAACAGTTGTATTGGGAGCTAATTCTCTCAACAAATCCAATGCCCGATGGTGTGTAGTTGCAGTCAATCCTTCCAACAATCCAGCTTTTGCCAACAGCAGCGAACCCGTACAGACAGAAAGCACTAATTCGGCTGTTTGCGAACAATCTTCGATCCAATTAATAATTGCTGAATTATCGATTAACTTTCTCGTGCCTAGTCCTCCCGGTACAATTAAAATATCGGGTGGCGGACAATCGGAAATCGTGAAGTCGGGATTCACGCTCAAACCGTTGCGGGCGCTGACAGCATCGGGATGTTCGGCTACGGTGGAGACTGCAAAAGGTGGTGAATCCTTATTTAATTCTGATGTCACCGAAAACACTTCAAATGGCCCGGCAAAGTCCAGTACCTCGACATCATCGAACATGAAAATAGCTACGTTCCTAGTTGGCATAAGACACACTTCTGATAGATGTCAAAAATAGCGGCGATTTGTTACAGTATAAATGGTATGATTTAAATCATTAAAGCTATGCCGAAAAATATTCGCCATCGCGACGCCAGAAAAATCGGTTTTTTGTGTCTTGTTTGCGCGTTAGCAATTACTATTTCGCCAATTTTTACGCCTGCTCAATTGACCAGTCAATTAGAGTTTCGGATTACTCAATTAGAAAGTCAAATTGCTGAACTCCGGGGACAAATCTACAGTTTGCAGTCTCAAGGTTCTGGAGTTAATCGGCCTGTGTCTCCGAACCGCCCGAGTTCAAGCCGGACAAATCCTAGAATGATTTCGGGAGACCCGATGTTTGACAATTTAGCAACTTTGGCAATTGAAACTAAGCAAGATGTGCTCAAAATTCAAGAGCGGTTGTCTAAGCTAGAAGCGTCGAGAAATCGGTAGGGAAGTCATTAGTCATTAGTCATTGGGCATGGGGCATGGGGCATGGGGCATGGGGCATGGGGCATCTTGCCCGCTCGCGAAGTCGAAGGGTGGGCATGGGGCATTAGTCATTAGTTATTAGTCATTTTAGACTGAGCGAAGTCGAAGGCTAGTCATTAGTCATCAGTCATCAGTCAACGCTTCTCTTTCGCAAGCTGTCAACTGTCAACTGTCAACTGTCAACTGTCAAAAGGAAGAGGGAAAACGGAAGAAGGAAGAGAGACGAGGGAAATAGTAACAAAGAAAAGGGAAGTAGTAAGAAGGAAAAAGTCTCTCCCCACTCTCCCACTCTCCCACTCTCCCACTCTCCCACTCTCCCTCTCTCCCTCTCTCCGACTTTGAGGTTCCCAAAAGCAGGGTCTGCTCAAAGTCAACTTGCAGGACTATTCAATGATATGGAAATAATAGGCTGCAACCAGCAAATTGATACCTAACAGCAATAAAAACCAGGCTGCGCGAAAGGTGTAAGGGAATTTGCCCGTTTTCATCACGGAGTCGGATTTTAATTGGTTCTTTGCTATCTCTGCCATAATTCAAGCTCCTAATTCACAAGTCACTGTATTCACAAATAGCAGAGAGCGTCGCACGTGACACAATCTCAGAGTGTTATTTTTTGTAACTAGGAGTTTATACCGAGTTGAAATTAGATTGATTTCAATGGCTCTCTCCGGCGTGGTAGGAACTGCGGACGAGAGGCCCCGATCGCACGCGCTCAAACCCCATCTCGCGGGCGATCGACCCGAAACGGTCAAATTCTGCGGGTGTCCAGTATTTGCGCACTGGGAGGTGTTCTAGAGATGGTCTCATGTATTGACCGAGGGTGAGCCGATCGCACTTGGCATCCCGCAAATCGGCCATCGCTTCAATTATCTCGGCTTCCGTTTCCCCGTGTCCCAACATCAAACCGGATTTGGTGGGAATAGTTGGGTCAAATTCCTTGACAAGGCGCAAAACGTCGATCGAGCGATCGTACTTAGCCCCCCTGCGCACGGGCCTTTGCAAGCGGCGCACCGTCTCAATATTGTGGTTGTAACAAGCCGGTTTTGCCTCCACCACCGTCCGAATCCGCTGCCGCTGCAACTGCTCCTCTGGGGCGGGCACGGGGGCACCGCCCCTACTGGCGATGCCTCCCCAAAAATCTGGAGTCAGTACCTCAACTTCAGTATCGGGGTTTAAGTGCCGGATTTGGGCGATCGTCAACGCAAACCAACCCGCGCCCCCATCGGGCAAATCGTCCCTCGCCACCGAAGTCAGCACCGCATAGCGCAAACCCAACAACTGCACCGCCTGGGCTACCTTTTGCGGTTCCTCGGGATCGAGGGGCATCGGAGAATGACCTTTATCTACTTGACAAAAAGCACAAGCACGGGTACAAGTCGGCCCCATCAACAAAAAAGTCGCCGTTTTTTGGGCGTAGCACTCGCCCCGGTTGGGACATCTGCCTTCCTCGCAAATCGTATGAATTTGCCGCTGTTTGATAATTTTCTGCACTGCGGAAAGTTCGCTAGCTTTGCCAATGGGCCGTCGCAGCCAATCCGGCATCGCCTCGATTTCGCTCCGCATTTGAGTGGCAGTTGCTTTGACAGTAGGAGTTTGAGGAGTTTGGGGCGACATAAAACCTGCATGGCGATCGAGTTAATATATGCGATCGTATCCGAAATCAAAGTCCCTCAACTTGTAGGAGTCTCACCCCAAATCAGAATTCGGATCAATTGCAGCCAAACTAAACTCGTTCAGAATTCTAGGTAGAATTCTCTTAGGGATATACTGAAGGTTGCAAATCACAAGACCACACCAGAAGCGGCAAACTCAGAGACTTGTGTCCTGAGAGCAAAGCAGCTTGGGGGACTTTTGTCCTCGTGGTCTGTGATCTATAATCTAGAGGCAAGTAAGTAAATCTGTCTGCGTAACGAACTATCCTAGTACGGAGAAATTCCGGCCACTTAGTAAACGCATTGGGGCGTTAAACAAAAAGAGCAAGTAACAGCAGGATGGGGAGCGTACCGAACTGGTGAAAGTGATAGACCCAGAAAGCATTTGAAAAGGATAACGTAAGAGCGATTGCAGCATCGAAAGATAGTTGTTTTGAGCCAAAGCGAGGCACCTTGACAATGCCTTTGAAATTGGTTTCTGATCTATTCAAAAAATCTCAGTGGCTCTCAATGGCCCTGAGATCCTCAACACTCATTACTGAAGGAGTCAGTCGTGGCTGGTCAAAAAATCTTGGTAATCGATGACAGTAAAGTCATCCGCGTTCGAGTCCGAGAGATGTTACCTCAAGGTAACTTTGAAGTTCTAGAAGCAAAAGACGGCGAAGAAGGACTCAAACTGATCCGTCAAGCCCGACCGAATCTAATTATGTTAGATTTTCTACTGCCCAAAGTCAGCGGTTGGGAAGTGTATCAAAAAGTGCAAGCTCATCCCGAGCTTTCTAAGATACCTTTGGTGATCATGTCTGGCCGCGAAGAAGAGGTGATGGAGAAAATTCCGAAACCCTTCGAGAAGCATTTCTTTGCATTCATCGCTAAACCCTTTGAGAAAAAGCAGCTAACCGAGGCGATCAAATCGGCGATGGTACTGGCCAAAAAGAAACCTGTGCCAGAAGCCCCAGCCGCCGCCGCTGCTGCACCGAGTTCTGGAGCGGGCGCCGCCGAAATTCAGGCGATGACTCAGCAAATGGCGAAAATGCAAGCGGAAATTGATGCACTCAAAAAACAAATGACTCAGGTGATTACCATCATCAAGCAGAAATTGAAATAATTCTGCTGTCTTTTCCAGGCACTTATTTAGAAGGCACTTATGTAGAAGGAAACTTCCACACCGTCCAACTTTCTCGCTTTGTCTCAATGGGTGCCCTTGTATCCGCAAATATTGGCAAAATTGGTTGAGCGAGTGCTATCGCCAACAGCCTGCAACGGGTTTCTCCAAATCCCAGCGAGCCAATGAATTAACACTCAAAAATCAAACCAGGGAGGAAATCTATTATTAATCTTTATTAAGATTTTTTAATTGCCGCTCGTGCCACTCTCAACTATCAACTCCTCAGTCTCATTTTTTTGGTTAATGACTAACGACTATTCCGATTTTTTGCCTCAACTGCGTGCCTCAACAGAGCAATTATTGAAAAGATTAGACTGCTTCGATCGAGCGCAGGTATTAGCGATCGGAGATTTGACCTTGGACGAGTTTCTTACCGGACAAGTAGAGCGAATTTCCCGCGAAGCACCTGTGTTGATTTTGCGCTACGAGAATACTCGGCAATTACCCGGAGGTGGCGCAAATGCTGTCTACAATTTGGCCAAACTGGGAGGCAAAGTAAAAGTTGCTGGTTTGGTGGGAAAAGACGACCAGGGAAAGGCTTTGTGCGGTATTTTTGAGGCGGCCCGAATTGATACGGCTGGGATTTTAATCGATTCGCAGCGTCCAACCGTCACAAAAACTCGCATTTCCGGGCACGCGCGGCAGTCGGTGACTCAGCAAATTGTCCGAGTCGATCGCAAATCTGACGAGTTGCCGGATTTAGACTTGCAGTTGCAATTAGCAGACTACATCCGGCAGCAAATCCCGACAGTCGATGCTGTTGTTTGTTCTGACTACGGCGACGGAGTTTTGACTCGTTTGGCGATCGAATCGGCAGTGGTTCCCGGCAAAACAATTGTAGACGCTCAAACAAATTTGCAGCGATATTCTGGAGCGATGCTGTTTACTCCGAACTTACCGGAAGCCGAGCAAGCAGTCGGATATGCTATCAAAAATCCTGAAACTTTAATGCAAGCAGGACGCGATTTGTTGAACTTAACTCAAGCTCAAAAAATCCTGATTACTCGCGGGGAAGAAGGGATGAGTTTGTTTGAAAGAGTGAACGGTGAAGTTATTAAAAATTCACCACCTCCAACCTCGACTTGCGAACAGGGAGAATTTGCGATTCAAAGCTGGGACATTCCCCCTTTTAACAAGACTGATGTCTTCGACGTAACTGGTGCTGGAGATACAGTCGTAGCAGCAATGACTTTAGCTTTATGCGTCGGTGCATCCGGTTGGGAAGCGGCGGTTTTGGGCAATTTGGCGGCTAGTATTGTCGTGCGTCAATTCGGTACGGCGACGACGACTGCGGAGGAAATGAAAGAAGCTTTGAAAACGATGGTTTATGAGTAGTTAATCAATAATAGATAATCGATTTGAGATCGTCGATTATCTATTAACTCCACAGGCGGTTTTACAACTGTAATCTGGTAGATCATTTATCGCAGCCTTCTTCAGTTTTTGTCCCATCTGGCATTGTCACGCGACATAATTTATTTTTACGCATTTGGGCACCACTAATATCAGCACCCATTAAGTTAGCTCCACTCATATTGATATCTACCAACCGAGCTGATTTCAAGATAGCATTTGTTAAATTAGCATCAACCAGTTTTGACTTCACCAGATCCGCATTACTGAGGTTAGCGTTGCTTAAATTAGCTCTTTGCAAGTTTGCCTCCCTCAGAGAAGCATTCATCAGATTTGCTCCCATTAATTGAGCCATCACCAAATTAGCATCGCTCAAATTAGCGTCAGTTAACTTGGCATTATTCAAATTAGCTCTATAGAAAATAGCATGATACAAATTAGTATCGCTGAGATTAGCATCGCTCAAATTAGCGCTGCTGACGTTAGAAAAGAAAGTGTAGATTTTCCTCCCACTCTCAGCAGTATCAGGGCTTAAATCAGCATGATTGAGGTCGGCACCTGCGAGATTCGCACCTTGAAGCCATACTCCCTTAAGATTAGCATTACTCAAGTTAGCTTTTTTGAGGTTAGCATAACCAAGTTTAGTTCGATTTGTTTTATTGCACTCCAAAATAGCTCCAGATAAATTGGCATTCTCGAAGTTAGCGCCAGTCATATCGTTGCCTTTGAGATTAGTATTAGTCAAGTCAGAACCGCTAAAGTTAATCCCGTTCATATTCGAGTCTCCTAAGTCGGCTGATTTGACGTTAGCGCCGCTAAGGTTAGCGTCTACGAGATAAGCTTTGTACAAATATACACCTTCTAAATTAGCTCCTTCCAAATTTGCTCCCTTCAGACTCGCGCCCTTTAATTGAGCATTACTTAAATCACAACCTTTGCATTGTTTGGTTTGTAACAATTGCTTGACGTGTTCGGGGTTAGCAGCGCGAGCCTGAGTCGCAAAAGCTATGGAAATCAGAATCAGAGCGGTAGATGCTGACAGCCGTTTCATAAATTTATAGCCACAATGGAGTTGTTATCCTTATAGAGTAACTCCCAGTTAAATATAGTAAAGTTAAGATTAGTAGATCTATCTCATCAATAAAATCTGCAAGGAAACTTATTTAAGATAAAAAACAGTCAAATATTGTGTGGTGCGGATCCATCAGATTGTCTATCTTCTTTACAGATTTTTGATGGATCCGCACCCTACTCACGATTACTTACTCTTCTTCAAAATTTGTCCCTTGTCATCAATCGTCAAACCAGTATTAGGAAAATCGCTCTTTGTCAAACGACGAATCAACCCCACAGTCCTAAAATCTTCATCCACTGAGGGAATACCTTGGCTGCTAAGTTCGATGGGGATAATCTTACCAGAAACAAAATCCCCTTTTGGAGTCATTTTTACATCCAAAATTAGAGATTGACCGAGTTCTCCTGCTGTGGACAAAGTGCGATAACCCATAAAATTTCCCAGGGAATACGCGATCAATTTCCCTTTGTAAAGTTCCACAGCTCTGGTAACGTGCGGGCCGTGTCCCAAAATCAAATCTGCTCCCGCATCAATCATCGTCCGCGAAAATAAAACCATATTTCCCCGGTTTTCTCCGTAAAAGAACTCGTTTTTATTTCTGACATTCTGAGCTCCGGTTCCTTCAGCTCCCGCATGAACTGAGATTACTACAATATCAGCCTTTTGTTTCGCTTTTTTGACAACTTCTGCCCCCGCTTGCAGTTCTAGCAAGGAATTGTGAACTTCGCCGTAGTTGCTGAAACCGATAAAGGCAAAATTCACGCCCTTGACATTTTGATAAACAATTTGATCTCTTTTACCAACAGACTTCATGCCGTTGCTATCGATGTTTTTAATTGTGTCCTTAAATCCCTGCTCGTTAAAATCGTAAGAGTGATTGTTGGCAATATTCAAAATATCAAAACCAACATCTTTGAAAATTTTGGCATAACTCGGAGGCGTCCGAAAGGCAAACAGCATTCCTCCGCCGCCTCCTTTGGAGCTGTAAGGATAATCGGTCATCGTGCTTTCAAAATTGCCAAACAGAATATCGGCTCCTTGGAGGTACGGTTTTACCGACTCAAATAAACGCTCCTTATTTTCCGGCAGTTTGTTGTAGGGGAAATTGGTGCCGGGGATCATGTCGCCAACTGCTTTGATGCTGACAGTTGCGGGGGAATTGGCAGGTTTTATTACAGCCTGGGATGGCGATTTTGGAGCGGGTTTGGCTGCGGGTGCTGGAGAGGAGGTCGATCGCACTTTTTGTACCGCAGGCTTTGATGTTAGAGGGTTAATTGTAGCGGTGGTTGAGGGTTTGTAAAGTTGAGAACCCAAAACCAAGCCGGATATCGGCACGAGAATCAGACTCAGGGTACCGATTGACAGCCAAGATTTTTGAGTTTTAGTGCCGGCTCGATCTGGCTGCGGTGATGGCTTTTTCTGGCGTTGGTTTGTGGGTTTTCGAGTTGGGATTTTACGGGGTTTGGGCGGGGATTTTTCTGGTGTTTCAGTGGGCGCAGTTGTGAAATTTGGAGTTTTTTCTAGCTTTGGTAAAGCTACAGGAATTGGGGCAGTGGGTATGGCGGCAGCCGCAGGAATTGGGGCAGCGGCTACACTCACGGGTTCGGGTACACTCACAGGTGCGGGTACACTCACGGGTGCAGGTACACTTACGGGTGCGTTCGTCAAGCGTTTTTTTAATTCTACTGTCTGAGTCCAAGCGGGCAATTGTTGACCGCCCCGCCGCCCGTAAACTGTTACGGCGTAAACGTTATTTGGTTCCAGCCGCTGCAACCCTTTGACTGCGACTCGGAGACAGGCTTCTTCTGCGGGTAATTGTTCTGCTTCCAGCAGCAGGTGCAGGGTGTCATTTTCCAGGCTGGCTTTAGCTGTGACGCCGAAGCTTTGGAGTGCTTGGCCGATCAGAAATGCGATCGCCCTGGCATCGCCTTCTTTTGCTAAATTTAAGATATCTTGTTGGCTCACAAATGCTTCTACTCTCACACGAAAAATTTAGCTCGATCTTATATCAGATTTGGCGAAACAGGATTAAATGCCGATCGATTTAACTTAAGTAGGTAGGTACAAATAAACATACTGAAAACATTCGGTTTAGCAGCCCGAAATACACTCAAAAACCAGGTTTCTCGTTGCCACGGCAAATCCCCGTTGTCCGACTACCCGTTAAGATTAAGACAAAAGCGGCGCAGCAGCGACGAAACAGTTAAACTCACAGGTGATGGCACGCAGCGAACGCAGCGAGCAACAATCGCGGGCGTCGCAGCGTCTGCATAGCACGTAGCTGATGCTTCGCTGTCAATCAACTTTCCAAGATGCCCCTGCTCTATCTGCCGCCGCCGTTATTGACGCAATTGCGTGATTGAGATCCGGGTGGCTGCCACCTCAAACCAGGATTTTTCGCGATCGGGCGTGATATTTGTGGGTTAGTTGAGCCCATAGCAGCTAGGAGCGAGCTAACTCAAGGTTACACTAAAGCTCGTCATGCGGCGTTGCCTCTCAAAACCCCGATTGAGTCTTATGGCGCACTACCGCTCCACTTTATGTTTGTTCACCTGCATTGCCTGTCTGGGCGCTGCCTTCATTCCCAGTGCGGAGGGAAGGCAACAGATTGTCAATACTTCTTACCGGGTTGTTGCCGAAGAAATTGCTCAGGCGAACTCTCCCCCGGACGATCGCCCCGACTCCAATTCTCAAAAACCCTCTCCCCCGGACGATAACAACAAATCTCAGCCGTCCAAAACGCAAAAATCTAATTCCAAAATCCCGAAACCAATCTCCAATATAATCGTCATTTTGTCTCACCAGCGGGGGTTGTTAATGTTGGGTTTGGCAGCAGTTGTCGTCACGGCAGCGGCAGTATTTATCATGCTAAAATTAGTTGGCAGCGACGATTCTAATCATGCAAAGCGAAGAGGGGGAAGAGTCGATCGCCAAAACAAAAGAAACCCTCGATTCACCAATCGCAATCCTCAGACCAACTTGCCCGAAATGGGACAGCAAGAGGTTTCGTCTGGGGCATCAAAACCGTTACCAGCATTGCCCTACCCTGTTGATTTTCCAAAGGGCTACAGTCTCGACATTAGCGATCGACCTTTGCCGTTTATCCGAGAATCGGGGGAACCAGAATCCGAGGATGCAGGGGTAGAGGGCGATCGAATTAAGGCCGACAACTTGCCCTTGGAAACTCACAGAAATGGCTACAACACAGGTTTCAACATTCCCGAAACAACTAATCGATCCGATTCGCTAGCGAGTCGAAAAAAAGATATTTCCCTTCCCGAAACCGATGGCAGACCTCAAGTTGATATTATTGAAAAACTGATTGAAGATTTGCAGCACCTACATCCGGCTCATAGGCGCAAAGCAATTTGGGAACTCGGCCAGCGGGGAGATTCCAGAGCAGTTGAGCCGTTGCTGGATTTGCTAGGAAATTCCGACTCGAAGCAGTACAGTTTAATTCTGGCAAGTCTCTCGGAAATAGGCATTCGCACCCTCAAACCGATGAATAATGCCTGGTCAATTTCATTGCAAAATGAAAACCCGGAAGTGCGGAAAAATGCAATTCGCGACTTAACGCGGATTTACGAATTGGTGAATCAGATCAGTCATTTGTTGCACCGCGCGACGGACGATCCAGATGCAGAAGTTCAGGAAACAGCTCGCTGGGCAATTAATCAGTTGAATCGCATCCGTCCGCGTTCTGGGAGGGATGATTAGTCAGTAGTCCTCTAGTCAGTAGTCCTCTAGTCAGTAGTCCTCTAGTCAGTAGTCAGTAGTCAGTAGTCAGTAGTCAGTAGTCAGTAGTCCTCTAGTCGGGCCGTCGGGCCGTCAACCGATATATATTCTTTCTTTCCTAGATAACTAACTGCTTCTATTTTCTCTAGGGAGCATCTCAATGACTGTAACAAGCGTTTTTTAGGAGTGCTGTCCCCGCTCGCTTGCTGCTAATATGTAGCTCTGAGGGGATGTGAGTACAAATCGCTCTGAGGGGATGTGAGTACAAATCGCTCTGAGGGGATGTGAGTACAAATCGCGAGGGGGGACAGCACTGCGATAGCAAAATTATTATTCCGATGCAAAGGTTAACCTTATGATTATTGATAATATGCTAAAATCAGTGACCTGTTTGACCAATGACCTGTTTGACCTGTTTGACCTGTTTGACCTGTTTGACCAATGACTAATAACTCTTTAAAATTATTGTTCCTATCAACTTCTGTCGGTCAACTCGGTTCGGGGTTGGGCGGCGGAGTAGAACTTACAGTGCTCAACACTGCTAAAGAATTGCAGCGTCGAGGCCATAAAATCACAGTTGTAGCACCGACAGGTTCAGTCTTAGAATCAATTCCAGTCATCGAAATTGCGGGCGATTTGCAAGTAACTGCCCAAACACAAGATTACAACGATCCGATTGTGATGCCGGCCGATTCTGTGCTGGCGAATATGTGGGAATACGCTCGCCAAGTTGAGGATGAATGGGATCTGATTGTTAACTTTGCCTACGATTGGCTGCCTTTTTATTTGACGCCATTTTTTAGGACTCCGATCGCACATTTTATCAGTATGGGATCGATGTCGCGATCGTTCGATCGCATCGCCGGACAAATCGCCGCCAAATTTCCCGGTACCCTGGGAGTTTGCTCCCTTACCCAAGCCCAAACCTTTGCCTTTGCTAGCGAGTGTGAGTTGGTGGGAAACGGCGGCATCGATTTATCGCTGTACGAATTTTGTGGCCAACCGGAATCAAAATTAGCTTGGCTAGGCCGCATCGCCCCGGAAAAAGGCTTAGAAGATGCTGTGGCGGCTGCAAAAATTACAGGCATTCCCCTGAAAATTATGGGCAAAATGCAGGATGAGGATTATTGGCAAAAAATTTGTGCAGATTACCCGGATGCTCCGGTAGAATATTTAGGGTTTTTGACAACAACCAAAATGCAAGAGCAAGTCCGTCAGTGCCGAGCATTGTTGATGACGCCGCGCTGGGTGGAGGCTTTCGGAAATGTGGCGATCGAGGCTTTAGCGTGCGGTGTGCCTGTGATTGCTTACGAGCGCGGGGGGCCTGCGGAAATTGTTCGAGACGGGTTGACGGGCTTTTTAGTGGAGCCTGACAGTGTAAATGGCTTGGTAAGTGCGATCGACCGTTTGGACGAAATTGACCGCAACGCTTGCCGGCGACAAGCAGAGGTAGAATACAATTTAGTCGTGGCGGGCGATCTTTTTGAACGCTGGTTCAAGTCTATTCTAAAATTGAGTTAAATAAACTCTTAATCGACAACAACAAAAAACAAAAAAAACTATGGCAACTGAACGTTTAGTGCTTTTATCGAGTAGAGAAGTCGAAAAAATGCGTCAAGCCGGCCGCTTAGCAGCTCAGCTTCTGCTGCATCTGGAACCAATGATTAAACCGGGTGTTAGCACTCTGCAAATTAATGATGAAGCGGAACGCTGGACTCTGGCGCACGGCGCAAAAAGTGCTCCGCTAGGTTATAAAGGATTTCCAAAATCTCTGTGCGCGAGTGTGAATGAAGTTGTTTGTCATGGTATTCCAAATGCTAAACAAATTCTCAGAAAAGGTGACATTATTAACATTGATGTCACGCCTTTAGTTGATGGCTATCATGGCGATACTTCTAAAACCTTTTTTGTTGGGGAACCTTCACCTGTAGCTAAAAGATTGGTTGAAGTAACTGAGGAATGTCTGAGAAGAGGAATTGCGGAAGTTAAGCCGGGAGCTCGTACTGGAGATATCGGTGCGGCGATTCAAGAATATGCTGAAGCGCAGGGTTTTTCGGTAGTGCGAAATTTTGCGGGACACGGCGTGCATCGCGTTTTTCACACTGAACCGGAAATTTTGCATTACGGTAAGCGGGGGACGGGAAAGAAGCTCAGACAAGGCATGGTTTTTACGATCGAGCCGATGATTAATGAGGGTACTTGGGATGTGGAAATTTTGGCGGATGGTTGGACTGCTATTACTAAGGATGGAAAGCTTTCGGCTCAATTTGAACATACTCTGGCTGTGACTGATTCTGGGGTGGAAATTTTGACTTTGCCTTAAAGCATTTCCTAGTTATCTGCGTTAATCTACGTTAATCTGTCTGCAATCTGCGGTTTACGTATTAATCAAAGATTTATGCAATTTAAGTCAAAAAGAAGGGCGGGTTTTGCCTTGATACACTCGATTGTTTGATGATTTTTTAGTCAAAAAGAAGGGCGGGTTTTGCCTTGATACACTCGATTGTTTCATGAATTTTTAGCTTAACCCGCCCCTACCGCAATATGGTTGACTTCAGAAATTAGTCAAAAAGCCTGTTTTTCAATCGTATTGGGTTAGGTGCGTCGCTATGAGATTGTTCATTTTTAGTTAGGGATTTTTCGCAGAGCGACACACCCTACGAGTAATGACAAATGACAAATGACTAATGACTAATGACTAATATGAAATGGCTACAACCGGGAGATTTGCTCAGGGTAATTGCGCCTAGTGGGGCGCTGCGAGAATTGACTAATTTTGAGCGGGGTTTGGAAATTTGGAAATCTCGCGGCTATCGAGTTGAATTAACACCGGGTTTTGCCGATCGCACTGGCTATTTAGCAGGTTCCGACGAAAACCGCGTCCGACAGCTCGCAGATGCCCTCAGTGACCCGGATTGTCGCGGTATTCTGTGCGCCCGAGGTGGTTTTGGTAGCACTCGACTTTTGGAAAAAGCTAGGGTGGGCGATCGGGCAAATTCCGGGTTTCCGACTCCCGAATCCCATGCGCCGAAATGGTTAATCGGCTTTTCAGATATTACGGCTTTGCTGTGGAATGACGACAAATTGGGGATTTGGGGGGTTCATGGGCCGCTGCTGACGACTTTGGGCGCGGAACCGGATTGGTCGGTCGATCGACTTTTTGACTCCGTAGAAGGCCGTCCGTTACAATCTTTGCAAGGTAAAGGTTGGGCTGGTGGAAAGGCTACCGGGCGACTGTTTCCGGCGAATCTGACGGTGGCTACTCATTTGCTCGGAACCCCGTATCAACCGGATTTGACTGGTGCTATTCTCGCATTTGAGGATGTTTCCGAGGCTCCTTACAGGGTCGATCGAATGTTAACTCACTGGCGGATGGCGGGGGCTTTTGCGGGAGTGCGGGGCATTGCTTTGGGGCGCTTCAGCCGCTGCGAGATTGGCCCGGATATTCCTAGTTTTAGCATTGATGAAGTTTTGCGCGATCGGCTCTTTGACCTAAATATTCCGATTGTCTCAGATTTGCCGTTTGGGCACGAGGGGGTTAACGCTGCTTTACCCATGGGAATTGAGGCGAGTCTCGATGCTGAATCGGGATTGCTAACTTGCGGGGATTTATAGTCAAAAGTTGGTTTGTAGTAAGGACTTCAGTCCTTTCTTACTGGGTTCGTAGTGAGGACTTCAGTCCTTCCTTACTCAACAGGCTACGAAGGACTAAAGTCCTCACTACGAACCTTAGTACAAAATTAAGATTTAGCACCAGCTAAATAGTCCGGTTGGGTGAGGTTAACACGGTTGGCAGAAATTAGATTTAAAATGGTGTGTATGCAAATGTCGGCGCAAACAAGGCAAAAAGATTTTAAAACTTTTGAGAGGTTGATATGAAAACACACAACTTGTTAAATAGTATTGCTGCCACTGTGCTAGTTGCCGGATTGGCACTTACCGCAATTCCGTCAAGTGCGGTTGCTGAACAGATCGGAAATGGCGATCGCATAGATGGAGTAATCCGGCGCACTTCTCCGATTTACCGTTTCCGAAATATGTGGACACCCGGAACTCCGACGGAGGAATTGCGCGGTCAAGAATATACTTTCAGCGCGCGGGAAGGCGATAACATTGAAGTGTTTTTAGATACGGGTCGAAGCGGCGGTTTTACTCCTGTAATGGTACTATTTTACGGGAACAACAAGCAAGTCGCTTTTACGCAAGACCGTTCTTTTAATTATGTGATTCCCCGCAGCGGCGATTACAAGCTGTTGGTGTTGGCGAAGGATGCTGCGAGGGGCGGTAGCTACACGGTGGAAGTTGCGGGAATTGATGGCGGCGACAGACGGGCTAGCAATCGGCGCGATGACAGAAACGACAGCAGGCGTAACAGCAGCTACGATGGAGAACGGATTTTGCGAGATGATTTTGGCTTGCGACCTGTTGATTGTGCCGATCGACGTTCTATAGTAAGAGTAAGGTTTGACGATACCGGCAGGGACGGAACTTATTGCGCTGTACCGACTAGGGCTGTTCCGGCGGGCGATTATTATTACAATTCGCGGACTAGGGATTTAGATTCGGCGAGGGCGGATGAGGGTAGATTCGATCGCCCTAATGATAATAGCAGGTTCGATCGTCCCGAGCAATGTCGCGTATCTGTAGGCGGAGTGTGTGTGACTAGGTAAGCGCAAAAAAATCATCTTTTCCCAGCAATTGTAGGGGCGGGTTCACCCTAATTTGTAACTCAAATCAACAATATCTATAAACCCGCCCCAACCCAACCAACCATCTTTTCCCAGGAATTGTAGGGGCGGGTTCACCCTAATTTGTAACTCAAATCAACAATATCTATAAACCCGCCCCAACCCAACCAACCATCTTTTCCCAGGAATTGTAGGGGCGGGTTCACCCTAATTTGTAACTCAAATGAACAATATCTATAAACCCGCCCCAACCCAACCAACCAACTCTGATTAGGAACAAGTTTTTGGGGTTCTGCGATGGGTGGGGGCGGGTTTTTTAGTCTGTCGATTTCATTGTAGATTTGGGTGAACCCGCCCCTACGAATCTTGGTATTTTAGATGTAATTTTGTATTCGTGAATCAGTTGCTGTTTACCAGCTAAAATTTCTGAAGCAAATAATTTTGTTTCAAAAAAAATGGATCCTATTGATATTTAAGGCTTCCGTTTTCATTGTATTCAAGCTCATGATACTTGCCACCTAAACCTAAATCATGTAAGCACCTCTGGTAGTTTTTGGGGCCCATATCAAAAGCATTAGTCTGATTCAATCTGGCCCATTCAGCTACTCTTAGCTGGCTAGTTACCCCAGAAGCATCCGCTACGGTTTTGACAATCCAATCAAAGTTCATCTTTATTTACTCTTTAAGTTCGTATAATTTAATTATATTCCTATTGATTTTTTTGGATCGAGTTTCCATTCAATTATTTTCCCCAGCGAGTGGGGAGATTTGCAAGGACTCCCAAAATTATCCGTCAAAACTCCTTCAACCCAGTACCAAAAATCGCTGAAAGCCTTGCCCAGCAATGCTGCGAGGGTGAGAACGAAACAGCGTCGTTTCAACGATTTTCCCTAACCATCGCAAACTACCACAGTTCGATCGCAATTGAAACAAGCCCAAAGAAACCGGGTTTTTCAGCTAATCTACGAGTAACAACGTATCATCTTCGCAAAAAACCCGGTTTCTGACCACCCGTGCGTTCGGGACTATATTCGAGTTCTAGCCATTGTCTCACTTTCTTCTGCAATCGCAAAATACACATTTGTACACACAACGATTTTGTCAAAAAGGACGATCGCACAATGGTAAGCTACCAAAGACATTAAAATATCTAAGGTAGAGACAAGTTAAGATGTCATCATTAAATGAAGTTCCCTTGCTGTTGCGGGCAGCCCGCGGCGAAACCCTAGACCGCCCGCCCGTGTGGATGATGCGCCAAGCCGGTCGCTACATGAAAGCCTATCGAGATTTGCGAGAAAAGTATCCATCCTTTCGCGAACGTTCCGAAATACCCGAAGTTGCGATCGAAGTTTCCCTTCAGCCGTGGCGCGCGTTTCAACCCGACGGCGTAATCTTATTTTCCGATATTGTCACCCCCATGCCCGGTTTGGGCATCGACATGGACATCGCCGAAGGTAAAGGCCCGATAATCCACGCACCCATCCGCACTCAGCAGCAAATCGACAACCTGCAACCGCTGAACCCCGAAGAAAGCTTACCGTTTATCAAAACCATCCTCCAATCCCTGCGCGCGGAAGTTGGCAACAAATCCACCGTGCTCGGCTTTGTCGGCGCACCTTGGACTCTAGCAGCCTACGCCGTTGAAGGTAAAGGTTCAAAGGATTATGCCATCATCAAAAACATGGCATTTTCCGATCCAACTTTACTGCATCAATTGCTCTCAAAATTCGCCGATGCGATCGCAGTTTACGTCCGCTATCAAATCGACTGCGGCGCGCAAGTAGTGCAAATGTTCGATTCCTGGGCCGGCCAACTCTCCCCGCAGGATTACGACACCTTCGCCTTACCATACCAAAAACAAGTATTCGAGCAAGTCAAAAAAACCCATCCCGACACCCCGCTAATTTTATTAGTTACAGGTAGCGCCGGCCTCCTCGAACGGATGACCAAATCCGGCGCCGATATCATCAGCGTCGATTGGACGGTTGATATGGCCGACGCCCGCAAGCGTTTGGGCCCCAGCATGAACGTTCAGGGAAATCTCGATCCCGGCGTGTTGTTTGGTTCTCAAGCGTTTATTCGCGATCGCATTCTTGATACAATTCGCAAAGCGGGCCCGCGCGGACACATCCTGAATTTGGGACACGGCGTATTACCCGGAACCCCCGAAGATAACGTGCGTTACTTCTTTGAAACCGCCAAACAAGCCGACAAATTGCTCGCAGTTACTGCTTAAATTGCGATTTGATTGCGTTTAACTGGTTCCCAGCCTCTGCCTGTGGAACCCATACCTAGAGGCTCTGCCTCGCCTGGAAAAATGGAGGCAGAGCCTCCTGATATGCGCTACCAGGCAGGAGCCTGGTAACGAGTAGAAAAACTCTTGTCCCCCCCCCCTTAGCAAGGGGGGTTAGGGGGTTCTAGAACCTAACTCTTGTCCCCCCCTTAGCAAGGGGGGTTAGGGGGGTTCTAGAACCTAACCACCAAACAGCAGTCTATAAGTACGTTTGAGGTTAAGCTTCCCTACCATAAAAAGAGGACACGGCAATGCCGTTTCCCTACCATGAAAAGAGGGCACGGCAATGCCATTTCCCTACCACAAAAAACCCTCATCCCTCCCATCTTCCCTCCGGCAAAATGAACCCCAAAAAAATTTTTGTGACGGGTGCAAGTGGCTGTATCGGTCACTACATGGCCGAAACTTTGATCCAACAGACAAACCACCAACTCTACCTATTAGTTCGCAATCCCGACAAGCTAAAATTTGACACTAAAGCCCGCCCCGGCATCAACATCGTACAGGGCGACATGAGAGACATCGAGCAATTTGCCGAACTTCTCCAAACAATAGACGTAGCAATTGTAGCCGCCACAGCTTGGGGAGGAACCCAAGAAGTTTTTGATGTCAACGTCACCAAAACCCTGCGCCTAATCCAACTACTTTCGCCCCAGACTTGCCAACAAGTAATATACTTTTCAACCGCCAGTATTCTCGGTAGAGATAACAACTTGCTCAAAGAAGCCGGAGAACTAGGAACAGATTATATTAGATCGAAATACGATTGCATGACGCAATTATCAACCTTAACAAATCTGCCTCCAATTACCGCACTTTACCCAACCTTAGTATTAGGAGGAGACGCCGAAAAACCTGTTTCTCACCTATCATCCGGTTTGCCGCTTGTCGCCAAATGGATTGGCTTGATTCGCTGGCTGAAGGCAGACGGCAGCTTTCACTTCATCCACGGCGCAGATATTGCCACAGTAGTTAATTACTTAGTCGAACATCCGCCTGCTTCCGAAGAACCGCGACATTTTGTACTCGGAACTCCGGCGATTACCGCGAACGAAGTTGTCGAACAAGCTTGCAAGTATTTGCATACAAAAATATTCTTTCGGATTACTCTGTCACCTTGGCTTGCCGATTTCTTTATTTGGTTGTTCCGAATTCAGATGGCTGCTTGGGATAGATTTTGTATCAGCTACCGCCATTTTACCTATCAAAATCTTGTTAATCCCGAAAGCATCGGATTGCCGAGTTACTGCGGAACTGTTGCTGATATGTTAAGAACTAGCGGGATTCCAGATAAAAATACAAAGTAGTCCGTACACTCCGCACCAATAATCGAACGATGCTCAAAGCCCATCCCACAATCTTTCTTGTGGGATGGGCTTCTAGCCCGTCCCTAATTCTTTATCCTATTCAACTCTACTATTTCAAATTTTTTTTTGCCTGATTCCTGCACTTTTGAAGCGATTATCGTCAATCAATGGTGAGATACGATAAGATATCAACATTTGCCAACTTTAACAGGGAATTGCCAGCTAAAAATTGCGCCCATTATCATTGTGTTAGGGGGTGTCGCCCCTTTCCAGATAGTCGATCGCGGGCAAGATCGTAATTTTAGCATTAACATTAAATCTTGAGAGTCGATCGAACTCTCACGCCCCGCCAGCCCGATCGCAATTCTGTTAGTGATGTGAGGTTTAACATATTATGCGAGTGCTTCTAGTTTACCCCCTGTTCCCGAAAACATTCTGGTCTTATGAGAAAATCCTAGAATTAGTCGATCGCAAAGTGCTGCTTCCACCGCTGGGTTTGGTCACAGTAGCCGCCATTCTACCCCAAGAATGGGAATTTAAGTTAGTCGATCGTAACATCCGACAAATCACCGAAGCAGAATGGGAATGGGCCCAGCTCGTTATTCTGTCGGCGATGATTGTCCAAAAAGAAGACTTGCTAGACATCATCCGCGAAGCCAAGCGGCGCGGTAAATCCGTAGCCTGCGGTGGCCCATACCCAACCTCCGTACCCGAAGAGCCCCAAGCAGCCGGTATCGATTATCTGATTCTCGACGAAGGCGAAATCACCCTACCGATGTTCGTCGAAGCCATCGCGCGGGGTGAAAAAAGTGGAATTTATCGATCGGACGGCGTAAAACCCGATGTTACCACAACCCCAGTTCCCCGCTTCGACCTGCTGGAATTAGACTGCTACGACTCAATGTCGATTCAATTTTCGCGAGGTTGTCCCTTCCAGTGCGAATTCTGCGATATCATCGTCCTCTACGGTCGCAAACCCCGCACCAAAACTCCCCAACAACTAATAGCAGAACTAGACTGTCTCTACAACCTAGGTTGGCGGCGCGGCGTGTTCATGGTAGACGACAACTTTATCGGGAACAAACGCAGTGTCAAACTATTACTAAAAGATTTAGAAGTTTGGCAAATAGAACACAAATTCCCCTTCAACTTCAACACAGAAGCATCCATCGACTTAGCCCAAGACCAAGAATTGATGGACATGATGGTGAAATGTCATTTCAACGCCGTATTCCTAGGAATTGAAACCCCCGACGAAGAAAGCCTGCAAATGACTAAAAAATTCCAAAACACCCGCAACTCCCTGATAGAATCAGTAGAATTAATTGCCAAATCCGGTTTGCGAGTCATGGCCGGATTCATCATCGGATTCGACGGCGAAAAACCGGGTGCAGGCCAACGCATCGTCAACTTCGCCGAAGCAGCAGCAATTCCCAGTACAACCTTTGGAATGCTGCAAGCTTTACCGCACACTGCATTGTCGCACCGACTAGCAAAAGAAGGCAGATTGCGCGACAAATCCGGCAATTTGAATCAAACTACATTGATGAACTTCATTCCCACGCGGCCGCTAGAAGACATCGCCCGGGAATATGTTCAAGCATTTTCTGACGTATACGATGCTGAGAAATATTTAGACCGCACTTATCGCCACTTCTTGATGTTAGGTGCACCTACAGCAAATATACCATCAAGAATCCCTAGTTGGATCGACTTGCGAGCATTACTAACCGTAGTGTGGCGCCAAGGAGTCAAGCGTTCAACTCGCTGGAAATTCTGGCATCATTTATTCAGCATTCTCAAACGCAATCCAGCGGTTTGGGATCACTACTTAACAGTATGCGCTCACAACGAGCACTTCCTAGAATACCGCCAAATTGTGCGAGATGAAATCGAAGCTCAATTAGCCGAGTTTTTAGCTGACGAAGCTCAACAGGCGCAGCAAAAAGCCCTGATTGCTTCCCTTGCCAAAAAACAAGTGCAAGTAGTTTAAGATTTCTACTAATTTGA
The DNA here is from genome assembly GCF_036702665.1 of Microcoleus sp. Aus8_D2. Classification (NCBI taxonomy): domain Bacteria; kingdom Bacillati; phylum Cyanobacteriota; class Cyanophyceae; order Oscillatoriales; family Microcoleaceae; genus Microcoleus; species Microcoleus sp. Aus8_D2. The sequence goes on from NZ_JAUBUN010000016.1 coordinate 124,729, forward strand.
ATGGCTAGTCAGAAACCGGGTTTTTACGAATATCTTTCGTCGCAGTCGAGAGATTCAGAAAAAACCCGGTTTCTTTGCGTGCGACGAGTCAGAAACCGGGTTTTTACGAATATCTTTCATCGCAGTTGAGAGATTAGATAAAAACCCGGTTTCTTTGCGTGCGATGAGTCAGAAACCGGGTTTTTACGAATATCTTTCATCGCAGTCGAGAGATTCAGAAAAAACCCGGTTTCTTGGCGTGTGCGATGAGTTAGAAACTAAAGCGAGATGAATGCGAGATTATCTGCGGTAAATACTACCATTGGCCGCAGCAGTTATTTCGGCAGACAGAGGCGCGATCGCCCGCAAATATGAAAATGTAATCACAAGCTCAAAAATATCGATCGCCCTCAACCCGCCATGCTAGGAACAAATCAACTCAGGACAGCCGCTCTTTTAGGACTCCTAAGCGGCCTGCTCGTTTTAGGAAGTTATTACTTAATCGGTAACGAGCAAGGACTTTACATCGGTTTAGCGCTAGCCGCCTTCTCCAGTTTTAGCTCTTGGTACTATTCCGACACGGCCGCTTTAATGGCTTACCGCGCCCGGCCCATCGCCCGCAGCGAAGCTCCCGAACTCTACGATATTGTAGCATCATTAAGCGAAAAAGCCGAAATTCCGGTGCCGAAAATCTTTGTAGTTCCGACTCAATCTCCCAACGCATTCGCCACGGGAAGAGACCCGGAACACGCAACAATAGCAGTTACCGAAGGCATCATCAAACTGCTTTCCCGCGAAGAATTGGAAGGCGTTTTAGCGCACGAACTCACGCACATCCGCAACCGCGACACTCTGACTCAAGCAGTAGCAGGGACGATCGCCGGTGCGATTACATTTGTCGGGCGAATACTGACATTTGGAGCGCTTTACGGCCCGGTAACGCGGGATAGCAGACAAGGCCCGAACCCGTTCGGTTTGCTATTTTTAATCATTTTAGCGCCGCTCTCAGCAACCTTAATTCAATTAGCGATTTCTCGCACGCGGGAATTTGCAGCCGATAGCGGTGCAGTGGAAATTACCAATAACCCGATCGGCTTAGCAAACGCGCTGCAAAAGTTGGAAAAAATGGGTCATGAAATTCCGATGCACGGCAATCCGGCGATGTCGCCGCTGCTGATTGTGAATCCTTTTTCGACTCAGGGTTTGCAGTCACTTTTCCGCACTCACCCGCCGACAGAGGAGCGGATTCAGCGCCTTTTGGAAATCGCGCAGCAGCAGCAAGGTTCTCCAGTGATGGCTTACGTGAGCGGAATTTAATCAGTCGAAAATGCAGAAACAATATTTAGAAACCCGGTGTTTTGAAGCAGCCGGGTTTCTGTATGTTTATTTGGTTTTTGGTTGTTAATTAGCTAGGGGCGATCGATCTTTGTAGAATCATCGCACTGTTTGGTATTTGCTGTGACGGGCGAGATCCTTACCCATTCAATAGCACCTATACGAGTGGTAAAGATACTGCTCAAGGTGAACAGCTTTGAGGTAAACTGGAATTGCTCTAAGTTTCTGGAGTCTGACATGGAAACAATGAAACTGATCTCGCATATTGGATCTGATGGCATATTGCTTCTCCAAATGCCCGCTGAGTTTAAAGATACTTCTGTGGAAGTTGTGGTAGTTGTACAGCATATACCATCGGAGGAAGTTAAACCGAAGTATAACGCTTGGGGACAACTGACTACTAAAAAATCTATTCAAGCAGCAATTGCTAGAATGCTACAACTCCGGCAAGAAATTGCCTTGGATAAAAGCTCAATCCGTTCCATGATTGAAGAAGGGCGCAGGTTTTAATGCAGTTTGTATTAGATTGTTCTGTCGCCATCAGTTGGTGCTTAGTGGATGAAAATAACGATTATGCCAATGCTATACTCGCGATTATGCCAGATTGCGAAGCATTTGTACCAGGAATTTGGTCGCTAGAAGTTGCTAATACTCTCCTGGTTGCCGAGCGACGAAACCGCATGACGAGTGAGCAATCTGAGATGGCTATTGCTTTGTTACAATCACTTTTAATTCAGGTTGATGAAGCTACGGATAGCAAAGCACTCTCGTCAACTCTCGTACTAGGTAGACAAGAAGGTTTAGCTGCTTATGATGCAGCTTATGAGAGAGTTAGCAGTACGATTGAAATTGCCGATCGCAACACTTGATAACCGCTTAGCGGATGCCGCAACTCGCTGCGGTGTGGCATTGGTAGTTATTGATTGAGAAATGCCACAGACGGATCGAGCGTAATAAAACCGACAAGAGAAAGTTAAATATTTTTATGGGCGATCGCTACCAGTACAATCATCGTATTGGAATGGTGGAACTGGAGAAGATTGTGAGTAGAAAAATTTGTTCGGCTGCACTCAATCTTGGTGACCATGTTTCAAGCTTAGGCATCCCGCTCATTATAGAGATCATCAATATAGCTAAAACAACAGGACTCACAATTATTTTTCTACAAATCCCCACTCATGAAAATCGCTGCAAATATTTATCTGAGATTGAATCATATCACCAGGTCCTACACTACCATTTGGGGCAGCTCCTAATCTTGCCCGAAAGTCATACATACAGTTTTCACGACCATCTTGAATTGTAATCTTTGTCTTTTGTCCAGGCCGTAATACCTCAGTACCTAATATATCCTCTTCCCAAGAATTGACATTTGCAGGTGAAGCAAAAAATCTTTCGATGTTTCGACTTGTTTGATTTGTCAAATCAAAAGAGACAGGTCCATTCCTGTAGATACCCAGAGGCGATGAAGAAGGCGATGACGAGGACTGTGGCGATGGCTGTGGCTGTGGCTGTGGCTGTGGCTGTGGCGGTATGTCTAGACCTATACTTATCAGTATGAAAAATATACCTAAGCTCGTTGCCAGAAAACGTGAAAACTTCCCTATTTGAGGTATTTTCAGTTCTTTTACCTGAAAACCACCTCCAAAAATGCCGATCAAAAGCAAGATGCTACCTAAGATAAAAGTTAAGATTTTGAGTGCCATAAAGTTATTTGCTCCTAATTAATAACCGATTGGAGGACTGTGTATAAAACGGCAAGCGTTAGTCCCTGGTTTACTCTTTAATACTTCTTCTAGAGTTTTTATAAATCAGGGCTTTTTTAGTCAAAAAATGTTCAATTTAGTCTACAAACTTTCCCTGTCCTCACTCTGTTTAATCTATTTTTGTATAAAAGCGTACAAAAAAGTGCTAAAAAGCCGGCAAACGTGAGCTACAATACACAAAACTCTCGCATCTCCCTGCCAGATGAATATTAAAGAAATGTTAAATCTCGCCGATCGCATAGTCTTCGATAAAACCGGTAAGCACCTTGACGATTTACAAGCAGCGGTACTGCGGGGAACTCTACAACGCGAGACATACAAGCAAATAGCCAAAGACTTTGACTGTTCTGAAAGTAGTGTGAAGCAAGTTGGTTCGCAATTATGGCAGATACTTTCTGAAGAGTTGGGAGAAGATGTTAGTAAAACAAATTTTCGATCGGCAATAGAGAGGTTGCAAGTCTCGATAGTTTCACATTTGGAACAGCATCACAACAAAATTGGTAGTTTTAACATCTGTGGAGAAACGTTACACTCACCAGATACACAAAACTCATACCCACCAAATCAGGAAACATCTAACCCACAACAAACCAAAACTCTACATCAAGATTTAAGCGAAATGCCAGAGTTGGGTGATTTCTACGATCGCACTCTCGAACTCGACACCCTCACCACATGGATTTTACAACAACGCAGTCGCCTCATAGCCCTGATCGGCATCAGCGGAATCGGCAAAACATCCTTAGCAGTGCAACTCGTACAACAAATTAAAGACGAGTTTGAGTACGTCGTTTGGTATACTCTCGACGAATTCCCCAGCATAAATAAATTTCTATCTAACTTAATACAGCTTTTTTCCCAGTCACAAAAGCTAAATTCACCGACAACAAACCAGAAATGCTTACCGCTGATTAAGTATTTGCAAAAGTATCGCTGTTTAATAGTCTTGGATGACGTTCATAACCTTTTCTGTAGTGGCGAATTGGCAGGAAAGTATAAACCAGACTACGAAGAATATCGCTCCCTATTCAAACAGATAGAAAAATTATCCCATCAAAGTTGCTTTCTGCTAATCGGTTGGGAACAACCGAGAGAAGTGACTCAATTTAAAAACCCAAATACTCCCATTCGTACCTTACAACTCAAAGGTTTAGACATCGCAGCCGGACGGGAAATACTCAGAGATTGTGGGTTAGAAGAAATAGACAGCAGTGAAGCACTCATTCACCGCTATGAAGGCAACCCGCTATACTTAAAAAGCGTGGCGAATCTGATTCAAGAGTTAGGAATCTGCGCGACAGAATTATTAATAGATGATACCATATTGTTGCCGGAAGATTTGAAAGATGTTTTACAGCAGCAGTACGATCGCACTTCCGAACTAGAAAAACAAGTTATGTCATTGTTGGCTGCAGAAAACCAGCCAGTCAACCTAGCAAACTTGTTAGAAAAAGCACAAATATCATCATCAGATTTGCTCAATGCCTTGCAATCTCTATCGCGACGCTGCTTGATAGAAAAAGAAGGAAGCTTTTACAGTTTGTCACCTGTATTGAAGCAGTATATCAAAGGGTTGTAACTGAGATGTTGGACTAATATCAATAAAGGGTTTTTTCGTGGGTGGGGGCGGGTTTATTTAACCTGTTTGCACCCTTTAAGGCTGTTGGTGAACCCGCCCCTACAGGAATTACGGTCTATCGAATTAAACATAATATTATGAGGAAATATAGAAAAACGCAGATGATTTTCACACATCTGCGTTCATCTGCGTTAATTTCCGGTTAAATCAAAGCATTTTAAACAACCGCCGAAACCTTATCTACAGGCTTCACTTGAGCGAGGAAATCGTGTAGTTTATCACCTTCAATCACCTCAGTTTCCAACAATTGCGAGGTAATTGTTTCTAACAATTCCCGATTTTCCTTGAGAATGTGCAAGGCTTGTTGGTGCGCCGTTTCGACAATCTCTTTGACTTCTTTGTCGATCGCCTCAGCAGTTTGGGCACTGACAGCGCGGCGGGCATTTCCCATACCATCGTTGAGGAACATCGCCTGCTGGCCCTTATCGTAAGCTAGAGGCCCCAAAACCTTGCTCATACCGTAAGTTGTCACCATTCTCTCGGCTAAATCAGTCGCCCTTTGCAAGTCATTCGAGGCGCCGGTGGTGATGCTACCGAAGACAACTTCTTCAGCCGATCGCCCTCCCAACAGTGTAGCAATCTGACCGCGCAATTCCGACTCATCCAACAAGAAACGGTCTTCAGTCGGCACCTGCAACGTGTAACCCAATGCAGCCATACCGCGCGGGACGATCGAGATTTTCGACACTTCGCCCCCGCCCGCCATCACAGCACCCACCATCGCGTGCCCGACTTCGTGGTAAGCCACAATCTTCTTCTCTTTCTCGTTGAGCACCCGGCTCTTCTTTTCCAAGCCAGCTACAACGCGCTCAAACGCCTCAAAAAAGTCTTCCTGCGCCACAGCGAGGCGCTTGTTACGCGCAGCCAGCAAGGCAGCTTCATTGACCAAATTTGCCAAATCCGCGCCCGAAAAACCGGGGGTGCGAGTGGCAACTTCCTTCAAATTAATATCCGGGCCCAACTTGACTTTTTGAGAGTGAATGTTCAAAATTGCTTCGCGGCCAGATAAATCCGGGCGATCGACCAAAACTTGGCGATCGAAACGGCCCGGGCGCAACAAAGCAGCATCCAAACTTTCCGGGCGGTTAGTAGCAGCCAGCACAATTACCGTAGTATTACCCACAGCAAAACCGTCCATTTCAGTTAACAGTTGATTGAGAGTTTGTTCGCGTTCGTCATTTCCCCCATACATACCGTTGCTGCTGCGAGATTTGCCGATCGCATCCAACTCATCAATAAAGATAATACAAGGAGCTTGCTTCTTTGCTTGCTCGAACAAATCTCGGACTCTCGCAGAACCGACACCGACAAATAGTTCTACAAACTCCGAACCGGAGATGCTAAAAAACGGTACGCCAGCTTCACCAGCCACAGCCTTTGCTAACAAAGTTTTGCCAGTTCCCGGAGGCCCCACTAACAGCACGCCCTTCGGAATTCGCGCGCCAATTGCGGTGAATTTGTCGGGAGTTTTCAGGAATTCCACAACTTCGACTAATTCAGTTTTAGCCTCTTCTACTCCGGCTACATCAGCAAACGTAATTTTCGCCGATTCGCCTTCGACATAGACCTTAGCCTTACTTTTGCCGATCGACAGCGCACCCTGCGGCCCGCCACCCTGCCTGTTCGCGAAAAATTGAAAAATCGCTACAAAAATCAGCGGCGGCACTACCCAGCTTAAAACACTGCCGATCCAGCCATTTTTGGAAGGGGGAGTTGCTGCAAATTCAACGCCTTTTTCTTGCAAAAGTTTAGGCAGTTCCAGGTCAAAAATTGGCGTAGTTGACAGAATTTGACCGGGTTTATCGCCTTCGCCTTTGAGTTGGTAGCGGATTTCATTTTGACCAACCGAAGCTCTGACTACATCTTGTTCTTGAACCTGATGGACGAACAAACTGTAAGGCACTTGCGGAATTTGTGGCCCGAACAAATTTGGCAAAAAGATGTTTGCTAGCAGAAACAAGCTTGATAGCAATAATACAATATTGCTAATTTGCCTAAAACGAGGCGGTTGGGGCTGGTCTTTAATTGCCATTGATAACGGTCATCCTTTAATATTAAGCAGTTTAATTCATTTATTTTCTCATCAAATACGCACGCCGTGTCAAGCGGATTTCCTCACTCGATCGGTTCGGTTAACTGGGCTGCACCTATTTGGTCTTATTATAAACGAACCGCGAAGGCACGAAGAACGCCAAGGAAGAGAAGAGAAGAGCATTATATTTAGGAATAGTTGGTTAAAAGTTACTTAATGGTGATTATTTCCGAATCGTTTCAAGATTCTCTCGCTTTTTTCTTCCTTCGCGTTCTTCGCGTCTTCGCGGTTCGTTATATTATGCAGCTTCTGGGTTTAACTGAATCATTTCCCAAGTAGTATAAGTGCCGATCGCACCCCAAATTGCGTAAGGCAAAAGTAACCAAGCCGCAGTTTGAGAAATCGGCCAAACAGCCAAGAGCAGCACAACTCCCAAAATCTCGCCAACACCGCCCAAAATCGTCCCTAATTTGAGGCTTTTCGCTCGGAGAGTCGCCGGAATATAAGCAACTGTGACAATTTCTAAAAGCAAGTACCAAGCCATCAGCAGCCAAGTTGTGAGACTTCCCGGATCGCGTTCCCACACGACAGCAGCGCTACCGGCCCCGCCTGCAAAAATCACCGTCCAAATTAACGGAATTGCAGGCTCAAAAAACAGCCAATTTGGTCTTTGAAGTTTTACGGCCCAGTTAAGATCGCGGAGTTTGAAAAACAAAGTGCCGAAGGCGACTGAGAACGTCACGCCGCCGATAATCATCCAAGATTGCATCATGGTTCTCAACTTTCAAATTGCTCGATCGCTCAATTAATAGATCGTGCCAACTCGCAGCCGAACTTCCATCCGCCTTTAGCAATAACTTCAGCAAAGCCCAACCCAACAATTGCTAACCGCCGGAGACATTCTTAGCAAACTCTTCGCGTCCAGAAACCAAATTAGCTGGAATACCGTTAGGGAAATTTTGGGTAATTAAAGCTTGCAACTTTTCAACTCGATTCTCAGGATTCGGGTGAGAACTCAAAAACTCCGGCGGCGCTTCGCCACTCCTAGCAGAACCGAGAATTTGCATCACCTCAACAATACCTCTAGGATCGTAACCCGCTTCCGTCATAAACCGAAAACCGAGGCGATCGCTCTCAAGTTCATCTGCTCTACCGTACCGCAAACCGACAACTTGATTGACAGCTTGAGCAATTAATGCTGCTTGTTGTCCGCCACCGCGCTCATCGCTAGCGGCCACTCCCACAGCCGTCACCAAAGACCGACCAAGTTGCTGTTTTGCAAGGTGTTCCGCAGCGTGTCGCCCCACAACATGACCGCTTTCGTGCCCCAGTACAGCCGCCAACTGAGCCTCGGAATTCAGCCGTCGCATCAGTCCGGCGGTAATGAAAACTTGTCCCCCAGGGAGAGCAAAAGCATTAACTGTTTTGGGATCTCGCAGCAGGTGGAATTCAAACGGATAACCGGCTTTTTTCGCCTCTGAACCGTTGACAACTCGTTCTCCTACTCGATCGACATATTGTTGAATACTCTGGCTCGGATAAAGCCCGCCGTATTGAGCCGCCATTTTGTCTCGCGCCTCCAACCCCAAAACTACCTCTTGGCGGGGAGAAAGCTGCACCCGCTGTTTCTCTCCTGTTACGGGATTTTGTACGCTGCTGGTAAAATAGGTGATAGCCCCAAAAAATGCCATTAATAAGCCGATCGCGAATCGGAATAAAAATCTATTCACAGGCGTTTACCTAAAAAGTTTAGCTTGTAGCGTAGCAGACTGACAGCTATCTCCACATCTATCTGAAGTATCAAACATGAAATTTATTGGGTATTTTTTGCATGACTTGTAAACAGGGCTTTTTTAATGAACCGCGAAGGCGCGAAGTACGCGAAGGAAGAGGGAATAGGGAAGAAGTCAGTAGTTATTGGCAACAATTAACAAACAATACGTAAGGACAGTTTTAAATATAGTCGAGCGTCCGAAACCGTTAATGGTTATATGGTGGACTATTTTTTCAAGGTTTAAGTAAGCGTGCTAAGTTTCAAAAAATGCGTTAAAAATGGCAAGGCTTCCTCGCCCTCGGCTTACAGGGGCGTTAAAAAACTGTCCGAACTCTTGAACAAATAACAAATAACAAATAACACATAACAAATAACCAACTGTCACTTGTCTACTGTCACTTGTCTACTGTTTAAAATATGTTTCAAGCTACTCGCCGCCGCCTTGCTATTTGGTACACTGCCGTTACTGCTGTGTTGTTACTATTATTCGCCACGGGTTTCTATTTCTACGTTCGCAATACTTTGATCGATCGCATCGACGACACTCTCAATCACGTTGTAGAAATAGTAGAGCGAACTCTCGTGATCGAACCGGTAGCTTCCCGAAGTACGGGTGCTAAAACTAAGTTGCAAGTTAATATTCAAGCGAGTTTTCGAGACAGCAGCGACGCAGTAGAAGACGACCACATTGATTTAGAATGGTTCAGTCCTACGGGCGAGTTGCTGTGGTCTACTTTGTCGGAACCGCTGAATGTGCCGATTCGCGCTAACCGCACGGGCGAAACGGTTTGGATAATTAATAATAAGTTGCAGCCCGATCAAAACTATTCTCTCAGACAAGTTACGCAGCGTGTGGAAATCGGCCGCCAAGTTTTGGGATATTTGCGAGTCAGCCATCCTTGGTTTGAAGTGACAAAACCGATCAGACAATTAATTTTTGATTTGATTTTGGGCGCGGGTTTAACTTTAATTTGCGTGGCGGCTATTGGCTGGCTGCTGTCGGGATTGGCGATCGCACCTGTGCGGGAATCTTACAGTCGTCTCAAACAGTTTACCGCCGATGCTTCCCACGAACTCAGAAATCCGATCGCCACTATTCAAACAAATGTCCAAGTAGCCTTGGCGGAACCGGATATCGAACCGCAGCAACACCAACAGCTACAGGTTATCGAACGGCTGACGCGCCGTTTGGGGCGGTTGGTTGACGATTTGCTGTTTTTGGCCAGACAAGACAGCGGAATCGTGCAGCAGCAGTGGGTTGATGTTCCTCTCGATGCTTTGTTGATGGAGGTAATTGAAGAACAACTCGCCATCGCCCTTACCCAAAATCTCTCTCTCTGTTTGGAAATAATCGATTCGCCCGACACTGAAAATAACTTTACAGTTGTAGGCGACTGGGATCAACTAGCGCGACTGTTTACCAATATTGTGAGCAACGCCGTACAGTACACGCCCTCTGGCGGGGAAATTGAAGTAGAATTGCAGTTGGCAGCTAAAAACAAAAGAAATTCGTCGGCGATCAATTCTGCACTGCAAATCAAAGTCACAGACACCGGCATGGGGATTTCCCCGGAAGCGCTACCGCATTTGTTCGATCGATTTTACCGCGCCGATCCCGCCCGCACCCACCGCAGCGCGGCCGGTTCCGGTTTAGGATTAGCCATCGCCAAAGCCATTGTCGAAAACCACCGCGGCCAAATCCGGATTGACAGCCAAGTCGATCGGGGAACCGCTGTTACCGTCACCATCCCCGCCCACAAATTAGAAACATCTCGCCCCGAAAACATCCCCTCTTCCCCTCTTCCTCTGCGCCCTCTGCGCCCTCTGCGGTAAAAAAATCTATCCCTCAAACCCTGATTATTAGAAACATCTCGCCCCGAAAACTTTCCCTCTTCCCCTCTTCCTCTGCGCCCTCTGCGCCCTCTGCGGTAAAAAAATCTCCCCCTCAAACCCTGATTATTTCTACCTCGGGCCCAAACCCAGCTATTAAAATTCAATTCGGGCATAGATTAACATAAACTTTGTTGGAAATCTCGATCGAACTTGTGAGGAGTTATTTATGTTTCGCCACAATCCACCGTTGAACAAAATCAGCTTGCTAGCAGCCACCTGCGGCGGTTTACTCGTCAGTCTAGCGACACTTTCCCAAGCAGGCGGCCCCCCGCCCCAACAAGGAAAACCCGTTTCCCAACCGAGCCCCGCAGCCACTCCGGGAACAGGAAAGCCCGTTTCCGAACCGAGTCCCGCTGTAAGTCCCAGCCCCAACGGGATGCCCTCAAAACCTGCAACAACAGACGCGCCTCCCCGCTTCCCGATGCCTGCTGCGCGAGTGACGGCGGCATCCGGCACGGTAGTAATTAAACTGGTGAATACCACCAATGCAGTCATCAATTATCAAGTGGTGGGCATTACCCCACCGCGCACTCTGGGCGAACAATCGGAAATTGTGCTCACAAACATCAAAGTGCCAATCACCCTCACTTACCAGCGTCCAGACGGCGGATTGATGCTGGTTCGCCCGCAAGCTACCGCGACGACAGGAATGTTGCAAGTAAATTTCGGCGCGACAACTGACTTGGGCGTCGATACAAAATCGATGGAAATTCAAGAAGACGGGCGAGTATTCTTGAATTAGTCATTGGGCATGGAGCATGGGGCATTGGTCATTGGTCATTGGTCATTAACTGGTTCCCAGGCTCTGCCTGGGAAACTATATCCAGAGGCTCTGCCTCGCCTGGAAAAAAGGAAAGGAAAGGAGGCAGAGCCTCCGAATCTGCGTTACCAGGCAGAGCCTGGGAACGAGCAAGTAGAGGACACGGCAGTGCCGTTTCCCTACGGATGAAATTAACTGGTTCCCAGGCAGAGTCTGGGGATTAGTTAATTCCCCATTACCAATTCCCCATTACCAATTCCCCATTACCAATTCCCCATTCCCAATGCCCCATTCCCCATTCCCCATTATCAAGAATCATCCTGATTGAAAGGCAAATCCTGATTAACTAAATCAATTTCCTCCTGTTCCCTCTCATTGATTTGACCGATATAAGACTTAAGAATTTGCGCCAGACGATTGTTGTAAAATCTGTGCAAACTGTAGTTAGGCATCGCCGGAAAACCGCGCCGTTTTTTGTGGCGCCCGCCCGCACCCGGATCGAAGGTTTTGATGCCGCGATCGATCGCCCATTCGATCGGCGTATAATAACAAGCATCGAAGTGCAAACAGTCAATTTCCTGCAAACTACCCCAATAACGCCCGTAAAGTCGATCGCCCTTATACAAACAAAAAGACATACCCACAGGCTGCCTCTCATCTTCCTTATCGTAGGCGGCGACAAACAAAACGCGATCGCGATAATTGTGATGCAACTGTTCAAAAAACCGCTTAGTCAAATACTTGCTACCCCACCAACCAAACTTATCGCAAGTATTCTCATAAAAAGCATACATTTGACCGAACATCGGTTGGGGAATGTCATCACCCGTCAGAGTTTTGAGCCACAAACCAGCTTTGTCAACAGCCTTGCGTTCGCGTTTGATATTCCGGCGCTGGTTGGCATTAAAAGCGCCTAAATAGCCGTCAAAATTTTCATAGCCTTGATTTTGCCAAATATAGCTGTGGTGCAGCCAAGTGCTGAAACCGTGTTTTTCCATGCGCTGCCGCCATTCTGGATCGACATACAGGAAATTGCAGCCGGAGATATTGTGGCGATCGCAAAAATGGTCGATCGCGGTTACCATGACTCCCGTTAACTCATCCTCATCTTCCCCCGGCGCAATCAAAAATCGATAGCCTTCAGCCGGAGTAAACGGAGTCATTCCCATCAACTTCGGATAATATTGTACGCCCAAACGTTGAGCTAAATCCGCCCACTGATTGTCAAACACAAATTCGCCGTAGCTGTGGCTTTTGACATAAAGCGGCGCGCAAGCAATCAACTGTTTGTCGCGCCACACAGTCAAGTGATGCGGCAGCCAACCGGTTTTACCTGAGGCGCTACCGGAGATTTCGAGATTGTTCAGCCAATCCCATTCTAGAAATGGAGTTTTTAGCGGCATCGCCAAGGCATCCCAGGAGGCTTGGGGGATTTCGCCTATTTTGCCAATCCAGGCTACAGAATATTGTTGAGTCTTTGGCTGTTGCAGCATAGGGAGATTTGTGCGTAGAGCGATCGAACTTCATTTAAGTTAATACAATTATTCGATCGCTGGGAATCGCGATCGCTCAGAAACCGGGTTTTTGCGAAAATCCTTCATCGCAGTCACAAAATTCAGGAAAAAACCCGGTTTCTTTGGCCAAGCGTGCGATCGTTCAGAAACCGGGTTTTTGCGAAAATCCTTCATCGCAGTCGCCAGATTCAGGAAAAAACCCGGTTTCTTTAGCCAAGCGTGCGATCGTTCAGAAACCGGGTTTTTGCGAAAATCCTTCATCGCAGTTGCCAGATTCAGGAAAAAACCCGGTTTCTTTAGCCCGATCGACCTTATAATGCAAAAACACCTCTTGTCCCACCTGTTTAACCGCCAAAAGCTGCAATTTGGGAGCAAAATCCGCCAAAAAACCCTTTCCCTCAACCGGAGTTGGCGCATCCTCGCCGCCCAAAATTAACGGGCACACCGTCAGCCAAAGTTCATCTACCAAGCCCGCAGCCAGCACAGACGCTACCAGTTTCCCCCCGCCCAGAATCGCCAAGCGTTGGATACCCAAGCTGGCTAGCTGTTGAAACGCATCAATCCAATCAATCTCTCCATCCGTGGTTTTAGCACAGATTGTGCGATCGAACTTAGGACTGATGCACGAGGGCCCAGAAACCGGGTTTTTTTCCAGAAAAGACGCATCACCGCCGATAGATTCAGGAAAAAACCCGGTTTCTTGAGTCGAAGTCGGCAAATCCTGAGACTGAGACTTGACAATTTGCTCATCTTTTCCCGGCTTCACAGTCAACAACCATCGCGGCACCGGTTGCTGGAAAAATCGCAAATTCGGGTCAAATTCGATCGCGCGCGAACACACGATTTGCACGGGTTGTGGGGGCTTCCCTGCGAGTTCCCGCTGTTTGAGCAAATCCGGCGAAATCACTCGCATCGTCGTTCCATAGGCTTGTAAAGTGCCGTTGCCGAACAAAACTGCATCGTTGGCTGCGACTTGTTGTTCGAGGTGGGCTTTGTCGTTGGCAGAACCGAATCTGGCGGGCGATCGCACTAGATCTGCAATCTTACCATCGGCACTGATCGCGAGTATGACTGTGGCGTAAGGTCGATCGACTTTATTTGTCATTAATTTATCAAAGTTTTCACGGGTGTTCAGAAACCGAGTTTTTTTCGATAATCCTTCGTTTTTGACCACAAATCAAGTAAAAAACCCGGTTTCTTTGGGCTGCTGCGCGAGTCCTATTTATCAAATTTTCACACAATATCGTAACGACCAAACAGGAGATGGTAGTGCCGTTTCCCTACCCCAAAAAGTGAAGCGTAGCTATCCCGAGCCTGAATCGATCGCCCTTCCCATTTTCTCGCAGTTTGGTAAATTTGACAAAATTGGATATCTCTGCTATAATTTATTTGAAATAATCACAATTAAAGCTCAACTATAAATGTATGGAAGCTGTAATTGAAAGCATTGTAGATAAGCTGCGTTATTTAGGTAAACCGCAGCTAGAAGTTGTCCTTAATTTTGTTGATTTCCTAACTTGGCAGTCAGCACCGAATCGGTCATCAAAGGCAAGTGATTCTGATGCAGAGATTAGCGATCGCGAGTTTGAAATACTTTTAGATGAATTGGCTGATGAGTTTATTAAAAACATGGGAGTAAATGTCCCTGCGCTATCTGATTTTGCCATAAGTCGCGCTGGTATCTACGAGGAGCATCCATAGCAATGTTATGCCTGGTAGATACGAATATTTTGCTGCGGTTTGCCGATCGCTCTCATCCTTTATATCCTGTAATCCGCAATGCCGTAAAAAAGTTGCGACAGGAGGGATATAAACTGCAAGTAGCATCACAAAACTGCGTTGAGTTTTGGAACGTTGTTACTCGCCCGATCGAGAAAAATGGCTTTGGGTTGAGTCCTGCTGATGCCGATCGCCTGTTACGCCGGATCGAGCGTATTTTTCCATTGTTTCCCGACACGCATCTCACTTACTCGGAGTGGCGCAGGTTGGTTGTAACTTACAAAGTTTTAGGGGTTCAGGTACATGATGCCCGTCTTGTGGCTATTATGAAAGCAAACGGTGCAACGTATATTTTAACGCTAAATGTGAAGGATTTTACTCGCTACGCTAGGGAAGGAATTGTGCCGATCGATCCGAATAGTATATCCGAAGAATAAATTAAATCGATCGCCCATAATCCCAAAAGTCGATCGCACATTTCCCCAAAAGTCGATCGCCCGAAACTCGCTACATTCAGACTGACGAGGGGCCGAGAAACCGGGTTTTTCTCCACAAGACGCGCTACGACTGACAGATTCACAAAAAACCCGGTTTCTGGGAGTCGGAGTGCGTAAATCCCGTGCACGAAAAAGTCGATCGCCCGTTTCCCCAAAAGTCGATCGCCCGTTTCCACTAAAACCTTTTGTATCTGTCGTCGATCGCCCAGGCCAGATCCCCCTAAATCCCCCTTAAGAAGGGGGACTTTGAGAAAATTCTTATCCCCCCTAGTTGAAGACCGACTTTGAGCGCTTCTTGTCCCCCCCTTCTTTAAGGGGGGCTAGGGGGGATCTGGCCTTAGTCGATCGCCCGTTTCCCGAAAGTCGATCGCACATAATCATCGGCGACACGGCAGAATAGGAGACGGCAGTGCCGTGTCCCTACCGCAAAAATTCATCGCAAATTTCTCTCAAACATCGCCCCAATCCTGCATTCCCTCCAAACGCAGGAAATGCACCCAGCCCAAATCATCGCCCGCTACAACTGTCACTCCATCAGGCGCCAAAGCACAGCCATTAAACGCAGCTTCTCCACTGAAACTAGCAACCTCTTTACCTGTGAGCAAATCCCAGACTTTTAGGGTACGATCCCATGAAGCGGAAATCGCGGTTTTGCCGTCGGGTGCGATCGCCACTGCTAGTACCTCGCCACTATGACCGATGAGAGTTTTCAGTTCCCGGCCTGTCTCGGTGTCCCAGATTTTCAGGGTATTATCCCTGGATGCGGAAATCGCTGTTTTACCGTCGGGTGCGATCGCCACTGCTGTTACATAGAAACTATGACCGGTGAGAGTTTTCAGTTCACAGCCTGTCTCGGTGTCCCAGATTGTCAGGGTATAATCCCAGGATGCCGAAATAGCTGTTTTGCCGTCGGGTGCGATCGCCACTGCTAGTACCTCGCCACTATGACCGATGAGAGTTTTCAGTTCCCGGCCTGTCTCGGTGTCCCAGATTTTCAGGGTATTATCCCTGGATGCGGAAATCGCTGTTTTACCGTCGGGTGCGATCGCCACTGCTGTTACATAGAAACTATGACCGGTGAGAGTTTTTAGTTCTGAGCCTGTCTCGGTCTCCCAGATTTTCAGGGTATGATCGTCGGATGCCGAAATCGCTGTTTTACCGTCGGGTGCGATCGCCACTGCTAGTACCTCGCCACTATGACCGGTGAGAGTTTTCAGTTCCCGGCCTGTCTCAATGTTCCAGATTTTCAGGGTTGTATCCCAGGATGCCGAAATCGCTGTTTTGCCGTCGGGTGCGATCGCCACTGCATTTACCCTGTTACTATGACCGGTGAGAGTTTTCTGTTCTGAGCCTGTCTCAATGTCCCAGATTTTCAGGGTTGTATCCTCAGATGCCGAAATAGCTGTTTTGCCGTCGGGTGCGATCGCCACTGCATTTACCCTGTAACTATTACTGGTGAGAGTTTTCTGTTCTGAGCCTGTCTCGGTGTCCCAGATTTTCAGGGTAGAATCGTAAGAAGCGGAAATCGCTGTGAGTCCGTCGGGTGCGATCGCCACTGCTAGTACCCCGCCACTATCACCGGTGAGAGTTTTCAGTTCCCGGCCTGTCTCGGTGTCCCAGATTTTCAGGGTTGTATCCCAGGATGCCGAAATCGCTGTTTGGCCGTCGGGTGCGATCGCCACTGCTAGTACCTCGCCACTATGACCGATGAGAGTTTTCAGTTCCCGGCCTGTCTCGGTGTCCCAGATTTTCAGGGTTTTATCCCAGGATGCCGAAATAGCTGTTTGGCCGTCGGGTGCGATCGCCACTGCTATTACCTTCTCACTATGACCCGTGAGAGTTTTCAGTTGTGAGCCTGTCTCGGTGTCCCAGATTTTCAGCGTATGATCGTCGGATGCCGAAATTGCTGTGAGTCCGTCGGGTGCGATCGCCACTGCATTTACATAGTCACTATGATCCGTGAGAGTTTTCAGTTGTGAGCCTGTCTCGGTGTCCCAGATTTTCAGGGTTTTATCCCTGGATGCGGAAATCGCTGTTTTGCCGTCGGGTGCGATCGCCACTGCCCTTACCGATGCACTATGACCGGTGAGAGTTTTCTGTTCTGAGCCTGTCTCGGTGTCCCAGATTTTCAGGGTATCATCTTCGGATGCCGAAATAGCTGTTTTTCCGTCGGGTGCGATCGCCACTCCTGTTACCACGCTAGTATGACCGACAAGCGTCCGCAGCGCACCTTCATTTGCCCGCTCTAAATTAGCCTTCAAAGGTCGCAACCAAGGACAATCTTTCGACTGCTTTGTTTGTGCCAGCATCCCCTGAATCTGGGGCATTTCAAAATCCAACAACCTCCCCCATAAATGCCCTGCCAGTTGCATTTTATCCTGATCCAAAACGTGTGCCGACTTCCGAATTGCCCCTTGAATCAATCTCAGAGTTTCACTTTGCTCCCCCGACAGCAACACATCAGAATTTCTCGCCAAATCGTAATCCTCAATTAACGCTTGTACCCCCAACACCTCCAGTTTCATCTGCATAAAACCGAAATCCGTCACCCAAGCAAAATAACGATTAAAATCCTGCAACACCTTAACGAAATCCCTGGGTTGATATTTCAAAAAATATTCCCGATCGCTTTCACTCTGCTGCGCCAACCACACACCTAACTCGCTCATATCGGCGCTCCTCCCAACCTGTTATTAATACTTTGGCGGTTGAGTTCTTCCACATTCATCCCAGCAGATTGCACGGTTTCATCTTTTTCCAGAAACTGGCGAAAGCTATTGTGATAAATGTTGTAGCGAATTTCCCCGCCTACCTGCTCCTGTCGCAAAAAAGAATTCCATTTCTTCAGTACCTGCTGTACTTTAAAATCCGTCTCGCGCACCGATTTAGCAATCCAGCCGCGAGAAACAGCTTCGTGAGCTTTCGACAGCACGTAGATAATCTTAACTTTCAATTCCAGATCGTCTTCACTGCCAATCATCTGTACCCAGTGTTTTTGATAGTATTCCTCCAAACCCGCTGGCAAATCGTTTAAATTCACATCATTGTACGTGCCGCCTTCAATCTCATCAAGTACGTGGCGCAGATAGATAAATTTGTTTTCGCTTTTTTCGGCTACCGCCGTCACAAACTGTTCCCGCTGCAAACCTTGACAGTTAATCCAATTCTGAATCAGCTCGCTTCTCTCCGTGCGTTTAGCCAGAAAAACCTCGACATCTTTCCGACTTTCGGCACCGTACTCCATCAAATCAAAAACTGTCCGGTTAGCTGCGGGCATCGGCAGGGAGTCCGGCCGCTTCGAGACAATAAAGTAAACATTCTCCGGCAAATCGTTAGGCAAATAAAGAACATTGCTGCCTTTACTTTGCGACTGCAAATCAACTTCATCCAGCGCATCCACCACAAAAATCACCTTTTTGCCGCTGCTCGACTCAGCGCTAACTTCCCCCAGCAACTTGGCTAGAAAGTTGTTGTTTTTGAAAGCGTTGTCCGGCATTACAGGATACTTGTGTTTGAGGTTAAAACCTTCAATTAACTGAAGGCAAGCATTTTCCAAAAAAGTTTCAGCGCTGATAATTCCGTCCGGTTGCGAGTTGAAATGGGTAACGCAGCGTCGATTCAGCATCACAACACAGGCAGCCATAATCGCGCTTTTCCCAACACCCGGTTCCGCTTCTAAAACAAAATAGCCTTTCCGATTTGTCCTCAGAAACTCGTTAATTGCTTTAAACACAAATTTCCGACCGGTAAAGTCTTTAATTCTGTCCTGAATAATTGTCTCGGACTTAACTGGAATCGGCAAACTCGGCGCAGCAGGATCGATATATCTTTGCAGCAATGCCCGAATCTGCGCCAAATCAGATCGGATCTCAATTTCGATCGCGCCCAATTTCGCCATCACTTGACAAATCTGCTGCTGAGTCGCCACCGCCTCCAACTTGTCCAGAATCTCCCGATTTTCCAGTCTCAAATCCTTGAGATCCGCCAAAGCAATTTGGTGCAGGTTCAACAGCATCGCCGCAAACTTTTGTCCTCCCGCCGCCGCGTCTTGTTTCAGCACTTCCCGGTACGCTTTCGGGAAAGTTGCGTAGAGTCTTTGCGCGACAAATTCCACGATTTCAGGATCGAAGGATTTCCCCTCGCTGCGGGCGAATTCCCCGATGAATCTTGCCCAATCTTCCGGTGTCAATCCCGTAACTCGATCGAACTCCGCAGCATCCGCCGAAAAAATTAGAGTCAGTTGCTCTTCGGAAATATTTAAACTTCTTGACAAATCAACCGCTTGCGTGTTAATGTTCAGCCAATATTCAGGAGTCTTGTCGGCTAACTTATCTAAATCCCTGACAGACGAATTTTTGCTAAGGGCGATCGCAATTAATTCATCCGACTTTGCGACATCCTTGAGAATATAGCCGATCGCCTCACCAGCCGCCTCAATCAAATCGTGATTGTCGAGAATATTCGGATTTTTTGCCAACTTTTCGGCCATCCGATTCCCCAACTCATTAGCCGCCATATTCCCCGCGATACCGCCCGCAATAGTCGCTAAAATAGAAATTCCCCCAACGGCGGGATTGGCCATCACCCCCAATGCTGCTGTCACTGCCGGATTGGCGATCGCGCTGGCAATCATTGGCGCCACACCCATTATCGCACTCCATCCAATAACCCTAACTTTAGTATTAGCTAAATCAACTAACGACATAATTTAAATATTCCCGCACTTTGCAATAGTTTAGCGCGGTGAGATAATTAAATACGAGGTTAATTAATATCACCTATTCAGTCGTCTTGAGACAACTTTAGCTGTGAGACAGGGGTTTTCAATCCCTGGCGGCCCCACAACCGGCTGGCGGCCCCATTGGTGTCAACTTAACGTAAAACGTAGTCACAGACTGCTGTTTACCGCCGAGGCCAGATCCCCCCTAACCCCCCTTAAGAAGGGGGGGACAGGATTCCTATCAAAGTCAACCCCTACTCCCCTTCTTAAGGGGGATTTAGGGGGATCTGGCCTGGGCAACCAACGAGAGATACAAAAAAGGGTTCCAAACTTTAAGAGGTTCGATCCCGCTTAGCTTGCCCCCTACTCCACCTTCCCAAGGGGGGGGGCAAGAGTCCGAATCAAAGTCCCCCTTCTTAAGGGGGATTTAGGGGGATCTGGCCTGGGCAACAAACGAGAGATACAAAAAAGGTTCCAGACTTAAGCTGACAACAAACTGACCGCCCCGCTCTCCTATTTGTAAAGTTTTTTTTCAACTCGATCGCACAGCTTGCATTTAACGGATAATGTCTGTTTATTTATTTTTCACCTCCAGCGATCGCCCGCAAAACAACTTTACTTTTCTTTACAAACCTGTAACAAAAAACGTCAGGGGAAGCAAGAATTTCGTTACAGAGTTTAAATGCGTCGCGCGATCGACTAAAGTAAAAAAAATGGCTTTATCCGTTTATTCATCGCAAAGGAAACAAAGCTCATGGTTCAACGCGGTTCAACAGTCCGGATTCTCCGCAAAGAATCCTACTGGTATCAAGAAGTGGGCACCGTTGCTACGGTAGACCAAAGCGGCATTAAATACCCAGTTATCGTTCGCTTTAACACCGTAAATTATGCCGGTGTCAACACCAACAACTACGCCCAAAGCGAATTAGTCGAAGTGGCAGCACCCAAAGCCAAAGCCAAAACAGCGACTCCAGTAGCTTCCGGCGGCAAGCAAACCACTCTCGACGAGAAAACCCGGAAAACCGGCAGCGGAGCAGCCCCCAACCAGCCCAAAACTTCGACGGACAGCAAACCGGGCGCCGAAGTTCCCGGCAGCGTGGAAGGCGCACCCAATCAAGGAACAGAACAGCGCTAATTGTGCCGGAACTGCCAGAAGTTGAAACTATTTGCCGGGGTTTGAATCAACTTACCCTCGATCGCGAAATTTTGGGCGGAGACGTGCTGTTAAATAGCTCGATCGCCCGCTCAATCTCTGCGGCCGATTTTTTGACAAAACTCAAAGGAAAGTCGATCGCATCTTGGTACAGGCGCGGCAAATACCTCCTGGCAGAACTATCGCAATGTAGGGGCGGCGCCCCCGTGCCCGCCCTCCCCTCCATCCTGCCTTCCAAAACTGGCTGGTTGGGTGTCCACCTGCGAATGACCGGACAACTCCTGTGGGTGAATGGCGACGAAGCCCTACCAAAACACACACGAGTGCGACTATTTTTTGCAGGAAACCAAGAATTGCGGTTTGTAGACCAACGCACCTTCGGTCAAATGTGGTACGTCCCCTCACAAACCGAGGTTTCCAGCACAGTCACCGGCCTGAAACTCCTAGGCCCGGAACCGTTTTCCGACGAATTTACCACAGAATATTTAGCCCGCAAGCTGCACCGACGGGCGCGACCAATTAAAACAGCATTGCTAGACCAGGCACTGGTAGCGGGTTTGGGCAATATTTACGCAGACGAAACTTTGTTTTTGTCGGGAGTGATGCCGACAACTCTGTGCGCGGATTTGACAAGAGAGCAAATCGATCGCATTCATACAGCTATTATTCAAGTTTTACAGCGGGCGATCGCAAACGGCGGCACGACATTCAGCAATTTTCTCAACGTCCAAGGCGTCAACGGTAACTACGGCGGCGTCGCTTGGGTGTACAATCGCACCGGTCAACCCTGCCGCACTTGCTCAACGCCGATCGAAAAGATAAAATTAGCAGGGCGATCGACTCATTACTGCCCCGCGTGTCAAATATAGTCAGTAGTCAGTAGTCATTAGTCATTAGTCATTAGTCAACAGTCAACAGCTAACAGCTAACAGTCAACGGTCAACAGTCAACAGAAAAAAGTGCTTTCAAGACAAATCTAGATTAAAATTTGTATACTTTTATAAATGAAACAGAGCAAATTATGGCAATCAAAAAAGGTAGCATAGTCCGCGCAATTCGCGAGAAACTCGAAAACAGTCTAGAAGCCCAAGCCAGCGACCAGCGCTTTTCCTCCTATATATTTGAAACCAAAGGCGAAGTGATGGATGTTCGCGGCGACTACGCCTTCGTTAAATTCGGCAAAGTCCCCACCCCGAATATTTGGCTGCGCGTAGACCAACTCGAAGATTTTAAGTAAACTCACCGACACAAAACATTACAGTCGGTTCTGGATGCAACTGGAACTCTTCTCGATCTTCGCTAACTTTTAGGTACGTTGTTGTGCTTGCGCTCTTTCATATATGAAAGAGCGCTGAAGCGCAACAACATACCTGAGTAAAGGTAACGTAGATTACATACAGTTCGCTCGATCGCAAATTAAGCTCATTCTTAAAATCTAAAATCTAAAATCCTAAATCTAAAATCGAATGAATCCCCCATCAACTCGCGTCTCAATTATCGGTGCAGGTAAAGTCGGTAGCACCTTGGCTCAACGAATTGCCGAGAAAAATTTAGCAGATGTAGTATTGCTAGATATCGTCGAAGGTTGGCCGCAGGGTGTTGCTTTGGACTTGATGCAAGCTAGGGGAGTCGAACGCCACGATCGCCAAATTGTCGGTACCAACAATTATATAGATACAGCCAACTCAAATATCATCGTCATTGCCGCCGGAATTCCGCGCAAACCCGGTATCAATCGCGAAGATTTAATTAAAATCAATGCTCGAATTGTCACAGAAGCTGCCAAACAGGCGATCGCCCATTCCCCCGAAGCAATCTTAATCGTCGTCACCAATCCCCTAGATATCATGACATATCTAGCCTGGGAAGCTGTGGATTTGCCAAAACACCGAGTTATGGGTATGGGCGGCATTCTCGACTCCGCCCGCTTTCAAACTTTTATTGCAATGGAATTGGGCATTTCCATTGCCCAAGTGTGCGCCACAGTCATCGGTTCCCACGGCGATTTAATGGTTCCCTTGCCGCGCTATTCCACAGTCAACGGCATTCCCATCGTTCAACTTATGGATGCAGGGGCGATCGATCGCATTGTACAGCGAACTCGCCACGGCGGCGCAGAAGTTGTCTCATTGATGAAGACTTCTAGTGCTTATTTTGCACCCGCATCTTCTGCCTGTTTGATGGTAGAATCAATTTTATTAAATCAATCGCGACTCTTATCTTGCTCTGTTTATTTGCAAGGCGAATACGGCGTGCAAGATATCTTTTTAGGCTCTCCATGTCGCTTGGGATCTCGGGGAGTCGAACAGATAGTCGAACTCGAACTCAGTAATACGGAAAAAGCTGCGTTAATCGAATCTGGCAAAGTGGTTGCCCAAAATATTGAGGAAGCAAAGGCGATACTGAAAACTCCTGATGCCAGCAAGTAATCGCTAGTAAATATAAAGTACCATAAACTCACGACGATCGATCGCAAGACTGGGCGGCTACAAGCCTGCGTCCGCTCTATCTTGAGATACATCTGCCTTGAAGAGCCTGAGCTCTGTATTTTTCTGAACGCTCGAATATTGCTTTAATTCAAATCTAGTATATTTTAATATATAGCCTTTCTCAGAAAGATGAGGTACTAGAGGTACTTGACGGGCTATGGGCATAGGGCATAGGGCATAGGGCATAGGGCATAGGGCATAGGGCATAGGGCATAGGGCATAGGGCATAGGGCATA